>JAEWVM010000161.1 GCA_023396615.1 Spirochaetota bacterium | reverse complement strand
GAACCGCTTTTTTATAATCAGACAGTTTGTAGTAAATGTTTCCAATATTGAAAATAGAAAGATAATCAGGTTCTATTGAAACGGCCTTTTCAAAACAAAAAAGCGAATCAATCGTTCTGTTTAATTTAGAATAAAGAGCAGCCATTGAAAGCAAGGCTTCCCTGTGTCTCGGCTCATCCTTTCCTATTCCGGCATAATAGTGAATCGCCTCTTCGGTTTTGCCTTGCTTTTCAAAATAATATGCCTGTTCGAATTTGCTTTTTGATTCAAAATTATCCGAAATCATTTTGAAGCCGCCACTTTGTTTCTCCCGGATTCTTTTGCCTTATATAAAGCTTTGTCGGCACGTTCGATTATATCTCTCTTTTCAAAATCCCTGTTTGGATCATACTGCGCAACGCCGATGCTGACAGTTACATGAAGAGGCTCCTTCTGCCCCGTAAATTCATAAGCCTCAACTCTTTTTCTGTAGCGTGAAGCGATCATAACGGCTTTTTCTATATCGGTATCAGGCAGAATTACGGCAAATTCCTCACCGCCGTATCTCGCCGGAACATCAAGCTTTCTGAAAGCTTCTTTAAAAATCACCGCAACTTCTTTCAGGACGATGTCGCCCTGCTGATGACCGTAGGTATCATTGAATTTTTTAAAATGATCTATATCCGAAATAAATACGCTCAATGGCGTTTTGTATCTGTTTGCATTTTTAATTTCATCCAAAAGTTTCTGCTGAAAATAATGATGAATATAAAGCTTAGTCATTCTATCCATCGTTGCCATCTGATAAAGGCGCGAATTTTCAACGGCAATTGACGCAAAGCGTCCGAGTCCGCGCAGAAATTCGCGCTCATCGGAAGAAAAGAGTCCGCCCTGAATTTTGTTTCCGATAATAATAATTCCATTGAGGGAGTTTTTGGATTTCATCGGAACAAGTAGATTCGGCTCAAGCGATTTCAGGATATTCAAATCTCTGACCAGTTCGGCATGTTCATATAGGGACTCATATTCAACAGGGACTGGGTTGTCTGTAAGATAAATTGAAAGCGGTGAATCACCCGGAAGAAGAAGTGCCGGCGAAATGCTGTCCGCCGGATAACCTTTTTTATTCACGATCATAAAATTCGGATTGTCGATATCTATTTCAAGCATGATAGCGATTTTCTCTATGAACATCTGACCGATACAGCTGTAAAGGATGGAATCAACAAGAGAATTGAATTCGAGATTGGAGGATAAACTTGCTCCAACCTCGATCAGATTTCTCATATCATAGACTTTTTTATCCAGGGCATCGATGATTGTCTGGTCGGCGATTTTTTCCGACCTCATCATCTCTATGAATTCTTCGTTCGGAGTCAATCCATCCATAATTTATCCTGCCGCCGAATTACTTATCCAGAATATTTATTTCTTCTATAACAGCATCTTCAACAGGCTTATCTCCCGGAGCTGTTTTGAGAGACTGAATTTTTTCGACAACATCCATTCCTTCGATAACTTTTCCGAAAACAGTGTGCTTGCCGTTAAGCCAGTCACAGCCGTCTTTTTTGGTTACGATAAAAAACTGTGAACCGTTTGTGTTAGGTCCGGCATTAGCCATACATATTGTTCCGTATTCAATTTTCGCGATAAGTTCTCCGCCTGTCATTACAGCAGCGTTTACCTTTGTTTTTTCCTTATAAAATTCAACCGGATGTTTTGTAAGCGGTTTTGCAGACTGCTTCTGCTGGCATTCGTTTACAATTGCAAGAAGTTCTTTATCCGCATTGGCTCCGTTTGCCTGAAAATAAGGAAGAAGAATCTGATTGAAAACAAGCATCGCCTCTTCGTCAGTCGTAAAATTTCCCTTAATTTCTGTTGCCTTGCTTTTATCAAAACATTCGTCTTCGAAGTTGTAACCGGGACCGCTGGTTCCTTTTCCGAGAGGACATCCGCCCTGAATCATAAAATCCTTTATGACTCTGTGGAAAATGAGACCGTCATAATACTTCTTCTTGAGTTTTTCACCTGAAACAGGATGAGTCCACTCTTTTGTTCCGGAAGCAAGTCCGACAAAATTTTCTACCGTAATAGGTGTTTTCGAGTGCCAAAGCTCGAGTTTGATTTTTCCGTGGTTTGTGACAATTTCTGCGTACATAGTATCCTTATAATCGATTTTTTTTGCTGTGCATTCAAGAGCAAGCATCACAAGACATAAAGCAATGACTTTTTTCATGTTTCTTCCTTATTTCATAAATATTTCAAATCTTTCCTTCGGAACCTTGCAAATAGGACATATTTCCGGCGGATTGGTTCTCGCGCAAATATATCCGCATACAGTACAACGCCAAACGGGATATTTCAAATTCGCTGTTGAAACCGTATCCGCAGATGAATCCTTTCTTTCCGCGCTTCTCCTTTCCGGAACAGGCTTAAGCTTCTGCTTTCCTTCAGCAACAGCCTTGTTCACATATAAAGCGCAGTAACAGGCTCCGAATTCATTGATATCCTGATCTCTGTAGTCGCACGGGCAAATTATGTCAAGGTCTTCATTTTTTGTTCCCGAAGCCAAACGGCACGGGCACGCCTGATAGCCGTAGCGCTTTTCGTTTACTATAAGCCCTTCGATCAATGCAAGCGTAAATGAATTATCTGGGTTAAGAATATAACCGCCTGAATCAGCCGCGGATTTGATCTTTTTATAAAGATCCTCTGTTTCTTTTTCTGAAACTTCTGAACTCATATTAAAAGCTCCAGCTTGATTTTCTCTTCGTCAAATCCGACTACGCACGATGAATTATTCAGAACAAGAGTGGGATACGAACAAGCCGGATTCCATTTCTTGAGTGTTTCCTTGACTTTGTCTTTTTCTTCGGATTCGAGAAGATCCACAAAAACATATTCAAACTGAACATTATTGGACTCAAGAAATTCCTTGGCTTTTTTGCACCAGATGCAGGTACTCAAACCGAGAAGAAGTACATGTCCTTTATCAGTTCCTTCAACTTTAATCGTATTCATTCTTACCTCTCACATATTATCGCACAAAATCTATTTATTGGCAAATTAATTATCCTGAATTTCTATTCTCCGAAAATATAAACTTCATATTTATCAATGTCAACAGGCTCAGATAGAATCAAAACATTTGTGACAGCATCCCACTTGAAGTCATTTATTATGTCTTTTCCGAAATATCCGTTATTTTTCGGAAGAAGTTGAACAAACCACACACTTTTATAAAAAGAATTTTTGGGGCTGAATTTACAACAGGTCTCATCAATTGCTGAAGCATTTCCATCAACAGGCCATTCAAAATAAGCACGATGCTCTCTCGTCAAATCAGAAGAGCTCATGGAACCGATACTGCATGCTCCTTTAGATGTTGAATATTGAAGCAGGTATTTTTCATCACCGGTGACGCATGACAACAATTTTATCTCATTCTTTTTCTCATCATAAGAATAATCCGCACCCGCCTTTCCGATTTTTCCATTATAAACTAACCTGATTTTTGCAGCTTTTTCACCGCCTGTAACCTTTACGCATAACGGCGTCTCAAACTTTCCTTCAGCCCTTACAAGACATGCAGAATTATCAATTTTTCTTTTAACTTCTATCAAACCCGTTTTGTCATCATAATTCCATTCATTTCGCGGAAGAATAACCGTCTCATGCTTTCTACCGGAAGATTCAGCAGGAAGCATTGTACTTACAGAAACTCTGTCTACCGATTTAAACTTTATTGCAAGCAAATAACGCCCCGGACTTCCTTCAACAGGTTCCGCATTTAGATTATGGGGGCTTTTCTGTACGGAATAAACAACCGAAGAAATAAAACAAAAAGATAAAGAAATCAGACAAAGTTTAAATTTCATAATGAACCTCAAACGGCAATGCCTGTCTTATTCAAAAAGCGCAATGAGCTCAGGTCAAACCAAAAATTTCTTGACGCTTTGACCGCCAAAAGCCGATGCTTTTCATGTTCAAGGGGTATTATAATGAAAAAGATCATTTTTCCGGTAATTTTCTGCATCACGGCTTTTCCTTTATTTGCAGACTACAATTCCGCTCTCAAGCTTTTTACAGAAGGCAAATATGATGAGTCTCTAAAAATCATCGGGGAAGAACTTGATGCTTCAAAAGATATGACTGCAGATTCTCCCAACTACAAACTCCGTTTTCTCGCAGGCCATAATCACTGGAAAATGAAAAGATACGAAAACGCGCTCTCTCATCTCGGAAGATGCCTCCAGATAAGACCGAATGACACAAATGCATTGATTGATGTCGGTCTCGTTTATCTTGAAATGAAAAAATATACCGATGCTGTAAGAGTCGGTCAGAAAATTGCAGAAAAAGAAAAAAACAATGCCATGGCTTATTATATAATAGGAAAAGCCCGTTACGGTCTCGGAAACTTCTGGGGCGCAAAGGAACTTTTAGAAAAAGCGACTTCTGCTGATTTCGAAATGTACGCGGCATGGAATGAACTCGGAAAAACTTTCATGATGCTTAAAAAATATCCCGAAGCGGAAATCGCGTTCGCTACAGCATATTCCGTAAACCCTTCTTCGCCGGAAATTATGAATAACTTTGCTGCAAGCTATTTTGCGCAGGGCAAAAAAGACAAAGCTGCAGAAATGATAAAGAAAGCCGCCGAAGCCGATAAGACAAATCCGGCGATTCAGGCTAATCTCGGAAAATTTACAGCACAATGAATCCTTATTTTAAGCAGCCCGTCATTGACTGGCTGCTCGAAAGAAATGATCCCGTCATAAGAAACCTGACCGTCACAGAAATACTTCACGAAGATTATTCCGTTTCTTACGAAGAAGCGGCAGCCTATTTCGAAAAGACATTCAGCGGCAAATCCTTCAAGTCTCTGAATTCTTCCATTCAGTATTTTACTTTTGCCGCCGAGTCTGCAATGCGCGCCGAAGAAAGCTTCATTCAACCGCTAATCAAAAGAATAAATGAAAAATCATTTGTTGAAGGAAAAGGATTTTCTCCCGAATGGAAACCGCTGGCTCCATGCGCGGGATGGACGGGCTCAATATTAAGATCACTTATCAAAAGCGGCTATAGCGGAGATGAAATCCACACATGCGCGGAGTGGCTCTTGTCAATTCAGCGCCATGACGGTGGATGGCTCTACTCTCCCGTTGCGGGATTCAAAGACAGCATCAAACTTTATTTTACCGGAAAAACCGGCAGGGGACTTTTGCACGAACAAAACGAGAAGTTTTCATCAAGCATAATCGCCACTGCATGCGTACTGGGAGCACTGATACCTTACAAAAACATCTACAACAAATATCATCTTGAAATAAAAAAGGGAATTAAGTTTCTGAAAAACGCGGTCTTCACTTTAAAGAGTGAACGCAAAGGAATTTACTGCAATGATGATTTCTCAAAAATAATATATCCGGTTTTGTCACAGACGGATTTGCTTTCTATACTTAAACTTCTTGCCGAAGAAAACCAGCTCAACGACGGAATAATTCCTTACTTCAATAAAATAGTTTCGAAACAGAACACATCCGGAAAGTTTCAACTCGAAGCCGATACGCATGGAACAATCCATTCTCTGCTCGGCATAAAAAAAGGTAAACCCGACAAGTGGTGCACGCTGAACGCATACCGGTTGTTTTCGATGTGAATAAAATATCAATTTCTGAAAGCATACCCTGCAGAAATCTGAATAATGTATGTGTCTATATTTCCCGATTTTGACCCGTTATTATATGTGAGCGCACTCGGGCTTGTCCGATTGATGTCGTTGTCTATTGAAATGTTATATCTAGTCCACTCAGCTCCCAGAGAAAGAAAAAATCCTCCGCTGAAATAAAGAGTTCCGT
>JAEWVM010000123.1 GCA_023396615.1 Spirochaetota bacterium | reverse complement strand
TCAGCTGACGCCAGAAATTTAAAGTTCGGCCTAATTGCAAAATCATCCGCCGAAGACCGTGCAGCACTCGTTGCTTTCGTAGATAATCACGACATGGGAGCTTCTCCCTACTCTCCAGCAAACGGATGGGGACAGCAATGCTGGCCGTGTCCGCCGCATTTTAAATCGAGAGCTTATACTTTCATTCTCTCAATGCCCGGCACACCTTGTGTCTACTGGCCTGATTGTTTTGACTGGGGACATGAAACCGAAATTAAAGAATTAATCCGCCTTAGGAAAAAAGCCGGAATAACATCTTCTTCCGAATGGATAGATCTGACAGACAAATTCTATGGTTTTGCCGGAATAATTCTTAATGATAAAAAAGAAGAAGCTCTTGCTGTATCAATTAATTCAAATTTTACAGCAGAACCCGAAAACTGGCAAACAGGATATGAAAAAAAGGGAGAATACACTGTTTGGATTAATAAGAAATTTATATAACTGAGTGTATCAGGAAAAATATCACACAGTTAAAACCGATGCCATTCGAGTGATGAAATTTTTTTTAGATAATTCACGGCTTCCTTTTCAGTATCAGAAAGCACACAGAATAGTGCCCTTTCCGTTAAAAATTTAATTCCTTTTTTTTCGTAATAAAGAGGACTCATAAGAATAATTCCCTTTCCTCTCTCAGCGGAATACGCTTCATCGGCGAAACAAGAGATGACATCAGATTCGCACTTGAATTTTTCAAGATGCTTGCCCTTCACAAATTTAATCAAACTTATCTTTGCAGAAGTCTTTTTAGCCATGAATCTTGCAATATCCGCCATAGTCATACGTGCATTTATTTCAGAAACGGGATTCAATGAAATTCCTTCACCATCATGAAAAGTATAAGCGTCAAAAGATACATTACCGAAATATCCATCAGAAACAAGTTTTTCTGAAATTTTTATTGCGGCATCATGCATCTCATTAATTATTTTCTCATCTATTTCGGAACCTGTTATAAGCGCGTCGAACTGTCCCCGCTCCGCGCAAAATAACTTACGGACATTGAAGTCAGTCATCTCACCTTTTTTCGAAAGAAAAAAGCCGGCAGAAAAATCATCAATACGGTTTCTCCATGGCTCAATGATAAAAGAAAATCCTAAATTAAAATAATTCACCGCTTTATTAAGCTTTTTTATATCTTCACTTTTTTTAACATGAATGAATCCGCTCGCGGAAGAACCGAATTCTGTTTTCGCGACAAAAGGAAAAGACGACTCGGCGGCTATATCAAGAAGTTCCTCGTAGTTATCCGCGCATTTGCCGTACGGATAATTTAATGTACGGCAGATATCATTGGAATATTTTCTCGAATTTATTTTTTTTACAATAACTTCATCCGGAAAATCACAGAAACAATTGTACGATTCGAGAATCATTTGAGACTTTGAATTCATTCCCCATACAAGCCCTTCTCTCTGCTCGGAGGAATGTTCAGCAATTGACGCGCACTCAATTCCGATCTTCTTAAAATATTCATAATAAGACGGAAGCGGAGTTATATTTACGATTACTGAATCATCCGCGTCAATTGCCGGAAGAAAAAGACAAGTCATCTCATCTGCAAATTTCTCATAACGATCAAGCGGGATATTGCCGAGTTCAAGATCAAAACTTGAATTAAGATAATATGTCTTTTTCAAATCCGTTTTCCATTCAGCGTAAATATTGTCGGGATCAAACTCTGTAATCCTGTGCATGAAAAAGTTTTCCGCTTACTGCTTCATCAAGAAGAACAGGCACCATTGCTCCGGGGATAACGCTTTCAACAGCATTCGGGGCTTTATCTCCGCCGAGATCAGTTCTGAGCCATCCCGGATCCATTAGATTCATGCAGACTCCGGTTCCTTCGAGCTTCTTTGCCAAATCAAAAACATATTTATCAAGAGCCGCTTTAGAAATTGCATACGGAGTGAGTTCAGGTTCGTCTTTTATTCCCGATGTTACATTAATGACTCTTCCGAATCCGCGTTCAATCATCTTCGGAATAATTCTATTACAGATCAGAATCGGAACAATCGTATTTACCGCAAAACTTTTTTCATATTCATCAGCAGGTGCAGAATAATATTCTGTTCTATACTTAGTCATTATTGCTGCATTATTATAAAGAATATCAAGGCCTCCTGAAAGTCTTTCGGCTTCATCAGCTATTTTTTCAGCTACTGAAACATCAGAAAGATCTCCTTCAATCTGAAATACTTTTACGCCTTTCAATTCTTCGGCAAGAATTTTAGTGTGCTCAATGCTTCTGCTGTGAAGAATGAGATTACAGCCTTCAGCAGCCATGGCTTTTGCTATTTCTTTCCCGACGCCCCTGCTTGCACCGGTAATCAACGCCCACTTGTTCTTTATATTCATAATATCCTCCGTTTATTCCAAAATATAAATTATGTCATTTTTTTCAAGAAGAAAACGTTTGCGCAGAAGTAACAACTCGCATTTTTACGTAATAACCATGCCAATTATAAACTTTAATATTAAACATGCTCAGTAATGTCAGGTTTTACACAATATTTTTTCAATTCAAGCGATCTCGAACTTCATATTAAATTAATTCTTAAAACTATTAAAAAAAAAACGAAAAAATGTTAAAGTTACAGGAATAATTTCCGACAATAATAACGCAAGGGATTAAAAGGTATATTCCCTCCCGATTATACTTTAAGACTCCTGACACTGCGCGTCCAAACGCAGAAGGCGGGATAGCCGCCCAGCTATTCTGCCTTCTCCTTGGAACAAAATTCAAGGGAGTCTTTCAAGAAGCTCCATCGTGAAGCTTTTGATTCTCCCTTGAATTTTTCCTTTTGAATCAATTCCTTCAACAGTAAAAACAACTCTATAAATAGAACCTTCGTGCATTGTTCTAAGATTCGATTTTATAACTTTATCTTTCCGTCTGTCGCTGATATCAAAAACAATATCATGATTATTCTTATCGTAAAATGTTATGGTCTTGAAATGCTCGCTATGATTTCTAAGCCTGAGAAGCATTTCAATTTCCTGTCCGCGGTAAGTTTCAACAGATTGAGCCAATACTTTCAACGTCATATTTTCTTCGGAAATCAGACAGAAAGAAAATAAAACAAAAACTGCAGCGATGATACTGAATGAAAACTTACGATTCAAGCTCGTCATCTTTCAGCCTCATCAAAAGTCCGGGATTCTTGTCTGCAAATCTAATGATATCATCTTTTTTCATTGAAAAGAGAGAAACCGCTGATTCGGTTCTGTAAGTATACGGCAGGGTCTGCCCGTAATACATTCGGCTTATTGAGCCGATAAAATCGCCTTTTTCGAGAACGCGTATTTTCCCGCCGTTTCTTTCAACAACAACTTCGCCGCTTCTTATAATGCAGATATTTTTTATCTGTCCGTTTTCCTTATAAAGAACTGTCCCCTTTTTATAATCCTGCGGAACAAAAATGGATTCAAGCCAGGTTTTCTGCGTTGCCGTACAAAGTCTGAAAAACTTACTTGTTGATAAAAGATTCCATGTCTCGCTGGTGCGAATGCGCGCAAGACGGTGAAGCGTGTTTTCAAATTCCGTACCTGCGATAAAACTAAGAAATTTATCTCTTTCTATTGTATATAAAACAACATCAGTTTCAGCATAAACGTCGGCAGCTCTTGTCCGCTGTGTAACTATCGCTACTTCTCCGAAATAGTCATACGAGCCGTAAATCTTTTTCTCGTCAAGATTTCCGCTGTCAACGGACACATTGCCCATGTGAATGATATAAAACTTGTCTCCCGAACTCCCCTGCTTTATTATCAGTTCGCCTTTTTTATATTTTTCTTCATGAACAATGTTTATAAATTCCTGGGCTTTCTTTACACTTAAATCTTTTGCAAAATCGAGATGATTCAGCAATCCCAGAATCTGATGAGCCTTTTCAAATAAAGGCGGCTTAACATTAAATGATATAGTGTTTTCTATACCGAATTTTGCGAGAGAAAGAGATGTATTCTTAGGAAAATCTTTTTCTGCTATATGATAAACAAAAGTGCGTTTTTTTATCTGCTCGGGAAGCGAGTCAAGATACGAAACAGGCGTATGAAGCGGAGGTATACCGGCTTCATGAAAAATAACTTTTGAATCCCATGGAAAATCAGACAGCTCTGCATAACGCTCTTCTGACAGAACTCCCGATTCAAAAAGGGCCTTGTGCGCTTCAGGGTCATTATTGTGATCAGAACTGTATACAAATGACTGATTCTGAAACGTCATTTTAAATCCGATACACGGAATAGAATGAAGCGTATAAAACATATCGAATTTTGCATTATGAATAAACATACTCCGCCCGATTTTTACAGGCGAAAAATCGAAAAGTGTTTTAAGCCTTTCAGCAGAAACTCCGGCAGTCGCGGAATACTTTCTTAAAAAACTGTCAAGAACAGTAGTCGTTGAATAAATGGTTATTCTCTGCTCTTCGAGAATTTTCTGAAAAGTTCCGGCATCATGGTCAGCATGACAATGCGATAGAATTATTCCCGTAATAAACTTGGGGTTTACATTCGAATCAAGAAGCCATTCGGTTGAGTTGACAGGCGGATCAACCATGATTCCCTGATGATTAATCCAGATGATGAAACCCGAAGTATTATTTGTCGGATCAAATCCATGACTTGGTCCGAGGCATGTAATTCCGAAAAGCGGAGGAACAAACGGTTCAGAAAGCCGTTCTCCGACAAGATACGAAGCCTTGTATTCAACAAAATTATCTACCTCTGTAATCTGTTTGCCGCCGTCGCGAACGGAAAATTTTTTTCCGCTTGATGCGATTTCAACATTTCCTATAACAGCTTTCCCTTGCCACATTACAACGAATTCCACAAGATCATCAATGGTAAAATTTCCGCGAAAATGATTCATTTCGTTCTTCAAGTCAGTAACGAATACATCCGGATTATCTATGTCATAATCAAGAGAAATGTCGAATTCAACCGGACCGAAAAGCGCCTCCTGAAGAATATC
>JAEWVM010000105.1 GCA_023396615.1 Spirochaetota bacterium | reverse complement strand
CGTTTGCCTGAGGATCTATGTCGATTATCAGGACTTTTTTTCCTTTTTCTGATAGAAAAGCGGCGAGATTAACCGTTGTGGTTGTTTTTCCGACTCCGCCCTTTTGGTTTGACATTGATATTACTTTTCCCATCGATGCCCGCCTTATAAATAATTATGATCATCCGTCTTGGAGGATGATTTCTGAGAACGCCTTTTTTTCATGAAAAAAAGATAAGACAAAACGAGTACAATTAGAACTGTCCATACCGTGGCTCTTTTATAATAAGGAAATAGTCTTAAACCTTCTCCGACTATTAATGAATAAACCAAACCGGATTCTTCGCTGAGTCTTACTGTTTTTACGATAATTTCTTCATCGGGGCTGTCAAGGTCAAGCTTTAAAATATCACCCTGATTTTCTACCGAATAAAGAAGATTCATGTCCTTTGAATATACTTCTACGAGCCATTCTCCGCCTGAGAAAAAAACGAAAAGAGTGCTGTTTCCGGGATTCTTATTTATCTTATAAGTACGCGCGAAATCCTCAAGAAGAGAAATGTCATTTAGAACACTATATGCTTCCATATCCCAGCCGCCGACATAGCGGAGGTTTTTTTTGACATAGTTTGTTGAATATGCCCTGATTGTTAAAAAACGCAGAAGCTCATTCATCGGATTGGATTCGTGGAAAGCCGTAAAATATGCCGTACCTTTATCAAGCGGAACTTTTCCGGAAATTACTGCTGATTTGATTCCGATAGGCGTATTTACTTCCGCAGAGAAATAATTGTCATTGGAATATGATCGGGAAACAACAACCCATCCCGGGTGAGGAAAATTGATTCCGTATTGTCTTCTTCCGAGAAAATTCTCGAAATCACCGGAGGCTGAAGAAGTATAATATCCTGAAAGGCCGATATTCGGGAAGTCTTTGTAAAACTTAATTCTTTTTGTCGCTCTTGCGAGAAGAGGAATCGAATAATCGTTAAAAACCGCGATGCCGCCTTCCGCTAAAAAAGAGCGGACGGATTTTGTGACTTTTCCATCATCAGTTTTATAATATTCTTCCTTAAGGCTAACACCTTCGAATTTCGTTCCCCTTGATAGAATGTTAATGCTTGTTTCAGGAGAAATTCCGATTCCGCACGGAAAAAATATCAAATCAAACGGATAAAGGTCTTCGGCATTTTCTAGCATGCGCTCGGGAATTATTGTAAACGGTATTTTATATTTTCTCAGAGTTTCCTCGACTGAGTCAAAGCGTGCTTCAACAACGGCAACTTTTACCGGATTGAAAACTGACTGAGCGTATAATCCCGAACACAGGAAGAACAGAAAAAAGACGGCGGCAATAAATTTCAAATGCTTCCCCCAAGGAGTTTTATCTCATTGCGGAGTTCTCTTCTTTTTTCGAGTTCCTTCATTAACTCGTCGGAGCTGAGTTCATATGATATCTGATAGCAGAAAGAAAGAATCATTTTAAAAAGTCCCTCGCGCCCTGAATCGGGATAAACAGCTTTTCCGCTGTTCATTTTCAGAGCAGGGTGCATGTTTTCGGATGCAATAAAGACAGAATCGGAAAAAGGTATCAGATTGGATGATGTTTCTGTGACATCACGGATGTTGACCGGCTGATGGATGCTGGGTTCATCATTATTGTTTTCAAATAATGTTTTTTCATGCACTGCCTGGAGAAGATGAAGATCAAAGGCAAATGAATAAAAAAGTGCGCTGATACGGGTAAAAAATGAAGAAATATGATCCATTGTTTTGATGGAACCGTTTATGATTTTGCGGGATTCTTCCTTGGTTATTTTTTCGTTCGGAACATTAATTTTATAAGAATTCAGATCTTTGAGAATGTCCGTATAAACCGAAACTCTGCGTTCGAATGAATTCTTTGTAAAAATTGAAGATTCAATCCGGGTTTTGCCGGAAGAAAAAATCATGCTGGTTCCGTCGAGAAACGGAAGATATGCCTTTTCAAAATAATGAAGAAGTTCATCAATGAAGGTCATGTAATCGTCATTTTTGACCGCGACAGTATCAATTCTGCGTTTGTTAATTATTTTCCATTGTTCTTCAAATGAAGAAAGAAGGATATCCGATCCTTCAAATTTCATTCCGATCATTTCGACTATTTCGTCAAGATGACGGAGTTCTTGCTTTATCTGCTGAATCTTTCTCTGCTTCACTGATTCTTCGTCTTTTCCGTATTTTTTCAAGGTTTCGGCTGAACAGTTCCACGAATCAATTTTCGGCTGAAGAGGCTTTATTGAATAATAGCTTATAATTTCATTTTCAGTAACAGGTCTGCGGAAAACAAGGCATTCGAAATAAATGGAAAGAAAAGAGCAAAGAGACTGAAATCCGTACCTGTTTTCAAGGATTTTGTCGAGAGAACCTTTTGCTTCAGTAACTGTCGGAATAAAGGAACGTAGAGCAAGCATGTAGTCAAAAATCAATTTTTCTTTTTTAAGATTTCTTGATTCTTTTCCGCTTCGTGCGGAATCGGAATCTTCGGGTATGAGAGTTTCTTTTGCCAGATCTGTCATTTCTCGCAGTTTGGTTTCAAATGAAAGGATAATTTTTTCCTTTGTGTCAATTGACAGAAGATCAAAAGAAAATGCATAAATCATATATTGCTTGAATTCGTTTTCAAAAGTCGGAGCGTCGTGCCATTTTGCTTTTCCGTAATCAAGAGAACTCATTGGAGTAAGTGAAAGCCATAAGGAAAGATTTCTTAAATAATTAAATATTACCGGATCCGTTATCTGTTCATCAGCAACAATCATGTCGCAGACAGAAATTATTCTTGGAAGAATTTTTTCCTGATGCGCATTTATTTCAGAAAGAAGCTTGAAAAATTTCTTTGAGGGCACGAGTCTTTTTTTTATGGTCAGGCTGAGCCAGTTTCCTGAATGCATGAGATATTTTTTTTTAAAAATATTCAAATGACGGTATTTAGAGTGAAGCTCATCAATGAAAACGGAAGAAGAAGCCTGACCGGATAATACAGGAACAAATGTCTGAGAAGGTTTTTTTTTAGTAATAATCTTCGGCGCGGTTTCGATTTTTCTTCCTTCTGCTTCTGTTTTTTTATCAGGGCAGTTTTTGACCAGGTCGATTACAGCGCCGTATTTTTCTTCAGGAAGAAGTTTGTCGTTGGACAAAAGGGATTTTACGACATCCATTTTTGATGAAGGTATGTCTTTGCTGAGGAGCATGTACTTTGCCCGTCTTTCGAGTCTTTTTGAGTCAGCCGTTGCCATACGTGATTTATCAGGTATTGAAATAATCTGTCAAGATTAATAGAATAAGAGATGCGGCTTTAGCGGAGGAATGAATTTTGGGAAAAGCGTATGATTATTCCTTAGGATGAACTTCGAGAACCTCCGTGAATCCTTCTCTTTTTTCCGGAAGCTCGATTTTCTGAAACATCGACCTGAGAACATTTTCGGGCATGGTCGGATTATGCTTCTTGTACCCTGATAGACAGAATTCAAGAGGCATGTTCATGAAAACTGCGCCTATGGTTTTTTTATATTCTGCCGCTAGCGAAACAAAACGCTGGCGTGATTTTTTGGTCGCGAATGTGTTGATTACAAGAACTTTTCTCTTGTTGTGAAGAAAGTGCTCGAGAATTTTTCTTTCGATGTGTTTGACGAGAATATCGTCTTCTTCGCTGAATTTTGCAGATTCCCATGTATCGCCGAAACGCGTCATTTCATAAAGAAGTTTACGGATTTCATTTCTGCTCACACGGTTCCACGCGCCGTTTTTAAAATACTTTTCCGCGAAGGCGTTTTTACCTGAACCGTAAACACCGCATATCAGGAGAATATCGAAGCTGTTGAATTTTTCAAGAGTAGCATTCATACTTTAATCCTCCGGCAGTTTAATGTAATGATTTATCCGCCGCTGTCAAGAAACTCTTTAATTGATGTGAGGAGAAAAAAAAGACGGGATATGGGCGTATCCCGTGTGGAAAAGCGTTCCTCCATAAAAAGGAACACAAAGGAGTTTGATTCTACACTTAATATGTCGGACGATTTGCCGAAACCATTAGTAATTTTTTGTAATAAATTAACTTTTTTATAATGTGATATTCGGCAGTAATATAATGTTTCTAAAATCAGCTAAATTAATAATAGAAGATGATAAGTTATTAATTTGAATTAATTCCGCTAAATGCTATAGTCTAAAATAAAGAAGAAGGGGGACTTATGTTCAGAAATCTTTTTTCGGAAGAAGACGGAATAAGGCATTATAAAATTCTAATTAACGGATGCTGGAACTGCACAGTTTCAGGCGGAAAGATTGATGTATATAATCCGTATACCTGGAAAGTTTTTGCAAGTGTGCCGGCATGCAGTGCGGAAGACGTGACCTCCGCTGTTAATTCTGCGAAAAATCATTCGGAATTTGCGAAATTCAAGCCCGTTGAACGCCTTGAGATTATTGAAAAAACAGCTCAGATAATGAGCGAGAATTTAGAAGAAATTGCTTCTGTAATTACCATGGAATCCGGAAAACCCCTGTCTGTTTCAAGGGGGGAAGTCAAGGCAACTGTTGAACGTCTGCGCCTCGCTCCTCAGGAAGTGCGGGCGCTTTACGGCGAATATCTTCCCGGAGAATGGATTGAAGATACTGCCAATAAATTTGCCATCGTTTTGCGCAAACCTCTTGGTGTAATCGCAACTATATCCTCTTTTAACTATCCATTGTATATTGCCGCCGCAAAAATAATTCCGGCACTACTTGCCGGAAATACAGTTGTTGCAAAGCCGGCAAGCGATACGCCTCTTGCTCTGATATATTTTGCGCGGATACTTGAACTTGCAGGTCTTCCAGCCGGAGCATTGAATATTGTTACGGGAAGCGGAAAGGACGTAGGCGATGTTCTTGTTTCAAGCGAGGATGTTTCTGCGATTTCATTTACCGGTTCGACTGCCGTCGGTGAGCATATCGCAAAAATTGCCGGCATAAAAAAACTGCATCTTGAGCTTGGCGGAAAAGCCGCCGCGATAGTTCTGAAAGACGCCGACTTGAAAAATGCGGCGGCTCAGATTGTGCGCGGGTCATTCAGAAACTCCGGACAAAGATGCGATGCGGTGAGCCGTGTTATTGCCGTGAAAGAGATTAAAGAAAAGCTTGTCGAAGAAATTCTTTCTGAGGCTGAAAAATATCCGTCAGGAGATCCGCTCTGCGACAAGACTCAGGTTGGACCTCTTATCAATAAAAAAGCTCTTATAAATGTAGAAGAACTTGTTGATGATGCCGTATCAAGCGGCGGTAGAATTTTATTGGGCGGAAAATCATCGGGACTTGTCATGGAACCGACTGTTATTGATAATGTAAATCCTTCCATGAGAATCGCCAAAGAAGAAATTTTCGGACCGGTAATACCCATAATGACGGTAGCGGATCATGAAGAAGCCGTGGCTCTTTCAAACTCATCGGAGTACGGTCTTGACAGCTGTATTTTTACAGAGAACATTAATCTAGCGCTCAGAATCGCAAAACAGCTTCAGGACGGTTCCGTAACTGTAAATTCAGCACCGGCTCATGGCGTGGGGCATTTTCCTTTCGGCGGAAACAAAAAGTCGGGACTTGGCAGGGAAGGCTTGGGATACAGCATAGATGAGCTTACGAAGCTTCATACGGTTATTATAACAGAAAGATAGTTTTTTGAATATAATTTCGTGTTTGAGCAGTACATAATAATTGACAAAAAACGCACTCGTGTTATTTGAAAGTATGACTCTCAAACGAAAAGATCTTCTTGATATTTCATCGCTTTCACATGACGAAATTATTTATATTTTTGAAGCGGCAAAGATTTTTAAAAAAGTATTCACGGAGACTAATAAAAAGTTCTCATTTCTCTCCGGACGTACTGTCTGCATGCTTTTTATCGAGCCTTCAACCAGAACAAGGCTGAGTTTCGAAATTGCAGCCAAAAGACTATCAGCCGATGTTATCAGCGTTGCGCCGTCGACTTCAAGCCTTGTAAAGGGCGAATCGCTGATTGATACGGTCAAGACTCTTGAAGCGATGAAAACCGGTTTCATCGTTATGCGCCATCCCGTTTCTCTTGCGCCGGATTTTCTTTCGCGCAACTGTGAAGCTCATGTTATAAACGGCGGTGACGGCAATCATGCACATCCGACACAGGCTCTTCTTGACGGGTTTTCCGTTTATGAAAGAACCGGTTCTCTGAAAGGTCTGAAAGTTGCGATAGTCGGAGACATCAAGCATTCGCGTGTCGCGAGATCCGGAATTGAACTTTTTACAAAAATGGGTTCGGAAGTTGTGCTCTGCGGACCTCCGACTCTTCTTCCTGATGATTTTTCACTGTACGGAATCGAGATGACTTTTGATTTGGATTCGATTCTTCCAAAGCTTGATGTCGTGAATATGCTGAGAATTCAGCTTGAAAGACAGAAAGGTTCCCTTTTTCCTTCGATAAGAGAGTATAATAAATATTTTTCACTTACTAAAGACAGACTCAAAAAATGCAGAAAGGATGTTATAGTTATGCATCCCGGACCGATAAACAGGGGAATCGAGATTGATGATTTTGTGGCAGACTGTGAAAATGCAATAATTGAAGAACAGGTTACCAACGGGATTGCCGTGAGAATGGCTGTCTTTTCTCTTCTCTGCGGAAAAACTCTTGAGGACATAAATAAAGAAAAATGAAACTTTGCATTAAAAACGGACGTGTGCTTGATCCTGCAAGCGGGCTTGATAAAACAGCCTGCGTTAATATCGAAGACGGAATAATAAAATCCATCGGTGAATCTGAAACTGCTGATGAAACAATAGATGCGGCAGGAAAACTTGTTCTTCCGGGATTGATTGATCTGCATGTTCATTTCCGTGAACCTGGACGCGAAGATCAGGAAACTATCGCGGGCGGGTGCCGTATTGCGGCGAAATCAGGATATACCTCTGTTGTTACTATGCCGAATACCAATCCTCCGATTGACAATCAGGCTCTTGTAAAATTTATCAAGCATGAAGCCGAGAAATCCGGTCTTTTGAATATTTTTCCCGCTGCTGCCGTTTCGAAAGGAATGAAGGGAGAGGAAATCAGCGAGATGGGTGAATTGCATACTGCCGGTGCAGTCGCATTTACCGATGACGGAAAGCCTGTAAGCAGTTCCATTCTCATGCGCAGAGCTCTTGAGTATTCCCGTATGTTTGATGTTCCTATTATGGCACACGAAGAAGATCATCTTCTTGTTGATTCAGGCGTGATCAATGAGGGAAAGGTTTCGGCTTCGCTTGGTCTGCGCGGAATTCCGAATGCCGCAGAAGAAGTTATGATTGCGCGTGATGTTATCATCGCCGAGCTTTCGAAAGGAAGACTTCATGTTCAGCATATATCATCGGGCGGATCTGTTGAAATAATCAGAAACGCAAAGAAGCGCGGTGTAAAGGTTACATGCGAGACGGCGCCGCATTATTTTTCGCTGACTGATGAAGTTGTGAGGGAGAAGCTTGCACTTGCTAAAATGAATCCGCCGCTAAGAACTGAGGATGACCGTATTAAGATTATTGAAGGTCTCAAAGACGGAACGATTGACGCGATTGCGACGGATCACGCGCCTCATCTGATGAATGAGAAGCGTCAGGAAATCGAATTTGCTCCGAATGGAATAATCGGTCTTGAGACTGCAGTTCCTTTGATGATAACGAAACTCGTTAAGGAGAATGGTCTTTCTTATAATGAAGTATTTGCGAAAGTAACGTGCAATCCTGCGAAGATTATAAAAATCAAAAAAGGCGAAATAAAACCCGGTTATGACGCTGACATCGTAATTATAGATCCGGAAAAGAAAGTAATTATAAACGATGATTTTGTAGCTTCAAATTGCAAAAATACTCCTTTTATGGGAGCAGAACTTTTCGGTTCAGTGGAATGTACGATTCTTTCAGGACGCATCACATATAAAGCTTAATTACTTAAGCTTTATTGTGATATCTACTCTTCTGTTTTGTCTGCGTTCCGTTTCTGTTCTATTTCCGTTAATCGGCCGGTCTGGTCCGTATCCTTTGTAAGAAAGCTTATCATGACCGACTCCGCCTTTTAAAAATTCAGCTACATTATTCGCGCGGTTTTCTGATAGCTTCATGTTGTAGCCGCGTGTACCTGTGCTGTCGGTGTGACCTTCAACGATAATTTCACGGTCGGGATATTTCTTTTTGATAATATCTATTACTTTTTTCAGGGTTTCCTGAGTTTCAGATTTCAGCTTTGCCGAATCGAAATCAAAAAGAACTTCTCCCATTCTGAGAACTATTCCGGTATCATTGCTTTCAACGGTTATTCCGCTGTCTTCCGGCAGTTCTTTTTTTATTTCTTCCTTGTCTTTGTCTTTGTCATTTTCGGCTACCGGACGATAGACTTTCGATTCAGTGTCAATATTCATTCTAAATTCATAAGTAGTTACGGAACCTCTGTTTAAAAAGGCAAAGATAATCCGGTACTTGTCGTTCATTCCGATTACCTGATTTTTTGCGGTGTCCCAGTAAATGATTCCGGTATTTTCTCCGACAATCTTGTTCGGAATATCGGGATGTTTAATCTTTTTCTCTGAAAGATCCTTGTTTATCACAAAGGTATATTCTATTATCGCCGTCTTGACTCCTTCCATGTCTGCAAATCCTTTGAGCCGGTATTTTGCAGAAAGAAGAAGACCAAGCTCCACGGAAAAATTGTCGAGATAAAGTTCGACCGGTGCAGTCCATTCATCACCTTCGGCTATTTCTTTGTCGGGAAACATCGGAATATGGCGTAAATTAGGCATCAGATATTTATCAGGAACCGAATATTTTCCGTTTTTATGAATTTCAAAATCAGAAAGTTTTTTATCTGTAAGCCTGAAAACTTTTTCATCATGTTCTCTTGTAAAAACTGAGAAACCCCCTTTTACAAAAGATCCGTCTTCTTTTTTGTCATAACATGTCAGGTCAATTATATTGCGTTCTTCGTAAATGCGCTGAAGGGTGTTGTTTATCAGAAAATTTATTTTAGCAGTTTTAACAAGTTCCAGGCGGTCGTCTTTGTTCAGGTTCCAGTGAAAATCAGCGGAAAAAGATAATACGGGAAAAGCGGCAATTAAAAGAAACAAAAATGGTTTTTTTAACATAAAATCCCCTTTCAGATTATGTCGGCTGAAACATGGATTTAGTTAAATATTTTTTTCTTTAATTCTCTTTATCTGGGTCAAAGATCTTTCTGCTTCTTTGTGAAGAATTGTGCATGTTTTGTCTTTTAGCACCTTTTCGAGAAGATTAACAGTCTCGTTGTCAGCGAATGATTCCAGTGCCCTTATGATTTTCCACTTAATCATTAGGTTCTGTGTTCTGCCGTAGATTTTTATTAAAAAGGAAGAGTCCCGTTTGTTGTTCCCATAGAAATGAATAAATCCGTAAGCATCTAAGGCTTCGGATACTGCGGATTCGTCTTCGCTCATGATAAACTCTTCAAGCGGAGCAAGAGCTTCTTCTCCGATTTTTGTGATAGTTCGAGAAACAATATCACGCGGAAGAGGAAATGATTTTTTGCGGAATTTTTCTTCAGGTATGGTTTTATGCTGATTTGTTCCGATTTTACCGAGAAGAGGCAAAAGATATTTTAATGATATAATTCCAAGAGTTCCGAGACTTTCACTGATTGCTATTTTTGAATAAAGTTTTGTTTCTTTGATAAGAGCTTCTGCAAGCATCTGGGCGCATTCATCAGTTTTATGATTTGAGAGAACTCTTGCCGCAGCTGTTCTTTCTGTAGGCAAAGGGGATTCAAGTTTCTCCTTGAGAATGGTAAAGTTAAGTTTATGATATTCTTCTATAAGACTGCTGTCGTCAAATCCTCTTGAGCCAAGAGCTGTTCCGGATGATTTCTTCATGCTATGAAAAAAAATAAATCCTGATTTTTGTAAAGAAAAATGTTACCCGATAAGCTTAAGATCTTTAAGCTGTTTATCTACTTTATCTTTGGTTATAGGTTTTACTATATATCCTTCACACTGACCGGCGAAAGCTGTCTTAATGCTGGCAAAGTCGTCGAGAATTGTAGTCATGATGATTTTTGCGCCGTCTAGACCGCCTATATTAAAATTGCTTTCGATATCGCGAATTCGTTTTAAAACTTCATGACCGTCAATCTCTTCGAGCATGATGTCTAGGAAGATGAGGTTGTAAGGTGTTTTGTTTTCGATTGAATTTTTGACTGCAGAAATCGCTTCTTTTCCATTAATTGCTACATCGCACTCGCCGTAATCTTTCACCATAGCAAGAAGAAGATTGCGGCAGACAAAATCGTCATCTACGATTAAAATCTTCATTATTCCTCCCGAATAAAAGCATAAGTTGGGCGGATTAAGCAAGCTGCTGTTTTGTTCATTAGATATGATCGTTCAATTTGATATAAAAGTCAAATAATTTGCCTTGGTTAATTTGTAAAACTTTGTTTGGAAACATTCTCCGATTCGATAAATAATTTTTCTGCGTGAGTTCTGATTTCTTCCGGATTTCCGGATTTTGAAGATTCTTCGAGCAAAGAGCTTATCGATACCAGATTTTCAAGAAGAAGAGATGAAGAAGCACCTTTTAGTTTATGCGCCGCTCGCATAAGCTTATCTCTTTCAAGCGGATTTAGGGCATTTTTTATTTCATTGATATATTGCGGCAAAGTAGAATTTTTAAAAGCATCAAAAACAGAGGTGACGCTCGTTTCGGGTATACCGAGGAATGCAGAGAGTTTTGCGAAAAAAGCTCCATTCTCAGGTTTTATTATTTTTGAATTAAGATCATGCCGGACAAAACGCGAAAGTCCATCGGACAATGTTTCAAAGGAAACTGGTTTAACAATAAAATGATCCGCTCCGGCTTTAATAAATTCATCCCGTTCGGAAGAAAGAGCTCGGGCGCTTAGAGCTATTATGGGAGTTCTTTTTTTTGAATTTTCTTTTTCATGATCGCGGATTTTTTGAGCTGCTGTCATTCCGTCCATTTCGGGCATATATCCGTCTAGTATAACTGTGTCATAGTGTTTCTTCTTGAATAGCTCGTAAGCTTCTTTTCCGTTTGAGGCGGCGTCACATGTAATTCCGAGTATACTGAGCATTTTTATCAAAAGCTCGCGGGATTCAGTTGTGTCTTCGGCAATCAGAGCGTGTATTGGACTTATTGTTTCAGAGAAACTCCGGATTTGAGTCTCAGCCATAAATTCCTCCTTCGGCGCAACCGGAAGTTTAAGTGAAAAAAAGAATCGGCTTCCTTTACCTAATTCGCTATCTACTGAAAGATTTCCTCCCATCAGATTTACAATGTTCCAGCTGACGGCGAGTCCGAGTCCGGTTCCTCCGAAATTCAGCGGAACTGAAGGATCGACTTGTTCAAACGGATCGAAAATATTTTTTTGTTTTTCCAGAGGAATCCCCATCCCAGTGTCGCTCACTGATATATTAAGAGTTGCTGAAGAGTTTTCAGTTTCAGCTGTTAGTTCAACTTTAATATATCCGCCGGTTGGAGTGAATTTTACGGAATTTGCGACGAGATTCAATATTACCTGATGAAGTCTAAGCGAATCACCGATACAATGAGGAACATGATTGTGTTTGAAATCGAGAAGAATATTTTTTCTAAGGGTGGTGAGTTCGAAAAGTCTGATGGTATGATTTATTGTTTCAACAGGATCGAAGGGTTCAGAGATTATTCTGAACTTTTTATGCTCTATTTTGGAAAAATCGAGTATATCGTTTATTATACGCACAAGATTTTTAGAGCTTGTTTCAATTA
>JAEWVM010000237.1 GCA_023396615.1 Spirochaetota bacterium | reverse complement strand
GGATGGCGGTGTAAGTGCGGTAACGTATTCAGCCTACCATTACTAATCAGTCGTGAGGCTTGACCATATTATTAAAAACCCTACCTTGGTTTCAAGGTAGGGTTTTTTTATGCTTAAAATTTAATTAAAAATGATGATGAGGGCTTCAATATTTGAAATGCTCTCTCGCTAAAGTATAAAACAATCAACAGATACCGGACGATTTATTGTAAATTGTTTTTTTGATTGAAAGCACTATACTGAAGGGGTATATTTCAAATGAAGGGACGAACATGAATATATACAATAAAATGTATGATGACGAAGCTTACAGAGCTGAGCAATTCGCACTCAATTTCCACTGGCCTCTGTATGGGATTCTCTTTTTACTCGCATTTGTTAAATTCATCGCGGAGAAAGATATCATCGGATTTGTGGGAATGATGCTTCTCGGAAGCTGTCTCGTATACAACGGTGTTCTTGCCGTGTTCATTCTAAAAAAGAAAAACTATATCTGGATACGGTATATATCCGTCACCATCGATATCTTGTTGCTTACATTTTACAATGGCCTCGACACGTATTTTAATTCCACGCTCACGCCTGTCACCACGGCAACACTTCTCATATACCCCGTGATTCTTTTTCTTGCAGCGCTCCGCCATGATAGAAAGCTCATAGTTTATTCCACGATTATAACTGTAGCCACGATGAATATTCTTTTTGCGGCCGCTTATCCGTACTTTGACCGGTCAATTGCAGGCAAGCTGATCTGCGGCGATTTGCTCGGACAGGTTTACCGGACTGTGTATATTATTATGATCGGAATTCTTATTTTCAGCATTCCTAGGATTATCGAACGCCTTCTAAAGAATCAGAAAGAGATTTTCGAAAGAAGTATAGAACACTTCACTCTGGCGCATCATGACGTGCTTACCGGTCTTGCAAACAGGAGGCTGCTCGTCGATTATCTTGATAAAACAATTGCTCTCGCTTCAAGAAACAAGACCTCATTCGCGGTGATCTATATCGATCTTGATAGATTTAAACCTGTCAATGACACGTACGGTCACGATGCCGGCGATCTGCTGCTAAAAGAAATTGCTGAGCGTCTAAGCGGAATTGTTAGAGAGTCAGACATAGTTGCACGCGTCGGCGGAGATGAATTTGTCATCGTTACTGGAGAAATAAATTTCGGCTCCGGAGCTGAAATTATCGCCCAAAGAATTAGCGAGATAATCACAGAACCTGTCCTTATCGGCGGCAACAGCGTCAGCGTCGGGGCAAGCATCGGTATCTCAATTTTTCCTTTGCATGGAAATGACAGCGAGTCACTCATTCAGAAGGCGGATGAAGCGATGTATCGGGTGAAAAAATCTGGAAAAACAGTTTCACGCGTTTAGAGAAATAAGCCGTATTTCATCTGTTCATATCTATCTAGTGAATTCAAATTAAGAAAGGCACCAGTCATTCATTATGTATGAAAAATGGGTTAAGTGTTATTGATTCAAGGGATGAAATCCGTATTTTTTGGAAATAATAAATGGTTCTGAAGTATTCTGATTTTGATGGACGCAGACGGAAAAATATAAAAGGTGAATTTGATTATGATAGATTATTGTAGAGAATTAAACCCCGAAGTATAGATTTTGAATTACTGCCGTGGTCTGGCAATGCGGAAATTATGAGCCGCTGTATATTTTAAGTAAAATCAAAGATAAAATCGATAGCACAATAAAATAATGAAATGCTGGCAGGTGATTTTTTAGGAATTGTTTAACAGTGAACGAATTGCCTCGTAAGTCCAATCCATATATTTTAATCTTTGTTTACGGTATATTTGCTTAAGTATTTTGCTTATGTCTTTTCTGTTTAGAGAAAGGAGTTTCTTGTAAATCGGAATAATTATGTTTCCGTTATTCTCATTTTTTAGAATATTCAGCAATACCGTGATGATATCGTTATCAAGAACCGAATCTATGTGCGCGAAATATACTACGAATTGTTTTCTTTCATTTTCGCAACAATATCGGCGGTCGCTGTGTGACAAGGGTAGGATGTCACAATGAGAAGTATGACTGGAAGTAAAAATTTCATGCGACTCTCCTGTTGAAAATTTTGTTTTATTCTAGGTCTCTTTTAGATTTATTTTATTCAAAGATTCAGATGCGATAATTAAAATTATGGCGAATGCGAGCATAATCGGAACAAGCAGTTCGAGTGATGTCGCAGCGATGAATTTTCCTGTTCCGGTAGTTAAAAGCATTACGCCGAAATTGGCTGAAGCTACTTCACACCCTAAAAGTAAGTGCGACATGTTTTTTGAGACGCGCTTGGGTGTTTCGTGCATCATGCATGGATAAATAGGCGCGAATCCGGCACCTGTTATTATCATTCCGGCAATTGAAAGAGCTGGTGTTGTTTTGAAAAATAAAAGAGATATTCCGCCTACCGCAAGTATAAGTCCTGCGCGTATCATGTTTTTGTTGCCTATTTTATCTACTATGAATCCCGAGACAAAGCGCATCGCTGTAAGCGAAAAATAAAACATGCCTATCCATGTTCCGGCTGTTGCCTTCGGAATGCCTCTTGATTCTATAAACATACTGTTTGCCCATAGACCCGCGCAGAATTCGAGACCGGTATAGACGAAAAAAACGAGCATTGCAAGCAATGGAGCGCGTGATGTGAATAATTTTAAGTATGCTTTTGCCGTTTCACCGCGTGTTGATTCGATCTTGTTTCTTTTCTCCGTTTTCCAAAGAGAAATGGTGAGTATGAAAAAAACGAGAAGAGTGAACTGGACTATTGATATTACAGTATATGATGATCGCCATGTTTTTCCGGCTGTGGTAAGTGCGCTGAATACAAACGGACCGGTTGCGGCACCTATCCCCCAACAGCAGTGCAGCCAGTTCATGTGGCGTGATGAAAGATTATTTGCTACATAGTGGTTGAGTCCCGAATCAACGGCTCCCTGACCGAAACCGAGCGGAAGAGCAAAAATAAAAATCCATAGTGCTGAGGGCATTATGGAATAACCGAATAGAGCGGATGCTGTCAGAAAACAGCTGAAAAGGATTAATTTTCCTGTTCCGATGCGCTGTACGACCGCGCCGCTGAAAAAACTTGAAGTTGCACTGCATATTATTAGCACTGTTGTAATGATTCCGGCGTATTCGAGCGGAAGCTTTATGTCGAGACGAATGCCGGGCCATGCGACGCCGAAAATGCCGTCAGGCAGACCGAGACTTATGTAAGCTAAATATATTATTGCGACAAGAAGAAGGGGAACATGTTTCATTATGTTGAATCCTTTATACTTCCATAGCTGAGTATTTACTTAAAACTGCAATTAGTTTTTCGTCAATTGCGGATTCTAAAGAAATATCACACTAAAACATTTTGAGGTCTTAGCGTGATATGGTTTGATCATTTCAGCATCTTATCGATTGCTTTCTTGTCGGATACATTTACCTTTGATCCGAATAGAAACCATTCTTCCGTGTGAGAATAGGTTACTTCAGGATAAAAAACAACATTCGGGCTCAATGTTTCAAGCTCAACGAAGTCTGCGCTGGTAAAACATTCGACCGCGCAATTATCATCCGGATAATCATTTGTGTTAACCCGGTCGAATTTTTTGATGAAAGTATAATTGTCTGTTGTTATTCCGACATATCCGTCATAGGCAGCTGAACCGATCTTGCTGGTTTCACCGTTTATATTAATCATGAAGTAATCGTCATTCTGTGAAAACTGTGAGCTGTTGACATTGGTTTTTTTGTCAGTCCACTGGTTCCAGTAGATGATTTTGCTCATTTTGAAGCTTCCGTGTGAAGCCCATGGAACAAAAATTGTTCCTTTCGGTTTAAAGCAGGTGAGTGCCCAGATTGCTCCTGCGAAAAGAAACTGTCCTTTGTTTGTTATTTCGTGTGTTACATTGAAGCGCTGATTCTTTTCTGTTATAGTGATTGTCTTTTCGAGTTCTGTGTTCTTGTTGAGTTTTTTTACTGTTATGCTGTTTTCTCCGAGAATAACATCGCATTTTTCATTGTTCGGATCAAGATCCCATCTGTTTTCAGGAGAAACCCAAAGTCTATGACCGCCGTAAATTCTCCAGTCACCGCTTTTAATTTTTTCAGCCTCGTCATTGAAAAGCATGTTTTCCCCTCCGTCAACAGAGAGGTGCATTATTCTGGGACCAAAATCGGTCGCTACGATCATTTTCTGTTTGCCAATGGTGAGTTCATAGCAGTTTGGAGCCGAAAAATAAGTAATTTTTTTGATATCCATATTCCCATCCTTACGGTTATTGGTATTCTCGACTTAACAAACATATTAAACTGGTATTTAAAAGTCTATTAAAAATCATTTAATAAAGTTTCTTTTCCTTGACATATTGAATATTGATGTTTTTCTCGTCGTGTTTTGTGAGAATCGTCATTGTTCTTTTTTTAGTGGATCAAGGCGGTTTAATGCAATAACTGATGATTTATGCCGCCTTTACTTTAAATATTTGCGGTGTTTTGCTGAATATATATAAATAATGGAAGTTTGCTTTGTTAGATCTTGATTCATTTTATCAGAAAGTCGTAAAAAACAATAACCGCAAAAAAATATTCCGGGTTATTCAGGAAAAGAAAAGAATTACAAAGCTTGATATTTCACGCATTTTAAACCTCAGTATAACTACTGTAAGCAGTAATATCAAGGATATGGTTCAGATCGGACTTATTTCAGAGAGGGGATTTGAGGATTCGACCGGAGGAAGAAAGGCGCAGGTCATTGAATATCTTCCTGATTCGCGCTTTTCTCTCGGGATGGAGCTTAAGGAAACTCATGCCCGCATCGTTCTTACAAATCTCGACAGCACTATTATAAAGGAAAGTTGCTTTGATGCCATCGATACGAATATTCTTATTGATGAATGCAAAAGGATAACTGAGAGTTTTCTTGAAGATTTTAACCAGAGAGACCGGATTATGGGGCTTGGTATATCTCTTCCCGGAACAGTAAATATGAAGACTTCTGTTTTGGAAAATGCTCCGAATATGCACGTCAGCAATGTCAGCTTTAAAAAGCTTGAAGAAGACCTAAATATGCCTGTTTACATCGGAAATGAGGCAAACTGTTCGGCTTACGGCGAATATGAATACAATGACACTTTCAAAAGCCCTCTTTTTTATATTTCTGTTACGGAAGGAATAGGAAGTGCCATAATAATTGATAGAAAGCTTTATAATGGAAAAAATCACAGAGCTGGTGAGATTGGACACATTTCGATAGACTGTAACGGCGATAAGCTCTGTTCGTGCGGCAATAAGGGATGCTGGGAGCTTTTTGCTTCCGAACGCGCTTTGGAAAAGTCCTTTTCTGATGCAACAGGTTCCAGTGTTGTCAATATTGATGAAATTTTTAAACGTATCGGTGAGCCGGTTGTCAAAAAACTGATAATGAACTATGCTAAGTATT
>JAEWVM010000140.1 GCA_023396615.1 Spirochaetota bacterium | reverse complement strand
TCCTTATATAGTATACTGGCTACGCAAAGTAGTTTTCAGTATCTTGATATTGGAGAAACTAAGGGCGTCCCGCCTCAATGAAGGCTTAGGGCATTACAGTTTCTCCATATCTTCTGACTGCTTATAGTGGGTCGTTAAAAACCAATATAAGGGTGCAGCAGAAGAAACTATCATAATAATGGAGGTTTGTATCATGGAGCATTTTATTGGTATTGATAACTCATCTCTGGATCATAAAGTACGGGTAATTGACGAAAATGGACATTTGAATTTATCTTTTACGATTACAAATGATTTTGATGGATTCGAAAAGCTCAATCATGAACTTAACCAGTTAAAAGAAAGTAAAATCGGTTTCGAATTGCCGCATGGTCCGCTTATTGATTATCTTCATGAGCATGGTTATAAATTGTATTCCTTAAATCCTTTAAAAATTAAACGATTTAAGGAATCACTTAAAGTTTCTGGAAATAAAAATGATGACATTGACGCTGTAGCAATTGCGGAATATCTGCGAAGCAATAATCGCTACACACGAGAGTTGCTTTATAATTCGCATAAAATTGAAAAACTGAAAAATCTTTCAATAATTCATACAAGAATGATTCATAACAGAGCAAGACACATAAATAAGCTTCATTTTGTTGTTAGACAATATTTCCCTTTGCAGGAAGCTCTTTTTGGTGACTTTGCTTGTACAGTTCAGCTTAAAATGCTTATAAAATACCCAACCTTTGCTGATTTAAACAACGCATCCGACAAAGAGATTGCTGAATTTTTGAAACTTAATAAATATAGAAGACAGGATTATATTGATAAAATTATCCGGAAAATTAGAAATTACAATCAATTGATTTCCGAGGATGTAGAATTCGCATATCGAATTGAAGCAGAATATCTTTGTGATTTGTTGCTTGTGACAAATCACAGAATTAAAGAAATTGAAACAGAGATGAATAAAATTACAGATGCGCATAATCTTGGTAAGGTTTTTAAATCTCTGCCTGGTGCAGGTAATATTTTATCATGTAAACTTCTTTCGATATTCGGTGATAATAAAGACAGATTTGATAATTATAATGGAATGCAATGCTTATTTGGCACAGCTCCAAAGAATTATCAGAGCGGGATGTATCATAAAGTGATAATGCGCAAAGCCTGTAGTAAAAGTGCAAGAGCTGTTTTATACGAATTTGCTTTTTCTTCTTTGAGATTTTCAAAATGGTCGCGAGATTATTATGACAGGCAGAAAGAGAGAGGCAAGACACATTCAGTTGCAGTTAGAGCTTTATCAAATAAATGGATCAGGGTAATTTACAAGCTTTGGAAAGAAGAAATTATTTACGAAGAATCGAAAAAAGTTACCGCTGCTGCTTGACATAGTGGGTGTGCCCGCGTTGGATTAGTGCCGTCCTGGCACACAGGATGATGAGCGGCCGTGTGCTCACGATGAGCACGCTTGAATCGCTTCAATTTCGTCATCCATGACGATGAGAAGCGATTCTTTGTCGGACTTCGTGTCCGACTGGAGGCGGCAACACGATGTTGAAAGCCGCCGAGGAAGAGCTCCTCGTCCCTTTGAATATTCTCGCATGATCCATGCGAAAACCGGGTAAAGGGCGTGGAATGCCCTTTAAATGACAACAAAAACCTTTATTGACAAAATCTCTCAATATCTTTTTTTTGATCAGTGAAAGAATCCGCGTTTTCGCGGAAAATAATGAAATTTTATGGAGGCTTTGAGTGATTGAGCTGACAAATCTGACAAAGCGGTACGGGAATTTTACCGCTGTGGATGATCTTTCACTTTCGATAGGTTCCGGCGGAATTACCGGCTTACTTGGACCTAACGGTGCGGGTAAAACCACTACAATGAGAATGATAACCGGATATTTTCCGCCGTCTGCCGGAAAAGTCATCGTTGACGGCATAGATATTTCATTCGATCCGGTTGCAGTTAAAAAAATGACAGGATATCTCCCAGAATCCGCTCCTGTATACGGAGATATGCTGGTGTATGATTATCTTAAATATATCGCATCTGTTCACTCGATTAAAGAAACTGAACGCATCAATGAAACTTCTTCTATGTGCGGTCTTTCTACTGTAATGGGTAAAAAAATATCAAACCTTTCAAAGGGCTATAAACAGAGAGTAGGTCTTGCCCATGCTCTGATTCATGATCCTGAGATTCTGATTCTTGATGAGCCTACAAACGGATTGGATCCGAATCAGATAATTGAAATAAGAAATCTGATTAAAGAAATCGGCAGAAAAAAGACGGTTCTTCTATCAACTCATATTCTTTCTGAAGTTGAGGCTTCATGCGACCGTGTGATAATTATCAACAAGGGCAAAATTGCAGCGGATGAAAAAACAGCAGATCTGTCGGCGAAATTCAAAGCAGGAAATTCGATCTCTGCAGAAATTAAATATGCGGATGAAAGTAATATAAAAAACGCGTTGAAAGCTTTCTGCAGTTCCGTTGAAGTATTTTCTGAATCAGAAGGAATTATTAAAGTAACTGCCGCATCAGAACGCGATATCCGTGAAGAATTATTTAACTGCGCTAAAGCAAACGGATGGGTTCTTCTTTCGCTTGAAAAAGAAAAAAACACACTCGAAAATATTTTCAAGGAGCTTACAGGAGGTTCGAATAATGCTTAAACAAATGTTCGGAAATCCGTTTATAATCGCGAAAAGAGAAGTTTCATCTTTCGTCTTTTCTCCGGTTGCGTATATTGTTTTTACTTCTTTTATGTTTTTTTCAGGAGCTGTTTTCTTCTACAATTATTTCATGAACGGTGAGGCAAGCCTTAGAGGATACTTCGAACTTCTTCCGTGGCTGTTGTCCGTGTTCATTCCGGCTTTGACGATGAGATTTTTTTCTGAAGAATGGAGCACCGGCTCAATTGAAATGCTTTTAACTTCTCCTTTTACTTTATGGGAAGTGATCATAGGTAAATTTTCCGCGGCACTGGTTCTGTCAATAATGATGATTGTTCCGTCTTTATTGTATCTCATAACTGTTTCACTTACAGGTGAAGTTGATTTGGGAGTTACTTTCGGCGGTTATCTCGGCGCTTTTTTTCTGTGCGCTCTATATTCTGCGGTCGGCATCTTTATTTCAGCCATAACATCGAGCCAGGTAATTTCTCTGATAGTCTCTATAGGGGTTTGTTTCTTTTTCTATTTTATATTTTTTGCTCTGCAGTTCATTCCCGGAAAGACTGCTGATATTCTTCAGTTTGTAAGCACGGGATATCATTTTAGAAATTTCGCGAAAGGGATTGTTGATTCGCGCGAAATTCTGTATTTTGTGTCAATGTCGGTACTTTTTCTTTTTTCCGCTAAAATCGGAATTGATAAAAGGAGATGAAGATGATTTGTAAAACAGATTTATTACTTTCAATAAAATC
>JAEWVM010000136.1 GCA_023396615.1 Spirochaetota bacterium | reverse complement strand
TCCCATACCAATTCGGATGAAATGGTGTATTTGGCAGATTTCGAATATTTTCATTAATCTGAAGTTCGGTAGCTGTTGTAACCCCAATTCTTTGAAAAAGCATATTCAGAATATCAACAGACTGATTACCATCCGGATCAATAAATCTTACAGGATTATTCCCGGCATAGTGGTATAAATTCAAGTTAACAGAATTAAAAACTCCACCTAACTCCGGTAATTTCTTGTTATGTTCTTTTTCTTTATTACTAATCGGCGTCATCGGTAGATACATCTCAAATATAGGATCCACACTCAACCACACGCCTGTTCTTGCATCTCTGTACCTTGCTCCATGGTAATACAACCCAGTCTCCGCGTCCTGTTCCTTCGAGGTAAACCTAAACTCCGTCTTGTCCGCCGTCGCAGCCTCATCGTAAAGAGTTTCACCATACGGCAGATATTCTATCATCTCGAAGAAGTTCCCCTTCTTATCAGTCAGTCTTCCGGGCGTTGCGCTCGTCCAGTTTTCAGAAAGGTTACTCAACACGGATTATCTCAAATCTCCATTCATTCAAAGATTTCATACTTGCGCCGCGCTCTCCGCTTGTATCTTTTGCTCCGCAAAAGGATACCGCTTCGATCGCTAACGCAAGATTCCGAAAGTTTTTATTTCTACAGACGTTTACATAAAATTCTTGTACTTCTTGCCTGATCATCATTGATCAATTTAGCATATAATTGATTTAAAGCGTCAAGAATGATATCAAGCATATCATCTTTTTTAAAACTATGAATCAATTATAAAAAAGTAATTTACATCTTGACAATGTAACAATATATTTGTACACATATAATATGTGCGTTGGAAAAGAATTTACTATTGAATGGTTTTTTAGCAAAAATGGTGAAAGTGAACCTTTGAATTATTTTGAGAATCTTTCTGAGACTGAACAAGATAAAGTTTTTTATCTTTTAAAGAGAATGGGAGATTTTGGTAAAATCAATGACAAAACAAAATTCAACAATGAAGGAGACGGAATTTTTGCATTTAAACCTCAACCGCATCGATTTCTGTCTTTCTTTGTCATCAATAAGAAAATTATAATAACGAATGCTTACAGAAAAAAAACAGATAAACTGCCTAAATCAGATAAAGATTTAGCCGAGAAACGCAAAAAGGATTATTTACTCAGATTAAAACAAGGAAGCTATTATGAAAACTAAAACTATTTCAACTTTCGATAGAATAATGTCAGACAAAAAAAGAAAAGCCAAATTCGATCAAGGTTATCAGGATTTTCTTATTTCAGAGCTTTTAATAGAGGCCATGGAAGCAGAAAATAAATCAGTCAGAAGCCTTTCAAAAGAAACAGGTATATCTGCAACTATGATCCAAAATTTACGCTCAGGGAAAAAGAAAAACGTATCTCTTAAAACTCTTTTCCCTATATTGAATGCTCTTCACTACACCATAAAATTTGAAAAAACAAGATGATAGCAGTATCCATGCATCTCTCAAAACTCTCACGCATCATGTTATTGCTTTGATTCTGTCAGCAAAATCTTATTTATTGTAATTTATTTTTTGTTGATTTTTCTATATTGATCCAGAATATTAGTATTGTATATGAACCAATTACGATTCAATACAAACGTTTATAAAGTAACTCAAAAGATAATGATTAAATCACATGCTGAAACAGGAGGAAAATCCATGATGACCATAGAAGAAAAAATTAACACACTTCCAAAAGAAGCAAAAGAAGAAGTTTACGACTTTATAGATTTTGTTATCAGAAAGAATCAAAAAGAAGAAAAACTCTGGATGATGAAATTGTCCGAAAAATCCTTAAATAGAATATGGGACAATCCGGAGGATGACGTTTACAATGAACTACTCAAAAAATGACATCATCCTTATTCCATACCCTTTCACAGACATGTCATCTCAAAAAGTCCGCCCCGCAGTTGTCATAAGCTCAGACAAAGGAAAATATGAGGATGTTTTCATCGTTCCTCTGACCAGCAGAATTTACAATCTTTCGGATGACGAATTCTGTCTGCAAGACTGGGAAGAATCCGGACTCAATGTTCCGACAGCCGTTAAAAGAGGCTGCCTCCTTGTCGACTCAAGTCTAATCATTAAAATAATTGGTACTTTAAGCAAAACTGATTCCGAACTCATAAGCAAAGCTCTTAAATCATGGCTTGAACTCTGATTTCAAAGAAATCCCCCCACTCACATCAACTCTCTTCATTGCTTCCTTGAGTCTCTTTTTCTCCGCTCTCATTACCTCGAAATCATATTCTTCTTCGGCCTTCTTCTTCGCCTTGTCCTCTTCTTCCATCACTATTGATCTCAGTTCTTCGTCTTCGATATCTACGTCCATAAATTCAAGGTCTTCTATCTTTTCTTTTTTTAGAAGCATTGAGAGCTCCCTTATTCTATCCCGTTACCGTGTTCAAATAAACCTCAGTTTGATGATGATTTGGTTCTGGCAAGGGAAGTGTTCATCACCACTATTTCATCAAGGAGTCTGCATGATTTCAATTTATCACCCCTAAGAAATTTTATTCAACATTTCTACACAACTATCAATCGTAATTTCTCCATTTATTTCAGGTGAAGCAAGTTGAAACAACAAACTTGCTATTTCATTTTCCTTACCTTCTTCGTAGTCTACATATTCGTTTAATTCTAAAATATCTGCCCACTGATATAATTCTATTTTTCCAATTTGTCCGTCGACGAATTTAGCCAGAACTTTTCTTATATCTGATAGCGTTAAAACAATAAGAAATTCCCTGTCATCAAATTCAGCTTTTTTATGATATTCTCCTATGAGGGATAAAACATCACCATCTAAAACAATAATTTTTTTTAAAACGTCTTCCAATCGATTATCATTCATATGTCATTTCTCCGGAATTTTTGTGCCATTGATTTTATCCTTTATGTGAATAACATTACCGATTTGATCAAAAGTGTTTTTAATAAAAGATTCCGTTTCTCCCAACGGGCCTATCATTTTTTGATAAACAGCTTTTGACCCAGGAACTTTACCTGGCGACTCAGCCGTAAGTAGAATGCTATTTATGTCTTCCCCTAAAAAATCTATCTTAGTTTCTGTTGAGTTTTGAGGCACTTTCTTATTAAATCTTTTTAAATTCGATTTCTGCGCATCATTCAATTTTGCTAGCACTGAATCAGTAGTAGCTCTTTCTGCAGCTACAGCTTTTTCTGTTTTAGGTCCGGCTACTTTCCCACTTCTCATGGTAGGTATTTTTAGCATGCCATAGGCAACTAATGGTTCTGCAAGCCATGCAGCAACATCTGCATTGTCTTCCACTTTGCTTTTTGATGGTGGTATCGGTTCCATCTCATTTAATTTTTCTGCGGATACATGACCAGGATTACCCCATGTATTTCTCTGCAACAAAAGAAAAGATGTTAATGCAAATCTTTTTAAAAAAACACCGGCAGTTTCTACTTTATCTTTAAATTTGTTCCCGTCAGGGTCAGAAAAACGAATTGGATTATCTGCAGCATAAGCATAAAGATTTAAATTGATAAAGTTATAAATCCCTCCATTCGGTTCACCTTCCAGATACTTCTCAAATATCGGATCACAACTCAGCCACACACCAGTCTTCGCATCTCTGTATCTTGCTCCGTAATAATACAGCCCAGTCTCCGTGTCCTGTTCCTGCGAGGTAAATCTAAATTCCGTCTTATCCGCCGTCGCAGCCTCATCATACAATGTCTCACCGTACGGCAAGTATTCGATCATCTCAAAGAAGTTTCCTTTCTTGTCAGTCACGTTTCCGGGCATTGCGCTCGTCTTGTTTTCAGAAAGGTTACTCAACACGGATTATCTCAAGTCTCCATTCATTCAAAGATTTCATACTTGCGCCGCGCTCTCCGCTTGTATCTTTTGCTCCGCAAAAGGATACCGCTTCGATCGCTAACGCAAGATGGTGTCATGTCTCCTGATAACTGGTTCATTCGAATGTCTTTTTTTATTTCTTTTTATCTTCCAACTCTTTTATTTTATCATAGAATATCTTGTTCTTATCTTTTAAATTCTTTTCAAGTTCCGAAAGAGACATTCTCCAAATAAATTCTTTTATCTCACTTTTCTGCCCAACTCTTATTTTTTCAACAATTACTCCATTTATTCTTAAAACTATTTCATCGCCCGCTTTTTGTTTTAAAACGTATTCATCCTTCAAAATTAGATAAATACCCTGTTCATCTATAATACCCTTATAAACATATAGTATTTGCGCACATGAATTATTATCAAGTATTGGCTTTTCAGATATAGACTCTATCATTCTCTTATTGAATTCAATTGGTACTTCAAGCTTAATACAACTAGGATCATTTACCAAATACATCTCAACAGAAATATCTTCTTTCAAATCAGAAGATAAGGGAATGTAATCTTTTGTACAGCCTCCAAAAAGCAAAATCAAGCAAAGCAAATAAACCTTTTTCATGATAATTCTCCTTTTCTAATGTCTACTTTTATTAGGTTCAGGATGACGTTTAATACATTCATCCATTAATCTCTGATAATCTTTTTCAGTAATTGCATCAAATCTTTCTTCTCGAATATAACCGTAGAAAGTTTTACCTTTTAGATTATTTTCATACAATTTTGCCAATTCCGAAGGTCCTTTATTAAAAGCGTCTACAATATTCCATATATCTTCTATATGTAATCCTTTAAAACCAATACCAAGTTCACCCGCTTTACCATGTAGAATTTCTTCTATCTGAATACTAGGTGTTGTTCCATAAGAACCGTTTGGCAATGAGTACATCATGGCATCTATTGTTTTTTTAGCAACATCCTCAATAGTGAAAATAGTACCAATATTAATACTTTTATTATTTATTATTGAATCAACAACCTCTTTGTTAATTGCTTGCCTAAACATACCTTTCAGAGCATTAATACTAATAGCAGAATTAGTTATCTGCATCCATCGCGATAATTCTTCTGCCGAGCAACCAGCAGTTCCTCTGGTTGTTTTTTCAACTTTATCTCGCGAATTCCAATATCCTTTATATCCATATTTATCAAAAATTGTTTTACCATCTATAGCTTTGTCTGCCGTATACTGTTTTGATTCTTTTCCATTTGGATCAGTTATTACGATTGGATTATTCCCGGCATAGTGATACAAATTCAAATTAACAGGATTAAATGCTCCGCCCATTCCTGGTAGCTGTTTATCCTTTTCTTTATCACCTGTTGGAAAGTATTCTTCCAATATCGGATCAGTACTAATCCACTTACAGAGCTTCGCGTCATAGTACCGCGCACCGTAATAGTACAGCCCAGTCTCCGCGTCCATCTCCTTCGAGGTAAACCTGAACTCTGTCTTATCCACCGTTGCAGCCTCATCATACAATGTCTCACCATACGGCAGATACTCTATCATCTCAAAGAAATTTCCCTTCTTGTCAGTTACATAACTCGAACTTCCCAGATGATCCGGATGGAAATACATCATATTCTTTTCACTCACCGTTCCGCAGTTGTCCTTCATGCTCACAGTACTCGCGACCCGCTGATTTCCTGCGAAGATGTGTTTGGAGACTACGGTTTTATTGCGCACGATATAGTTCGCGCTTACGTACTGAGTCTCACCAAGTTCACTTTTCTTTATTATTCGTTCGCCGTTTGCGTTTAGTTCGGGCGTTACCCTTTCCCAAGTTTGAATGAGTTTCAAAGAGCTATTATTCTTTAATATTGAATTCAATTCTTCTGTTAATAACGGGTCGGGCTTTTGCTTCAAGGCGTTCCGCCTTTCCGCGCAATCCCTAACGCTCAAAGCTGACATTCAATTCATCACCGCTTCGCGGTTGGTTTTCAAAGAGCTAAATGATTCAGTTTCAATATGGTAAAGTCCGGCAATGCCGGACTTGTTTTGTTTTTCAAACTTATCATTCAAAATATCTATCATAACAACTCTTCGTATTCATATATTTACGCACCTCAAGTCTTTCCACTATCAAAGAAATTTCAAGTGTTACTTTTGACACTTGAAATTCTTCAATCGAAATGACAGTTGATTTCTCCCAATGAGTCTTCAACTACCTTGAAATCCTCCCACTCACCTCAACTCTCTTCATTGCTTCCTTGAGTCTCTGTTTCTCCGCTCTCATTACCTCAAAATCATATTCTTCTTCGGCCTTCTTCTTCGCCTTGTCCTCTTCTTCCATCACTATTGCTCTCAACTCTTCGTCTTCGGGCTCTACGTCCATAAATTCAAGGTCTTCTATCTTTTCTTTTTTTAGAAGCATTGAAGGCTCCTTTATTCTATCCCGTTACCGTGTTCAAATACACCTCAGTTTGATGATGATTTGGTTCTGGCGGAGAAAAGCATCATTGCGCATACAAATTATTGCTCAGAAAATTCTTTAATTAATTTTAACTGAATATTATTCCCAAAATCTTTAATTCCCTCATAGTATGATATTAATTTCTTTGAAGCTTCTTTTAATTGATCAATGAATTCATCAATGCTATCAATTATTAATTCGTTATTTTTATAATATAATATCAATTTACATTTCGCAGATACTATTTTTACAAGATCAGGTTCATCAATAACATCAATTTCAATTTGATTATATTTTCTTATGTTATCAATATTTTGAATAAAGGTTGCCAACCACGAATCAACAATTGTATCTTTTTCAATTATAGTATTTTCCCCATCAGAAAACAAAATATCTCCAAACACAGAAGATGTATCTATTTCATCATGTAATAAAACAGTAATTTTAAATTTATAATTCATTAATTCTTATCCTATTCTCACTTTTTAATAAAAACAGTTTGCAATTTGTTTGCTGTATCATATACAGCCCTTACATTGACATTTTTTCCGCCAATATTAACAGTTGCTTGAAAATTAGCTCTACCACCAGGGCTACCTATATAATTTTCTATTTTAGTAATTTTTTCACCTAATTCTATTAGTTTTTCTAAATTCATATTCTTATCAAATTTTTGAAAATCAGATACATGTTTATTAATATGTTTTATATTATTTTTACTTAATTCACTCATCTGTGATTTAAGTTTACTTATATCAAATTTATTGGGATCCGGCATATTACTGCTGGAATTTGATATGCTATTAATCGTATTTTGTTTTTTATCAACTACCGCAGGTATTTTATCTGCATTAGCCATAAATACTGGACCAAATCTAACCCATAAATCAAAACATCCCGTCCCAGCAACTCCAGCCACATAAACAATATCCCCTACAGGTATTGGACCATCAACAACAAGCAACCACCACATTGTACCAGACCACGCTGCACAAGCAGATTTTTTTCCATCTGGGTCATAATATTTTATTGGATTATTGCCCGCATAATGATATAAGTTCAAATTTGTTGGATTGTAAACACCACCCATCCCGGGCAATTTTCTATTTTGTCTTCTTGCTTCATCAGAATATCCTGCAATCGGCATGTACTCTTCCAATATCGGATCCACACTCAGCCACACGCCAGTCTTCGCATCTCTGTATC
>JAEWVM010000125.1 GCA_023396615.1 Spirochaetota bacterium | reverse complement strand
ATCATAGTTATCGGCGCTATCATCGGAGTCATCGTTCTCGTTCTTCGCTCTATCGCGAAAGCGAAAAAAGAATCATCGGTGTTCAACACAATTTCAACCGGCGAAAGCACCGGCAGTGCGAAGGGATATTCTGATTTCAGAAAACGCAATCCTGACTTCAACGAAGACGAATTTATTCTCAAAGTTAAATCAGCTTTCACTAAAATTCAAACCGCTTGGACAGAACAGAATCTCGGCGATGTCAGAAGATTTATTTCTGACGGTGTATATCAGAGATTCAATACTCAGTTCAAAATGATGCAGTTGCTTGAACAGAAAAACATTCTTTCGAACATCAACATTCATAACGTATTCATCGATTCAGCTGAATCGGACGGAGAATTCGACATCATCCATGTCGGAATACACGCTTCGATGCATGATAAATTCGAATGCGCTCTAGACCATTCATTAGACAGCAGTTCAAACAGTGACTTCGTTGAATTCTGGTCTTTCATCAAAAAACGTTCTGCTCAGAAGAAGGATCTTTACACAACCGCGAACTGCCCTTCATGCGGCGCGCCGCAGAAAGCTCTCAATGAAGTCTGCAAATGCGAGTATTGCGGAACATTTATGAATTCGGGCGAATACGACTGGGTTCTTTCAGAAATTACTCAGGCGGATGATTTCGCGGCAAGTTCTCCAAAAGCGGAAAAGGCGCGCAATCTCGGTTCAAAAGTCAGAGAACTTATCAGCGTCAACAAAGACTTCTCCGTTCAGCTTGCAGAAGACAAAGTTTCAAACGGCTATCTGCAGATTCTGACTTCGCAGACTCTCAAAGATCCTGCCGTCATGAGAAGATTCGTTTCCGACAGCCTTTTTGAAAAGCTGTCACAGAACGCAAAAAGCAATCAGTATGTTTACAACCGTTTGTATCTCAACTACGTGACGCTCATCGGAGTTAAAACCGACGAAACCAAGAACCGCCTCGCAGTAGCCGTTAAATCTACTTTCCAGCGTGTAAAACGCGGATCAAAATCTTTTGAATACATCGACCAGGCGCCTGCTTCAAAAACAGAAGTCGTAATCATTTCAAGAGACAAAGACGCGGCTGCAGCAAAAGGTTCAATCTATGCGCACATCTGCCCGGCATGCGGCGGCTCTTTAAAAGATACAATCGACGTAAAATGCCAGTATTGCGGAAACGTTCTCAACAGCACCAAGAACGAATGGATCATAGAAGACATCATCAGCACAGCTGAATATTCCGCCATGATTCAGACTGAAAAAACTTCATTCGAACTTTCAGTAAATCCTAAGCATCTCGACGCGCTTTATGATTCAAGAGACTTTGCGCTCAACAATCTAATCGTTCTCGCGATGGCAGACGGAGTTTATCAGAAGGAAGAAGAAGAATTCGTAAGAGAAACCGCGAAAAATCTCGGTTACAATCTCACGAAGATTTCGGGCCTTCTCGCCCTTGCCCAGACAGGAGCTCTTTCTATCAAGATGCCTGAAGACGAAAAGTCGCGCAGAAAGATTTATTCACTAATGAAGAAAATCGCCGAAGCCGACGGAAACGTTTCAGCTCAGGAACAGGCTGTTCTTGATCAGGTCAAACGCGATTATCTTCCGGAAGCAACAGCATAAAACATAAAGCCGCCTGAAAGGGCGGCTTTTTTATCTTCTTTATACATAACTTAATTCAGTAATTTTTAAGACAATTCTCAAGCATCGATTTCATTTTATCTCTGAATTCAATCGGCAAATAATTACGGGAAATCCTTGTCACGTTTTTAGATGTGGGAAATGAACAAATCAAGTTATTGATATGCCTGATAATCATTTCGGCGCGGGAGCTTTTACTACTATAATCTCGAGAGCAGATTCTGAGCCGTTTAAAACGTTCATCTTTGTGTTGAACGGTATTTTAAGCAAAGTGCCGGCTTCATAAAAATGAGCCTCTTCTTCACTTAAAGCTATTGAAAGGCGCCCCCGGACAACAGTCATATAAACGGTCGAATTCGAATAATGCTCAGGAACAAAATCTCCCTTAGCAAGAATCATGTGAGCGTAGTGAACATTCTCATCAAAAACAACTTTCTCAATCGTCTTTTCGTTCCCTTTTGCTAAAGTGAATACTTCTTCTATCATGTTATCCTCCTCTTGAAATCATTAACTGATTACATGATACATTAAGTTCGGATAAATGAAATTGATTTAAGTCAACATGAAGCAATATTCTGTTTGTTTATACCGAACAAGGTATATTTTCATTACAAACCTATTTTTTATACCTTTAAAGATATAATTATTGACTTTTAAAGATATTTATACCATATAGGGTATAGTATGGATTCATTAAGCAATTTTGTTAAAATAAAACGGAAAAAGCTGAAACTAACTCAACCCCAGCTTGCTGAAAAAACCGGCGTAGGATTACGTTTTATCAGGGATCTTGAACAGGGAAAACAATCACTCCGCACCGATAAGGTCAATCAGGTTCTATGGCTCTTCGGCTACGAACTCGGTCCTGTAAAATCAAAAGGTGAAACACAATGAACAGAACCGGTAAGGTTTTTGTAAACGGAGTTTTTGCAGGAATATTAGAAGAAAATGACAGCAATTATATTTTCAAATATAATGAAAGTTACTTATCATTGAACAATCCATTTCCTGTGAGTCTTACCATGCCTCCCAGAGAAGAACCCTATACAAGCAGATTTCTGCATCCTTTTTTCGACGGACTTATTCCCGAAGGATGGCTTCTTGATATTGCTGAGCGAAACTGGAAAATCGATCAACACGACAGAATGGGGCTTCTTCTATCAGTATGCCGGGACTGTATCGGTGATGTACATGTTGAACCTTCCAATGGAAGGGTTAAATGAAACGATGCCTTGCTTGCAGAAAAACAATCAATGAAGAACACTGCTACGAATACCATGCGAAATGCTCAAAAATATTTTTCGGAACATCTAATCCTCCCCAATTAAATCACTCTCTTTCGGATATTGATAAGATAGCCGAAGAAACAATCAACAGAAGAATTTCTGTAACAGGCGTTCAGCCGAAACTTTCACTTGATATTCATAATCAGGATGGCAAAAACAGACTGACTATCGTAAACATGTGGGGGCAATTCGTTGTCTCAACCGCACTCGCTATTCCGGAAGACAACGAAGAATACGCTCTCACAATAAACGGCAAAAAGAGTAATTTTAAAAAAGATGACTTCAACAAATTGTCTGCACATCTTAGAATAAATGACAAAACCTTATCTTCGATTTATAATAAATTCTCATCATGGAAGAAAATTGCCATGACTTCAATTGACGATTCTTTTTTGAGCATTGATAATGCATCAAAACTCAAAACAATAATAACCACCCGTGCCGAGAGACTTGGGTTATAAAAGTCTCCAGAGATAGACTCATCTTTTTCTGAAAGCAACACCGTTTTCAAGCAGCAGCTCAAACATCGGAACCCAGCCTTCAGAGACCATTTTATCAAAAGAACTCAGAATGACAGCCTTGTATTCATTACCTTTTTTGAAAGCAACTCCGTGACCTATCCATACGGGAAAAACAGGACTCCATCCTTTTGAAACATATTCATCAAAAGAAGTAAGCCTCACGGCAGAAAATTGTTTTCCGTTAGAAAAAACCATTCCGTTATCAATATACGCAGGCATAAGCGGAATATAACCTTTCGAAATCATGTCATCAAAAGATGACAGCCTCATAGCTTTGTA
>JAEWVM010000113.1 GCA_023396615.1 Spirochaetota bacterium | reverse complement strand
CAGGGCGGAAACAGACCGTACACGCCTGGTCAGGGCGGAAATCGTCCGTATACACCGGGACAGGGCGGCGGACAGCGCCGTGAAGGCGGTTTTAACAGAGGCGGATCTTTTGGTAACAGAGGACCTCGTCCGACCGGCGGAAGACCGCAGGCGAATGAAGGTTTTTCAACCGAACTCGATCAGGCAAAAGGCGCTGACAGAGGCAAAAGAAAAGAACGTGATAAAGAAAAAGATATAAAGAAAAGCCGTTTCGCGGAAATTTCCGCTAAGGAAGCCGCAGAAAAAGCATTTCTTGCTAAAAAGAAAAAAGAACTTCGCGATGCTGAAGTTTCTATTCCTAAGAATATAGATATTACCGAAACAGTTTCTGTCGGTGACCTTGCTAAAAAACTTAATGTTAAGGCAAGTGATGTTATCGCAAAGCTTATGAAACTCGGTTTTATGGCTACTATTAACCAGGTACTTGATGCAGAAACGGCGGAGATTCTTGCGAGCGAATACGGCACTCAGGTTAAGGTTGTAACGCTTTACGAAGAAACAGTTATCCGAGAAGAGGAAGAGAATGTTGTCGAGGATAATATTCATAGACCTCCGGTGGTTGCCGTTATGGGTCATGTCGATCACGGTAAAACAAAGCTTCTTGATGCAATTAGAAGCGCTAATGTCATTGATCAGGAATTCGGCGGAATCACTCAGCATATCGGAGCTTATCAGGTAGATGTTCATGGTCAGAAAGTGACATTCTTTGATACTCCTGGTCACGCGGCGTTTACTACAATGCGTGCCCGCGGTGCGAAAGTTACCGATATGGTAATTCTTATAGTTGCGGCAAATGACGGAGTTATGCCTCAGACAGTAGAGGCAATCAATCATGCGAAGGATGCGAATGTTCCTATTATAGTAGCTATAAATAAAATAGATCTTCCTGAAGCTAATCCTCAGAAGGTGCGCGAAGCATTGACTGCTTACGAAATCGTTCCTGAGGAATGGGGCGGAAAGAATCTTTTTGTCGAAATCAGTGCGAAACAGAAAATAAATATCGAAGGTCTCCTGGAAGCCGTACTTATGCAGGCAGAGATGCTTGAGCTTAAGGCTAATCCTAATATACGCGCGAAAGGAACTATCATTGAGTCCAAGATAGAGCACGGCCGCGGAACTGTTTGTACTGTTCTCATTCAGAACGGTTCACTCAGAGTCGGTGATTTTATCGTTGCCGGTGTTTATTCAGCTAAAGTTCGAGCGATGTTCAATGACAGAGGTGAGGCTATTGAAGTTGCCGGACCTTCTACTCCTGTTGAAATTCTCGGTATTGACGGAATTCCGTCAGCCGGTGATCCTTTTCAGGCGGTTGTCAGCGACAGATATGCGAAACAGATCGGTCAGAAGCGCCAGGAACTCAAGCGTGCCGAATCTGCTAAACAGTTTAAGAAAGTTACACTTGAATCGTTTAACGATATGATTAAAGAGGGTGCTGTTCAGGATCTTAAGATCGTCATTAAGGCGGATGTTGACGGTTCGGTTCAGGCTCTTAAAGACGCTCTTGAAAAACTTTCAACGGATGAAATAAGGGTTAAGGTTATTCATGCGGGAGCAGGCGGAATAAACGAAAGCGACGTTATGCTTGCTTCGGCATCAAACGCAGTTGTTATCGGTTATCACGTACGTCCGCTTCCGAAAATCGCAGATCTTGCTGAATCTGAAAAAGTTTCAATCAAGATGTACAATATCATATTTGAAGTTACGGATGACATCAAGAAAGCGATGGAAGGAATGCTTGCACCGGATATCGTTGAAACGATTACAGGTCATGCGGAAGTTAAACAGATATTCAAAGTTTCAAAAATCGGAACTATCGCCGGATGTATTCTTGTCGACGGAAAGATTCAGAGAACAAACAAGGTCAGAGTTATCCGCGAGTCTGTTGTGGTTTTTGACGGAGAGCTCAAATCGCTCAAGCGTTTCAAGGATGACGCCAATGAAGTTCTCGGCGGTCAGGAATGCGGTATCGGCGTAAACAATTTCAATGATGTCCGTGTAGATGATACCATTGAGTTCTACAAGCTTACGGAAGTAGCTAAGAAGCTCGGGGTATAAATGGCGTCATATAGAAAAGAAAGACTTGAAGAGCTGATAAAAAGAATAATAGGTGATCTGTTGATCAAAGGGGTCATCAAAGACCCCAGAATAGGGTTTGCAACTGTTGTGAAGGCGGAGCTTAACGATGACCGCACTATCGCAACTGTTCATATATCGGTAATCGGCGGCGCCGATGAAAAAAGAAAGACTATAAAAGGTCTTAATGCCGCCGCAGGGTTTGTAAAATTTCATCTTGGAAAAGAAATGCAGATCAAGACTATACCCGATGTGAACTTTGTCTATGACGATTCAATCGAAAAAGGTCTTGGTGTTGTGAATCTTATCGACGGACTGGCAAAAGAAAAAACTTCCGACGATGAATGATGTAATTTTATTGATAGACAAACCTGCAGGTATAACGTCTTTTGACGCGATAGCCCGTATAAGGAAACTTTTGCGGGTTAAAAAAATAGGTCATTCTGGAACTCTCGACAAAGCCGCAGAAGGCTTGATTGTCGCAGCCACCGGGAAAGCAACACGTCTTACGCGTTTCTTTCTTGAAAGCGACAAACGGTATACTGCGGTGATAAAGCTGGGTGAATCGACGGATACGTACGATTCTGACGGTGTTCCGGTCGCCGCTTGTGATACATCATTTTTAACAGAAGAGATGATCACGGGTGCCCTTCTATCCATGAAGGGAAAACAGCTGCAGATCCCTCCGCGGTATTCCGCGCTTAAAGTCAACGGGGTTAGAGCTTCCGACCGGGTCAGAAACGGAGAACAAATCGAGTTATCTCCGAGAGCAATAGAAATCTATTCAATCGATATAAAGTCGGTAAACATCGCCGATAAAACAGTCTGCGCAGAAATATTCTGTTCTAAGGGAACGTATATACGTTCTATAGCACGGGATCTTGGTGATAAACTGCAGGTTGGCGCGCATCTTGCTTTTCTTAGAAGAACTGAATCGGGTAAATTCAGCGTCAATGACGCGGTAAAACCCGATGATGTAGGAGAAGCTTTTTCATCAGGACGGACATCTTTCATTGTTTCAATGGAAAGTGCCGTCGAAGGGATGCCTTCTGTTTCGCTTTCGGCGGAATTATCCGCGAAAGTAAAAAACGGACTGAGAATGCATCCTGAACAGGTTGGATATGCGGGTATGTCCGAATTTGCACTCTTTGATGAGTCTCAAAAACTTATTGCAATTGCCCGAAGGGACGAAAAAGATGGGCTGTTAAGCTATCTTTGCGTATTTAACTAGCCGCGAAGCGGCAAAAAATATTTATTTGATACGGGAGTATTTATGAAAAGCAAAGCTGAAATCATTACAAAATTTAAAAGACACGAAGGCGACACCGGATCTGCAGAAGTTCAGATCGCGCTTATCACTGAAAGAATCAATCATCTTACTGAACACTTCAAAACTCACGCGAAAGATTTCCATTCAAGAAGAGGTCTCCTCAAACTTGTTGGTCAGAGAAGAAGACTTCTTGATTATTACAAAAAGAAAGATATCAACAAATACAGAAGCCTTATCGAGTCGCTCGGTCTTAGAAAATAATCGGCCTCAAACAAGGAGTAATTATGATCCACGAAGTTGGAGTAGAAATTGGCGGAAAAACGATAAATTTTTCAACGGGCGAACTTGCAAAGCAGGCTGACGGTTCTATTTTGTGTTCCATGGGCGAGACTTCGGTTCTCGCCACCGCCGTTGCCGACAAGAAGTCCTCTGCCGACAGGGATTTTTTCCCTTTAAGCGTTGAGTATAAAGAAAAATATTATGCTGCCGGAAGAATGCCGGGCGGTTATATTAAAAGAGAAGGACGTCCTGCCGATCATGAAATACTTGTGTGCAGAATAACCGACAGACCTTTGCGTCCTCTTTTCCCTAAAGATTTCTTAAATGAAGTTCAGATAGTAATATCAACACTATCTTCTGACAGAAAACAGCCTTCGGATGTTCTTGCTATAAACGCGGCATCTGCGGCTCTGACTATATCAGGAATTCCATTTCACGGACCTGTAGGCGCAGTGCGGGTAGGCCGCATCGACGGTCAGTTTATCGCGAATCCTGATGTTAATCAGATAGAAAAAAGCGATATCGATTTGATGGTTGCCGGGACAGTTAATGCTGTTACAATGATTGAAGGTTCTTCGAAAAACGTAACTGAAGAAGATGTTCTCAATGCGGTTATGTTCGCGCATGACAATATCAAAAAGATATGTGCTGTTCAGAGTGATCTTAAAGCAAAATGCGGCAAGCCTCTCATGAGCTATGTTGGTGCAAAAACAAATGAAGAAATATTCAATGCTGTAAAATCAAAATATCTTTCTGAAATTGAAAAGCTGAGCGATGTGCTTGAAAAGAAAGCGCGTGAAGACGCATTCAATGACATCGTAGTAAAAGCGCAGGCAGAATTAGCAGAAACTTATCCTGACGGCGCGAAAGATATTTATAACGCAGTTCATGATATTGACCGCGACATCGTTAGAAGAAGAATAATATTCGACAAAAAACGCGCCGACGGAAGAAAGCTTGATGAAGTGCGTCCTATTTCTGTTAGAGCGGGAGTTCTTCCTCGTGTGCACGGTTCTAGTCTTTTTACCAGAGGTCAGACTCAGAGTATGGGTATCGTGACGCTCGGTTCTGAAAAAGATGTTCAGAAAGTCGACACGATGAACCGTGAAGAAGTAAAAAGATTTTTTCTTCATTATAATTTTCCTCCGTTTTCTGTCGGTGAAACTGGCAGAATCGGTTCAACCGGAAGACGCGAAATCGGTCACGGAATTCTTGCAGAGCGTGCTCTTCAGTGGACGCTTCCTGAGTCTTCTAAATTTCCTTACGCTATCAGACTTGTATCTGAGGTTCTTGAATCAAACGGTTCTTCTTCAATGGCAACTGTATGCTCGGGTTCGCTTGCGTTTTTTGACGCTGGTATTCCTGTGAAGGCTCCTATCGCCGGTATCGCAATGGGTCTTGTAATGGAAGACGGAAAACATGCGGTATTAACTGATATCCAGGGAATCGAGGATCATCTCGGCGACATGGATTTTAAAGTAGCCGGAACAAAAGAAGGAATTACAGCTTTTCAGCTTGATATCAAGATTGAAGGAATCACTCCTGAGATCATGAAAGAAGCGCTTGCTCAGGCTAAGGAAGGAAGACTTCATATTCTCGAAAAGATGAATGAAGTTATTTCTGAGCCCAACAAAGAACTTTCGCCTTATGCTCCAAGATTTAAGAAAGTCAGCATTCCTCAGGATAAGATCGGCGGGCTCATCGGGCCGGGCGGAAAAAATATCAGAGGCATTGTTGAATCTACAGGCGCTGATGTTAATGTTGCAGAAGACGGAGAAGTTTCCGTTTACGCGATTGATCTTGAATCTCTTGAAAAGGCTGTCCGCATGGTTCAGCTTTCGGTTGCCGAAGTTGAAGCAGGAAAGATTTATGACGGCGTTGTTAAACGTGTTATGGAATACGGCGCTTTTGTAGAAGTTCTTCCGGGAAAAGAAGGTCTCCTTCATATTTCCAAGCTCGATCATAAGCGTGTTGCGAATGTTACGGATATAGTCAATATAGGCGACTCTGTAAAAGTTAAGGTTCTTAACATCGATAAAACCGGAAGACTTGATCTTTCGAGAAAAGATGCTATGCCTGCACCTGAAGCGGAGACAGAATAATTGTTTCGTAAATTTACCTTACCAAACGGAATCACCGTTTTACTTCAAAAAGTAGACGGTGTGGTTTCCGTGTCTAGCGGGCTATGGCTAAGAACAGGTTCGAGAAATGAGAATGCCGATGAATGCGGCTACGCTCATTTTCTTGAACATATGCTATTCAAAGGCACGGCAAAATATTCCGCTCAGGAAATGGCGCGTATGGTTGACCGCGTGGGCGGTCAGCATAACGGCGCTACCAATAAAGAATATACCTGTTATTATATTAATATCATTGCAGATCATCTGGAGATGAGTCTCAAACTTATTTCCGACATGTTTTATAATTCTCTTTTTCTTGAAACAGATATAGAAAAGGAAAAAGGGATCATCCTTGAAGAAATTAGAATGTATGAAGATTATGCTGATGAGCATGTTCTTGATACGTTCACCGAAAGCATGTTTGCCGGTCATCCCCTGGCTCATAATATTCTTGGAACGCGTGAAAGCATTGCATCTATTACCCGCGATAAACTCATGAATTTTTATGAAAGAGAATACCGCAACGATAAGGCGGTAATTTCTATTGCCGGAAATTTTGACATTTCAGAAACCGAGCGTTTGATTAAAAAATATTTTTCAGAATCAAAAGGCTCTTCAGCTTTAATAAAACAGAATTTTTCTTATGAGAGAATATACAGAAAGCATATTGAGCGTGAAATAGAACAGGTTCATTTTGCGCTGGGTTTTGACGGTTTGGCCAAGACTCATGAAGACCGTTATTCTCTATTTCTTTTAAGTACCATCTTCGGCGGCAGTTCTTCCAGCAGACTGTTTCAGAATATCCGCGAAAGGGAAGGATTGTGTTATTCTGTCTTCAGTTTTCACAGTTCCTATTCGGATAACGGTCTTTTCGGAGTTTACTGCAGTGCTTCTCCTGAGAAATTTGAAAAAGCCAGGTCATTGATTCTTGATGAATGCCGTCTTTTGCGTGAAAAAGGCGTGAGTGAAGATGAACTTTCGGATGCGAAAAGCTATTTGAAAGGAAGTCTCGCTCTAAGCATGGAAAGCGTCGAGGTCAAAATGGGGCATAATGCACTTGAAGAGATGACTTTCGGACGCAAGTATTCTTTTGAAGAAGTTTGTCATTTTATTGACAAAGTAAAGGGCAGTGATATAGAGAGAATAATTGAATTGATTTTCGCTTCAAGGGAAGTCGGTTATATCTCGATCGGACGGATTGAAAAGCCGGATGATTCGATACTCTATTTATATTGAGGAATTTTATGGCAAGAAATGATCTTCTCAACAGCACAATCGGCGAAGGCTCGGTTTTTGAGGGCAAGTTTTACATAAGCGGTTCTCTTAAAATCGACGGAAAATTCGAGGGTGAAATTAAGACCGATGATGAGCTGGTTGTCGGTGAATCGGGAAAAGTTAGGACAAATATTGAAGCGAGATCAGTGGTTGTTGCCGGTGTTGTCGTCGGAAATATAACAGCCCGTGAAGAAGTCCGTCTTCTTGAAACCGCAAAGGTTCTTGGAGATATTTATGCTCCGAGCATAAATATCATGAAAGGTGTTGTTTTTAAGGGAAACACCTGTATTACCGGCGCTCACAAGCGTGATGTGGAAAAATTTATCGAAGATAATTATTCCGGGGTTTCTGCCAAGGAAAATAAATAGTTCTGGACTTTCTGACGATAATAACAAAGTATCGTTAACAAAATGAAAGAATTTCAGATTAAATTATTCGGCTTACGAAAAATTTCATTTTCCCGCTTCGAGGACAATTTAATCCTCGTTATCTATACTGCGAGAAATGTTAAAGTAAAACGTATCAGTTCTCCGTTTGTTTTTCACTGGAGAAAGACTTTGGCTGTAGCAGCCGGAGTCTTTTTTATGTCAATGGCATCTCTTGCCGCTTCTATAGTATATATGTCGAGAGATGATACTCATATCGTTCAGGAAGAAGACGAAAAACTTAAAGATTCCATCGTTTATTCTGAAGAAACTAATTATTCAGATCCTGAAGTTTCTTCAACCTTGAAAATATCCCAATATAAGGTAAAAGACGGAGATACTCTCGGCGAGATAGCGAAAGAATACGGTGTTTCAGTTGATACTATATGCGGATCAAATAAACTGCCGTCTTATGACATTATTCGTGTAGGTCAGGTTTTGGATATTCCGAATAAAGACGGATTAGTATATAAAATTAAAAAAGGCGACACAATTCAACGGATAGCGTCTAATTACAAAGTTAATGCAGATAAAATCGCCGCTGAAAATAATTTAACTCATACAACGGTTCTTACTGCCGGTACAGAAATATTTATTCCGGATGCAAAACCCCAAAATATTATTGCCGCTTTTATGTGGCCGGTTTCGAGCCGTCGTATAACCAGCAGTTTCGGATGGCGTGTGCACCCTATTCGCGGTGGAAGACATTTTCACAGCGGAATCGATATAGGTGTTGTATTTGCTCCGGTAAGAGCTTCAAAATACGGAAAAGTTACATATGCAGGTTGGATGGGCGGCTACGGAAATGCGGTTGTTATCGCGCATCCGGGCGGGCAGAAAACTCTGTACGGACATTTATCCAGAATATATGTTAGACGCGGTCAGTATGTAAAACAGGGTCAGGGAATTGCTAAGAGCGGAAATTCCGGACTTTCTTCAGGACCTCATTTGCATTTTGAAATAATTAGAAACGGCAATACTGTAAATCCCCGCAAGTACCTCAGATAATTAAAAAATTATTTTTTGTTTTAAAAGAATCTTTTAAGGGAGTAATTTTGAATAAAAAAAGTATTTGTATTTTGATTATTTTCAGCCTTTCTATCTTCAGTATTTTTTTGGAATTAACAAATGCCGCTGATTTAGATGTAACATTAAAAATGACGGTGGATGAAGAATATAAATCGAAAGACATAGTATTTTATTATAATAGTATTCTTCAGTCAAAAAAAAGTCTTTTTAGAATTATTCGGAAATCCGACGATGAACCTGAAATCTTAGCTCCGATTTCAATAACGGATAAAGAAAAATATCCAGGGTATGCTGAAGTTGATAGAAAAAATGCTTTCATTAGTATTTTAGATGGATGCCAGTGTCATGGAACTTACGAATTGATAACTTGTTTTTTTGATTCATCAAAACGCCCGTTTGTTATGGTCGGCGGCACAAAATACAAGGGGAGAAGTTTTGAATTTTTGTTTCCAACTCGTTTGTCTGGATGGGTTAATGTCAGAGAAAATTGTTTTCCTTTAATAAACTGTAGTGATTTTCTTGCAAACTCAAATGTCCCCGTAAGTGATGTTGTTGAAAATATCGTTAAATTTTCTTATGAAGTCCCCCGCACTGGAACAATTGTTAATGTTTACATTAATGAGACATTTCTTAATGAAATTGTATCAAAAAATCCTGTACCACTGGATTCTATTGATTATGATTCTTCTGTTGAAAAATATAGAAATGATAAACAAGTTGTAAAAGAAGTCGAAATTTTTCTGAAAAGTTTAAAGCGGAGAAGTGTAAGGCTGAAATGGAATGCCGATAAATCTATGTTTGAAAAAATGATAGATTAATATTTTCGTACCGGGAAATGTTTTTTTAAAAAAATCAAATTATTTTATAAATCTTAAGTTTCGAACTTCCGTAAATAGTAACAGGTATGGAAAATGAAGAAAATAGTATTAGCATTTGTTTTGATTATAGCGGCTGTTGCAGTTAATGGAGAATCTGATGTTTTACCGGAAAAATCAGCTGTAGAAATAGAGACTCCGTCCGTTGATGATAAGTTTACTGCTTCAGATCTTTTTGAAAAAAATCATGTAGTCGGTTTTTATGGAAATCCGAATTCAAAAGTAATGGGAGTTCTCGGTCGTTTTTCGAAAGAAAAACTCGCGGAAATGCTGAGAGAAAAAGCTGCTGAATATGATAAGGTAAACGGAGATAAAGGAGTTATTCCGGCTATATATATAGTTTATGGAACATGTCAGCCTCTGGGTGAAATTAATTTTGTTAAAGATGAAGTGATAGAGTCATATATTAAATTTGCTTATGAGAACGGATTTCTTGTTTATATAGATCATCAGATCGGAAAATATAAAGTGAATGAGGCAATTGAGCGCATTCTTCCTTTTCTGAAACATTCTAACGTTCATCTGGCTATTGATGTAGAATGGCGTACGCGCCGCCCGATGAAAGAAATAGGTTCAGTAACAGCCGATGAGCTGAACGCTGCTCAGAAAACGATGCAGGATTATATGCTTCTGAACAATATCAAGGGAAAACGCCAGCTTGTGTTTCATCAGTTCCATAAAAAAATGGTACGTAATATTACAAAGGTAAAAGCCGACTATGATCCCGTGATGCTTGTTCATTCAACATCCGGTTGGGGAAAACCGGGTACAAAAACCGCAACTCATGAAC
>JAEWVM010000223.1 GCA_023396615.1 Spirochaetota bacterium | reverse complement strand
TTATTAGAATGATTGTTCTATATCCGGATGTGCCGCCGATGCTTTACGATGAAAATTCTCTGGTTCAAAAAATTAGTGAAATATTTCAAATTAATAATTGACTTTTGCACTATTTGATGCCTCTATTATACAGATAAATTATAATTCACTTGGAGGATTGAATGGCAACTCAGGGTAAAAATTGGACTACTGCACTTATCCTTGCTATACTTGTTGGTTCATTGGGGATAGACAGATTCTATCTCGGATACACAGGTCTTGGCGTACTTAAACTTCTTACTTGCGGCGGCGGGGGAATCTGGTCACTTGTTGACATTATCTTCATTGCTACCGGCAAAATGAAAGATGCTCAGGGAAAAGATCTTGTTAAGTAATTTTTATTGAGCAGAAAAGGCCCGCGAAAGCGGGTTTTTTTATGTATAAATATAATATGCGTCAAATATATTCAGATATTATGGTTAAAAATATGTACTAAAAAGTTGAAATTATTGCAAGGTCTGGTATTTTGTACAAAATATATTCGCTTTGAGAAATATTAAAGTTCAGATGAAAAAATAATGTAATGATGGATAACAATCCAAAACAAATATTGACTTGATGAGAATTCCTTAAAACGAAATTTTAAATAAATGAATTATGAACTTGGAGAAAAAAACATGTTTTGTTCAAATTGTGGTACAGAATTTGAAACCGGAAAGCAGCAATGTTCTAAATGTGGATCTTTTCCTCCGCAGACTGTGCAGCAGCCCGTAAATCCTACTACTGCAAGCCAAAATCTTCAGCAAACTGCCGGCAAAAGCTGGATTGCTGCTCTTTTGTTAAATCTGTTTCTGGGCTACTTGGGGGTACATCGGTTTTATACCGGTTCGGTCGGTATAGGTGTTGTTCAGTTAATGACAGGAGGGTTATGCGGAATTTGGTGGTTTATTGATTTTGTAATGATCATAACCAATTCGTATCGTGATGGAAACGGAAATCCTTTGGTTAAGTAATTAAATTAATGATAATGTAAATAAGCTCCGTAAGGAGCTTTTTTTACATTCCTGATGCGTTAGCTACAATGGCTGCGATTATGATGGCTCCGTAAATTATAATAAATATTATTATACCCAATAGAGAAAGAGCATTGAGAACCACGCCGGCAACTGCCATCCCCTTGCCTTCCAGATTAGGGTTTTTGTTGATTTGATTCAATGCAATTATTCCCAGAATGAGGCCTACTAATGATCCGATTCCGCCGAATGCGCAGAAAAAAGGACCGGATATTCCTAAAACCATTGATGCTATTGCCATACCGTTGGTTTGCGATCCGGTATTAACTGAAGCCGGAATGCTTTGTTTTATGTCATTACTTTCTTCAATTGCCGTTTCTGTTTTTCTTCTCGATTTAGTTTCCATAAATTTCCTCAATTGTTTATTTGTCATGTTTTTTAATGTGTCAATATATTATTCAGGATATCCCTGCGATTTCAACTTTTAATTTATCTTGATAAATTAAAAGTTCCATGCTAGTATTATTTAAAATAGTAATTAGGAGTATATTTTATGGACGGAATGTTTTTTAATTTCATTAAACCTTATTTATCCTACATTGATTCAGGCAAGTTCTACAAAAAGCCGTTTGAATGGCTTCATGTGTTTTTTGCTATTGTTAGTTTTGCTTTTCCATTTATACTTTTTATTTACATGGCAGTTAACGGTTTATTCAGTTTTCCTGCGAAGTACATTGTGATGAGCATTCTTATTTTTCTCGTAATGATTTTCGGAGGATGGATTTCATTTCAGATTTGGTGGGACAGAAGAAAAAAAGTTACTGCTAGCGTAAAAGAAGGCGATGATTTTATAGTTGTTCCGGTTTTTTCAAAATTCATTCAGACTGCCGGAGAAAGCTTCGGAACAAATCTTGCGATTCTTGGTTTCTTTATTCCGCTTATAACAAAAATATTTTTGGGAGATGAAATCTCGATGTTGGCTTCAAGGCTTGGAATGGGCGGATGTTTGTTAGGCGGAATCCCGAGCATGATAACTCTTCCGATTGCAGGCTTTTTTGTGATAATTGTGACAAAGCTTCAGGTTGAACTCTTTCAGGCTTTGGTATCAATTGCGAATAATACAAAAAGATAGTTTATGATTGAACGGCAGATGTCTTAATTGATTAAGCATCTGAAGTAATAATAGAAAAATCCAGTGTGCAGTAATGCCGCTGGATTTATTTGCTTACAGTTAATTATCAATTATATAGAAATAATGAACATTTTTTTAAATTCACTAATTAGAAATTTTAGAATTATTTCGGGGTGAGAGATGATCAAGAAAATAAAATTAACAACACTATTGATTTTTGTTATGCTGTTGATTTTAACGGCCAATGCGGAATATGCCGGCGCAAAATCTTCTTCTGATAATTATGTTTTCGGTGATGTGGTTAATTTAAGAAGCGGACCGTCTATAGATGCAGAGTCGATAGTAAGATTAAAAATCGGAACAAAAATTGAAATTATTTCCAAGACAGAAGTTATTTATACTCAGAACAAACTTTCATATAACTGGTTTAAGATCAAAGCAGATATTGACGGCAAAGAAGTATCCGGATATATCTGGGGCGGACTTATAGCCAGAGAGGCAATAGTTGATGATTTTGACGGAGATCAGAGTGACGAGATTCTTTTATTGGGAATAACAAGCGGTAGTGATTATTCTACAAAAACTGCAGAATTGCGTCTTGTGAAAAATGGTAAAATCATAACATCAGTAAAGTTAGAATTAATAGATAATTATGAGTTTGAATCTTATGCAGGGATGAAAAAAATTAAAAGAGATTTGTCTTTTTCTATTAGAGCAGAAGTATTATCTGATAAAATAAATTCGTT
>JAEWVM010000043.1 GCA_023396615.1 Spirochaetota bacterium | reverse complement strand
ATTACACTCAGAAATTTCTTTAAAATATTCATAAATACTGTCTGCCGCATAGAAACGAATGTCCAAAAAATAGATATCATTTCACCTGCTATTATCGCTCCCAACCATCAAAGTAATATTGACTGGATTCTACTTGCATCGGTTCTGTCTCCCGAAGTTTTGAGAAAAACTTATATTTTCGCGAAAGCGAAACACTTCAATTCACCGTTTCGCAAATTTCTCGCGAAGCGTGCAAACATTATTTTAGTAGATATCAATTCGAATCTCCGGGATACGATTCAAAAAATGGGAGAAGTCCTTCGAAATAAGTGCAATGTCGTAATTTTCCCAGAAGGTACTCGAACTCAGAACGGGCAACTTGGAGAGTACAAAAAAACTTTTGCAATACTAAGCAAAGAACTTAATATTCCAGTCATACCTGTTGCCATAAAAGGCGCATATAAAGCCTACCCTTCCGGTGCAAAGTTTATTAGACCATTTACGAAAATTTCTGTTAACTTCATTGAACCGCAAAATGCAGCAAATTATTCTTATGAAGAATTTACTGAAAACATAAGAAATTTAATGAAAACTCACCTTTAAGAATTATACCCTCAATCAATATGAGACAAATCAACTTCTTGTCTCATATTGATATTTTGTTTCACTTATAGTATCATATTGATACGAGATGCAAACTCGTATCAATATGAGATACGCAAAGATTTAAATAGCTGCAAGAATTAAGAATTTTTACTAATTATGTCTCACAAAAATTGTCATATTTGCAAATATGTACACTAAATCCATAAATATTAATCAAGCGATTATTTCATAGATGGCACACTTATTGCTAATAGTATCTGGAGGTAAAAATATGAAAAATATAAGGTTGTTCATATTAGTTCTATTGCTTGCTCCAATTCTTACTACGACTTATTGCGGCGGCGGATCAGGCGGCAGCGACACAGTCGATCTTACAGACAAAACCGGCGGAAAACCATCTCTTCCTGGAACCAATAACCCCGGCACTACACCCGAAAGTCCTGAAACAAATCAAGTTTCTGTTGATTTATCAGGAACCGTTATCGATGAATCCGGAAATGCTGTTTCCGGCGCATTAATCACTGTAAAAGATTCATCGGGAAATATTATTTTACAGATCACTTCAGCAGAAGACGGAAGCATATCTTTCAATTCTGAACTTTCAGAAAACACCGCTCCTGCAGCAGTAGTTATCAGCGCAAACGGATATACTACCGAAACAATCAACGTCACTTCGATCTCCGACATCCAAAATGCTATAGCCAAGATCACGCTTGATAATGCCGACACAACATATTATAACCTCACAACAAACGTGACTGACAACACCAGCGGAGATTCAAAACCTATAGCAGGTGCGTCAATATCAATCAAAGATTCCAATGGAACCGTAATAGCTCAGTTTCCTAAAACTGATTCAAGCGGAAACGCTTCATTCGCGGGATTCATTTCCGATGTTACTGGATCTGTAACTGCCTATATTGATTTCGAATATCTTAAAAACGGCGAAGTTAAAACTTACACTTATACCGTTTCAGCGGACTCTCTGGCCGATCTTATAACCAAACTGGAATCAGGTATTGCAGTTCTACGCAACGTCGTTGACGGAACACCTACAGAGACTGACGACAACACGCCTCCTTCAACAGTTCAGCAGGTTGCATTTGATGTTTATATCAAAAATCAGGAAACAAGCGAAGTTATATCAGGCGCGGTGCTCCAGATAGTTAAAGTAACCGATGTAGTAAAAAATTCCGAAGGCGAAATTATATCTTTCAATGAAACAACAGAAGTCATTACTTCATTGATTTCTGATGCAAATGGAAAAATTGACGGAACAATTCCGATCAATACAGCCGAAGGATATGTTTCAATAATTGTTAAAGCAAACGGTTATGAAGAGGCAAAACCTGTTGTATGCAAAGACATTTCAGGTCTATCTTTAATTGACGGCCAGATTGTTCTTAAAAAGCAGAGCGAACCTACCGGAATAGATAATGACGGTGACGGAATTCTCGCTCCGAATGAAGGAACAGATGTAAATGACAATGATGCATCAGTTGCGGCAATCAACACAGCTTCTTACGTGTTTGCATTCGAAGATAATTATGACAATGGAACAAAGAAAGGCGATGCCGACTTCAATGATGCAGTAGTAAAAGTTACATACAAGCAATATGTTAACTCTGAAGGCAAAACAACCAAGATTGAAATAATCACCAAGCCTTTGGCAGCAGGCGCAGGATACCACAATAAATTCGCTATCCGCATAGCAGGAAAAGATCATGTGATTTATGCGAATCTTCACGAACCTTTCCGCGCGAATGGATATACTAAAGAAGACTGGAACTGCAATACCGCAAAAGGATACGCTTATATCGATGTTCCGAAAAAAACAACTGTAGTTGAATATCCTGAAGGAATAAGCGCAAAAGATCTCGGCTCAATGCCTTTTGATCCGTTCATCGTTCCCAATAATGATTCATGGAGAGGCGAAGTTCACATTCCGGCATTCAACACAACTTATACCGGAGCTCTTGTTGACAGCGAAAACTTCCCTTGGGCGATAGTGATACCTGAAGATTGGCAGTGGCCTTATGAAGGCACAACTAACGGGATCTATACAGCATATAAGAATTTTGAATCATGGTATGAATCAAAAGGAACTATGAATAAAGACTGGTACACTTATCCGGAAAGAAGACACGTTTTCAAACGCTGAGACCGTCTGGTAATCATTACTTAGACGTTTTCATAAATTTCAAAGCCCCGAGTACCCCCCGGGGCTTCTTTTTTTATTTTTTACGTGCAGAACACACAATCCATTTCGATGAATTCTCGGAAATATCCCATAAAGCGGATTCATTAACTTTATCAATTGTTTTGCGTCTTGACTGATGCCCGTCTTCGAGATAAAGCTTCCCTCCAGGCTTAATGAGCGCATAAAGCTCGGCAAGAAATGATTTATAATCAGACACCATATGAAACATATCAAGCGCGTAGATAACATCAACCGAATTCGGTTTTACGGGAATAACGCCGCCCTG
>JAEWVM010000011.1 GCA_023396615.1 Spirochaetota bacterium | reverse complement strand
TCTTTCCATACTCCGGATTTGTTTTTATTAATATTTCAAATATATCAAAGTCCAATTTATCGTCAACATATAGATAATAAGAATCATCATGGATAAAGTCATCAATAATCCTCAACGCTTTTGTTTTGTCTATTTCTATTAATCTGCTTGATATTTTGAGTAATGCTATGGCTTTAATTCTATCATTTGTCCATCCTTCTATAAATTGAATTAAATGGTCAATGGCAAGTAGTGAGGTTTCATCTACTATTTTTAATATATTTTCTTCTGAAATAACACTTGAAAAAACATAGTCTCTATGGTCATTTATAAATTCTAAAAAATTATCAACCCATTTTTCTCGGTCAAATTCGTTATCAATAAAAGAACTGAACTGCCCAGAAGAAAATAGTGTATCAACTTTATTCACAAATACGTCAAAAAGAAGATTAAATTCTGAAATAGCTATGGGGCTATTCGATGGAAGTTCTAAAAGCGATGATACAAATTCAATATAATACTTTGTTACTGCTCGAAATAAAAGCTTTTCATTTTCTGTACTTTGCTTTTTTGATGCAATTGAGTTATAGAATTTTTCAAAAATTGCTTTAGAACGATAATATTCATTCCTTGCTGTAGATAAAATCCTGTTTTTAAGACAGACTTCAAATCCTATAGAAATAACCTCTTGGAGTTGATGATAATCATTTTCCATGAAATTAATTAACGATTCAATAGAACATGGTTCATAAGGTATGAGGAATTTTTCACTTTGAGCAGGCTTGCCATGCAGAGAACTCGACTTTTCTTCTTTTACATAATCTGGAAGTCCAAATGCAGCAGGGGTTTTGCCATATTTTTCAAGGATTCCGGAAAAGTCATTAAATGTCTTTTCATCCCCCAATTCTACATCAATAGTGTATTTAATAAAATCAAGAACCTCTTCAAACAATAAAGCATCCTCTAATTGAACTGTTCTTTCTAATAATAGAGTTAATAATTTAATGGCATGATTATCCATATGACCATCATGGGTCATTGTTTTTATTAAACTTAAAAAGAATGGCAATCGATCTGTATTTGCGGTTTGAATTAGGGAAGATAATACTATATTCAATGTTTCATCTCGCGCAATACTATTTTCTTCTCTATTTATTAAAGAAAATCCCAACTGCGGATAATGCTTTGTCACAAATTCAATTAATTCGGAAATACAGATATGGTTCATCCTTCCACGTCCTACATCTGCAAGTTGTTTTTGAATAGTAAATATTTCGGCTAATCTATTTAATGTACCATCTGGCTCCAATTTATGCAATTCTTCCAATGGGTTTATTATGATGCTTGATTGATAATCTTTTTTATAACCTAATCCAAAAGAAACATCAAAAATTTCTCTATAAACTCTATCAAATTCTTCATTAAAACCGCACTTGCCAAATTTTTCAGCAACCTCGCTTAAATACTGCACTAAAGACATTGTATCTTCTTCATATCTTGCAATCGTTTCTGCATACTGAATTAGAATTAATTGTAAATCAGATATACTTTTCGTTTTTCGTTCATTTAGAACATCTGCAAATTGAAGTGCTATTTTGTGATTGCTAAATGCATATTTCTCTTTTTCTAAATCAAGCCAATAATGAATTATTTCATCAATTCCTGTTTCAGAAAGGTGTGTTGATATGTACCTGAAAATATGCCCAAAAATTTTATGTATATCCCGTGCTATAAAATATGTATCATTATTGCCTCCACTGAATAAACTGTGATTTGTAAACATTAAATCTTTTTCTCGCTCTGTATATAACTCATTTATACAGAGTTTAATTTGTTTTATCCTGAATGGTTCAGATATTTCTTCATTTCTTTCTTTGTACCATAGTTCAGATAAAGTTATAATTGAGTTATAAATGCTTTTTTCAGGTGTAGGTAATATTGATATTCTTAAATGAAGTTGAATGATAATTGAATGGTTAAATATCCATATATATTTTAAATGCTCATATAGATTGACGACCTCTCCCTTTATTTTGTAATCCATGCCACTCTTGTTTATTATTTCTTCAGGCAACGTTGGAATAGATATTTTTTCGGAAGGAAAATATCTTTTCATTTCATCGTCGCTAAGGAAATCACAACAATAAGTGATGAAGTTGAAGTATTTCGGATTATCGATTTCCGAAAAATTAATTCTCTCTATAAGTTTTAGCGCAGACCTTTTATCACTGGGTATTAATAATCGGCAAAGGGCTATTTGAGCGTTTATGTATATATGTGTATCTTCCGAATATTTGTCAACTATGTTTTTGATAGTTTCGAATTTCCTGTGCGTATATAAATAATCAATAATCTCAAGTTTAATTTTTTGATTGATTTCTTTATTTTCATCATCAGTATGTATTTCTTTGTGATAGTCATGATTATGCTCATCGGAAGCAACCCATTTGATTTCATCTATTTGGTCAAAAACATTAGTTATATTTTTACTTATTAGTGATTTGGCTTGATAAACAGTAGTTATACTTTCTACGTTACCATTAATTGAAACTTTAGAAAAACCTTGTTCGATAATGTTCTGTGGAAGAATATTTCCTGTTGCTAAATGATATTCGTTGAGATAGTGAGCAAACGCAACCTTATTTACTTTTACAAAGTCTCCATCCCAAATAGCCCTAATGCTATTCTGTGTTAAATTTGCCTGTAAAAAGAATTGAGGGAAATTTATTTCTGATTCATCGATATTCCATTTTGATAATTGAATTTGTGCTTTTAGGAATATGATTCTGATGAAATTAGCCAAATCTTGCACCTCTATACAAGCATTCAATGCTATAGCTATATTCTTTCCAATTTCTTTTAATGTTCTATAATTTGACCATGCATTCTTTATCCAATCTAAGGTTGTAATAGAAATAATTTTTTGATAATCTCCTATATATTGAAGATGCTTAAAATAATTGCGATATGCTTCATCTGTGGAAGGATTTTGTTCATAGTATAAAGCTAAAGCCCTGTTGAAATGGTTTTTGAAATTTATGGTTTTGGATAAAATAAATTCTCTAAAACTGTTGTGGAAAATGGTATAACTTCTGCTCTCATTTATTTTTAATAAATGTGATATTTTTCCTATAGTTTCCGTTATTTTTATTTTGTCGATTTGTATATCGGCAAAAGACAAAATATCTTTTATCGTATCAGGACTAGTGTTTTCTTGCCTGTAAGCAAAAACTGCTAGCACCCATTTTGCATATTCATCTTCCAGAATCTTTGAACATAAATATTCGTGATAGGTATTTATTTTTCCATCAATCAAGAGTGGCAATTCTTGCAAGCTTTTGATATAATCCTTCTTTTTTGTTTTTAGCAGTAGTTCTGATATGTAATGTAAGTAAAGCGGAATACCTCCTGAAACAAGCTCAACTTTACTAACTACATTATCTGTAGCCTTTATCCCCTTTTGAGATAAATATTCAATGATTTCTTTCTGTTTAAACGGTGGAACTATAATATGTCTAAGTTGGTTTTCCTTTATTTCATTAGTAACATGAGTAGAAAGTACATCTTTATACTGTGAACTTAATACAAAATATATATTTGATGGTAATTTACCCTTTATTTGATTTAGTAATGATTCGGCAGAAAAACCAATATCCCGGTGAACGTGGTCTAGCCCATCAATTATGAAAATGATTTTTTTGTTTAAAGTACCCAAAGTGTCAATATAGCGACTAAGTTTTTCTTCATATTTATCCGAGTAACGATAAGGTAAATTGATATTTTGAAAATTATTCTCAATGGCAATACACATAGATTTTAAAAAATAATGAGCTTTGTGCCTCAATTCTCCAAAATCATTTTGATTAGGAATAAAACAATAATATGAAAATGCAATATCAGGATTTACTTCTTTGAATTTTGTTAAAGCGGTAGATTTACCAATTCCGGGAAGTCCTTCTATAAAAATATATCCACCATCCAACTCCTCGATTGCCTTATTTAGTTGTTCAAAAAAAATACTATTCGAGACATAATGCTTTTCTGATATTTTGAAAAAATGAGATAGTTTATCTTCAAACCTATCCGAAATCCCTAGTTCTTTTAAAACATGTGCTTTAGTAATGGAATCTCCTGTAATACTCCATTTGACTACACAGTCAATAAGTCGTTCAAATAATCGTTCCTCAATACCAAGTTTATCTAATTTTGATTTTATTACACTTTGAATTTGTTCGGTATGTTCTTGATTAAAACTAAAAACAAGTTTTTTTAAAAAGTCGTCAAATTCAGTATCCGACAAATCACATTCTTTGCGAATGATTTCTAAAGTATCCTTATACTCATGAAATTTAGGCAGTTTAGTATAATCATGCGATACGTTTTTTATGGGGCTAATTATATTCTCAAAGACATCTTTAAGACTGTGAATTATATTCTCACTTGGTCGTGCTTGACTACTTATCTTTTTACTTGTAAAAAGAATTATGGAAAAATTGACACTTTTATCATGTATGCTTTTATATCCATCTGCAAGCTGTCTCAAAATAGATTTCTTTGGGGGTTGAGCTGTCAATAAGTTATAAAGGGTGTAAGACTTAGCTTCATCTTCCGCCCATTTTACTTGATAATATTCAATATTATTCTTGCGATAAATAATGATATCATCAATGTGATTACCTTTATCGTAATTTTCCAACTCAATATGAGTTATATCTGAATTGAAAAAGAGACAATCTATTATTTTAAGTGCCGCTATATTATTCTGATAATAAAACGCTGCTTGAGATGTTGACCCACTCATTATGATTTTTCTATTTATTTCGTTTTTGATTTCTTCGTTGAGATAAGCAAATCCTTCACATCAATTTTCAACGCGTTGGCAATCTTTACCAATGT
>JAEWVM010000257.1 GCA_023396615.1 Spirochaetota bacterium | reverse complement strand
ATATGCCGCCGGGGCTTCTTTAATAATTTTTAAAGCTGTGTCTTTCATTATTTTCTCTCCAAGTAAATTAATTATAATTAGTAATTTTCCGTGTCAAAACAAACTCAGTGATATAATTTCTTCTTGCATAATACTATATGCTTGTATAGTATGTCAACATGAATTCGAATTTTTCAGCACTAAACGATAAGCTTTCCATTTTGGGAATGTCGGCAAAATACGACGCTTCATGTTCTTCGAGCGGTTCATCTCGCAAAAATCCGGGAGGAAGCGGCAACGCAGTAGCTTCAGGCATCTGCCACAGCTGGGGCGAAGACGGACGCTGTATTTCGCTTCTCAAAGTGCTTCAGACAAACATCTGTTCATTCGACTGCGCTTACTGCATCAACCGCAAGTCAAACGATATTCCGAGAGCTATGTTTTCTCCGGCAGAACTGGCTGATCTTACTATGCAGTTTTACAAACGAAATTATATTGAAGGTCTTTTTTTAAGCTCGGCAGTTCTAAAGAATTCTGATTATTCAATGGAACTGATGCTGAAGACCGTGAGCCTTTTGCGAAACGTTCATCGTTTCGGCGGATACATTCATCTCAAGGTTATGCCGGGAGCCGATCCGCTTCTGATTAAAAGAGCGGGCTTTCTGGTAGACAGAATAAGCACGAATATCGAACTTCCGACCGGCGAATCCCTTTCACTTCTTGCACCAGACAAAAAACCCGACAAGCTCATCGGCTCGATAAAAGATATCAGTTCAAACATCAGAGAAAGCGTCGACGAATACCGCTTCAAGCGAAGCGTCACTTATGCCCCCGGCGGACAAAGCACTCAAATGATAATCGGGGCGACACCCGACACAGACAAGACCATTCTCAATCTGACGGAATCTCTTTATAAAAAACTTTCCCTCAAACGCGTTTATTATTCCGCGTATGTTCCAGTAACAAACAATTCTCTTCTTCCTGCATTGACCAAGCCTCCTCTATTGAGAGAACACAGACTTTATCAGGCAGACTGGCTTCTTCGTTTTTACGGATTTAAGGCGCATGAAATTCTTAACGATGAATATCCGAATCTTGATATGAGAATCGATCCAAAGACCGCATGGGCCATGAGAAACTACCATCTTTTTCCGGTTGAAATCTCAACAGCTTCATATGAAGAAATTCTGCGTATTCCGGGAATCGGAGTTCAAAGCGCGCAAAGAATAATCAAAGCAAGAAGGTTTTCAAAACTGACGTTTGAAGATCTCAAAAAGATCGGCGTTGTTATGAAGAGGGCGAAATATTTCTTAAGCTGCGGCGGTAAAATGATGAGCTCAAATTTCAGCCATGATCTGATTTTAGCTGAAGCCGGAGGTCTTTATTCCGAAATAAAAATATCCGAACTCAGGGAAGGACAGCTTCCGCTTTTTCGCGAGCAGTCAATTCCGCCGATAGAAATTGCCCAGGAGATTTAATGAATATTTATGTATATGATGGAAGTTTTGACTCATTGATCTCTCTTTGCGCGGAACTCATAGCTTCAAAAATTATACCCGAAAATATAATGACTGAAGACATTTCAAGCGGATATCTTTTTGACAAAATTCATCTTTCTTTTAATCAGAATCTATATGACAGGCTGAATTCTCGGCTAAATCAGATTTCTAAAACTGCCTATGCGCATATCTGCGCAGCTTTTCTCTCCGAAACAGAAGGAATGGAAATTAAAATTTACAATTACATTCAGACAGTTCTTCGTCTTTCACTCGAGAAAAACATTTCACAGCAGAAAATCGATGATTATCTTGAAAATTTCGCGGATTCATCCATCAGGGAATTAAATCAGCTTTCAAAGAAAGTTTACATCGAACGTCATCGGTTTCTCGGGCTCATCCGCTTTTCTGAGCTTTCGGACAAAACACTTTATGCGCAGTTTGAGCCCGACCATAACATTTCACTTATGCTCGCGCCTCATTTCAAACAACGTCTTCCGAAAGATAACTGGATAATTCATGATATTGCGCGCGGAATCGGCGCGGTTTATGACAAAGAAAAAAACGATTACATTTTATGCGGACTCGAAAATAATGCCGGAATAATTTATTCGGAAGAAGAAAACGCTTTCAGACAAATCTGGCAGAGATACTGGAAAGAAATCGCGATTCCTGAAAGAAAAAATCCGAAGTGCCAGCTGAATTTCATGCCGAAGAGATACTGGAAACACCTCACAGAAACAGAAAACTTAAATCGTTGATACGATATACTTCGAAGAGCATTCACCGCCCGAAAGATAAGTTATCAGTCTTTTTTTAGGAAAAACGATTTTATTTATTTCATCATCATCCAGGCCGCTTTTTCTCAAAGCATAAATCTTTTCTCTCAGTTTATAGAAATAATCCAGCTTCGCGAGTATGTGCTCTTTTCCCTTGTGATGAATCCCCGAATGAGCGCAGAAAAGATGCCTGAAATTCAATTTCACGATTTTTTCGAGAGAGTTTATCGTTTCAGCCATGTTCTCTTCAACGAAGGCGATCTTCTGCCGTGACGCAACATACATATCTCCGCAAAAAAGCCATTTCTTATCTTCTTCAAGAAGCACCACATGATTATCCGTATGCCCCGGAGTATGAATCACCTGAAAGCAGTAATTTTCAGTTTTCAGGCAATCAGAAAAAGGCCTTGCGTTAAACCCCTTCATGTTTCCCCAGTAATACTTTCTGTAAAAAGGAAATTTTGAATCCAGTTTCGTCTTATCGACTGCGCTTGAATGAATATAAATCTCAGCTCCGATATTTTGCTGAATCCATCCGGCGAGTCCGGCGTGATCTTCGTGAAAATGAGTGATGGCTACTTTATCAATTTTCCATGATTTATATAACGGTGAATATCTTTTTACGAAATTCGAAGCACCTGTATCAATCAGAAGCCCGTCTACCAGATAAATGAAAAGCCTCATCTTCATATTAAAAGGACCGACTCTGTCTTCAATATATTCAATGTTTTCATAAAAAGCGGTTTTCATTTCATCATTCCTTCAGCGCAAATAATGTTAGACTTAAACATTCTGTTGATATATAATATCCGCAGGGGATCGCAAAAATGGCAACTGAAAAAACCATTCTTTTGGCTGAAGATGAAGAAATGCTTCATCAGGTAGCCAAGAAAATTATTGAAAGTTTGAATTATAATGTAATTTCGGCTTTTGACGGAGAAGAAGCTGTCAGCGCCTACAAAGAGAATCCGTCGATCAATCTTGTCATACTCGACATGAAAATGCCGAAAATGGACGGAAAGGAAGCCTTTGCTCTTATAAAAGAATTAAATCCCGAAGCAAGGATCATTCTATCTTCAGGTTTATCCGCTGATTCGGAAATTGACATGATTCTTTCTTCTTTTCCGAATACGGATTTCATTCAAAAGCCTTATAGAAAAGCTCAACTGTCCGAAATGATTCAAAGTATCCTGAGCACTGAAGCTTAAGTTTTCAATAAAAATGATTGTAATAATTTTTTCCTGATTAATTCTTGCCATAGAATCAATCGCGTATTTCTATTCTTTGATCAGGCGGTATTAATGTCTCTTTCCGTTGAAGAATCCTACAAACTTCTGGACATAAGCCCTTCAGCGGGTGATGAAGAGATTACGAAAAAATTCCGCCTTCTTGCGCTCAAATATCATCCCGACAAGAACCGTAACAAAATCGAATGGGCAAACAATATCATGTCAAGGCTCAATCAGGCCTATTCAGTGATAATGAGCTCGCGTTTTGAGAGCAATGCAGAAGACAAAGTCAATGCTGAAGAAGTTCTGCGCCGTAAACAGAACGAAGAAAGATCGATGGACATGGCGCGGCAGAAAATAAAGGAGCTAATCCGAGAAAAGCTCATTGCCGACTTTGTCGCAATCCGTGAAGAAGTCAAGGATTCGCTATACAGATATTTTCAATTTAATCTCGATAACATCATAAAAAGAGAATCTGTTTTAAACAAACAGACTTTCAATGAAGTTGTAAAAACGATCAGATACAAGTTTCATTCCATAACGGCTCTTTCGGAAAAGACCGATGACGAAGAACTTCTCGAACATTTTAAAATCTTCAAACAGATGATTTTTTCATTTTACCGCGCAAGCGAATGTCTGAACATTCTCGACTCTTATTCTAACGTGATAGACGTCGAGGCTTACCGTCTTTATATCGAAGGCGACCGTTTTCTTCATTTGGCTCAGAAAGAAATATTTTATGAACGCCATAACCGCGGCAGTTTTCAGAAAGAAGCTTCCATTGAGAATATAATCAAGGCAGCTTATTTCTTTAAGTCCGCGTTAACCAATTATCCCGAATCATCATGGGCTGTTGAGCTTGACATTAAAATGGAATACGCAGATGCTCTTCTCCGCTATATTGATCTTTTTTTTAACGAGGACTGATGTTTAATTTCGATTTTTTTAATATAGTTTTCATTTCCGCAGGTCTTGCAATGGATGCTTTTTCAGTTGCTCTTTCAGCCGGATTCTGCCTCGAAAAAATATACAAAGGTCATTATTTGCGTCTGTCTTTGTCTTTTGGATTTTTTCAGTTCATGATGCCTTTGATCGGCTACATTGCCGGAAAAAAAATTGAACCTGTAATACGCGACTACGACCATTGGGCTGCATTCATTCTTCTTTCGATAATCGGAATAAAAATGATTCACGAATATTTTGAAAAACAGAAAAACGAATGCGTACAGACTGATCCGACATGCGGAAAAAGACTCCTGATATTATCTCTGGCTACAAGCATCGACGCTCTTGCAGTCGGAATTACTTTCGGAGTCATGGGGAAAGCCATACTGATTCCATCAGTCATCATCGGAATAATATGCGCACTTTTTACTGCCTGCGGTGTTTATCTCGGAAAAAGATTCGGCTCTATTATAGGAAAAAAGGCAGAACTCATCGGAGGATTTTTCTTGATAGCAATAGGAGTCAAAATTCTTCTGGAACATATATTTTTTTGACAGAGCCCGTCAACTTAACTGTTTAAACATAATTTAAGTTGACCTATTTTATAAATATTTTAAGCTTAAGGCATTATTTCTTCTGGAGACTGAAATGTTTAATTCTTCCATAGAACAAATGCCGCACCATGAACTCGAAGCGTTGCAGCTTGAGAGACTGAAGAAAGCTCTTGAAGCCGCTCAAAGAACTCCATTCTACAAAAAACAATTTTCAGATAACAATATAGATGTTTCAAAAATTAATTCTTTATCAGATTTGAAGAAACTTCCTTTTACAACCAAGAGCGATCTGCGCGTCAGTTATCCGGACGGAATGTGCGCAGTCGACAGAAACGTAATAGTACGAATGCATGCATCTTCGGGAACAACAGGAAAATCCACAGTAATATTTTATACCAGAAAAGACATCGAGGAATGGTCAAGCCTTGTAGCGAGAGGATTATATTCGTCAGGTATACGTCCCGATGACGTTTTTCAGAACATGATGGGTTATGGTTTATTTACCGGCGGACTCGGTCTTCATTACGGCGCTGAAAAACTCGGCTGTATGATAATTCCTTCAGCAACAGGAAACTCGCTGAAGCAGATTCAGCTCATTCAGGATTTTAAAACAACCGCGGTTCATATAACACCAAGCTACGCTCTTCATCTTGCAGATGTGATCAACGGCGAAGGTATCAACCCGGCCGATCTCGGCATTCGCAGAGCCGTTCTCGGAGCAGAACCTTATTCCGAAGCAACCAGAGACAAGATTCAGGAAATATACGGACTCAAGGCATACAATAATTACGGACTGTCGGAAATGAACGGCCCGGGAGTTGCATTTGAGTGCGAAGAACTCGGCGGAATGCATATCTGGGAAGACTTCTATATTCCGGAAATAATCAATCCTGAAACAGGCGAGAATCTTCCCGACGGTGAAACCGGAGAACTTGTCATCACTCATATCAACCGCGAAGCCATGCCGATCTTCCGTTACAGAACACGCGACCTGACGCGGATAATCCCTGAACCCTGCGGGTGCGGCAGAACGCATAAAAGAATCGACCGCATGAAAGGAAGAACCGACGACATGCTCATTATCAGCGGTGTTAATATTTTTCCTTCGCAGATCGAATCAGTTCTCATGAATATTCCTGAAGTCGGAAACAACTATCAGATTGTAGTAGACAGAGAAAATAATCTCGATAAGATTCATATTAAGGTTGAGCTCTATTCAAAAATGTTTCACGGAGACATCAAGGAACTCGATTCCCTGAGAAAAAACATCACCGACCTTCTAAAATCCACAATAATTGTAACTCCGAAAATTGAACTTCTTGAACCGGGTTCGCTTCCGCCTTCAACCGGAAAAGCGGTCAGAGTGATTGACAATAGAAAAATATAAGGAGGACATATGCCTCATCAATTATCAATTTTCGCAGAAAACAAACCGGGCAAGATTGAAAAGATTACCGGTATAATCGCAGAAGGACAAATCAACATCCGCGCGGTTACAAATTCCGACGCAGGCGATTACGGCATAATAAAACTTCTTGTGGATAATCCAGAAAGAGGTTTTGAACTTCTGAAATCCGAAAACATCGCCGTTAACCTGAAAGAGATTATTGCCGTTAAAATCGAAGATAAAATCGGCGGGCTTCATGAAATATCAAAAGTCCTGCGGGAAAACAACATCAACGTCAACGACTCTTACGGATTTATCACAGAACCGAAAAAAGAAGCTGTTTTTATTTTTCAGGTCGCAGACCCCATACATGCGGAAAACATTCTCAAAAAAGAAGGATTCTCTCTTCTTTCAGACAGAGAGCTTTACCTGATTTAGTTTTCAGAGGATAACAGCAGAATGCATTCATAATTTATGCTTTACCATAATAATGCTGATAAAAAAATGTCTGTATGTTTTGGAATTGCTTTAATTTATTTTTCCTTTTTTCTAAAATCGGTCTCTTTTCAATCGGAGGCGGCTACGTCATGCTTCCCATGATGCGGCGCGAGCTTGTTGAAAAACGGAACTGGTTAAGCGATCAGGAGCTTCTTGACTAC
>JAEWVM010000239.1 GCA_023396615.1 Spirochaetota bacterium | reverse complement strand
CCGGAATATTATGAAATTCTAATTAGTGATAATTGCGTCTAGTATTGCCGGAAAATACCATGTTTGATCTGTTCTTTTGTAGTAGCCGTAAAGTTCAGCATAACTGCCGCCAATAATCTGATAATTTCCATTATCCCAGACAATCGGGCACATACCGTAGGAATGAGCTTTTGCAACGTAGTATTTGAAATAATTAATTCGATCTGTTTGATTGTTTTTGTTAGTTGCTCCATATTCCCCTATCACAACAGGAATATTCATTGATGAGACAAATTTGCTGTTCAGTTGGCTCATGAAAGAATCAATATCAGTTTTGCCTGAATTTATAAAAGAAGAAGTTCCCGGATTCTCCATTGCAAAATTATAAGGAGTATATGCATGAACGGAAAGAATAAGTTTATCGGTTGCGGAGTCATCAGGCATTTGGAATTTAGAAGATAATGCCGCCCATGGAGAAGCTACATAAGGTGTAATCATTACAAAACGTTTATCATTATTCCCGCCGGTCACACGTATTGTGTCTATAGCTAGCTGATTCAATAAGTTTATATTATCGGCTGCTTCGGAAAGTCTTGCGTCTGAATCATTCCAATTCCATTCATTAGCGTATCCCGTAAGCCTAGGTTCATTTAAAAATTCGAAGATAAGATGCTCATCGTAGTTTCTGAACCTAAGAGCTATCTGTTTCCATATTCGGCTTACAAAGGCCTGTGATTTAGGAGAATGGTAATCGTTTGGAAAATACCATTTTTCAGAATTGTCGTGATGAATATTGATTATTACGTATAAATTAGAAGCAATGGCGTAATCAACTATTTCTTGAACTCTTTCTATCCATTCGGTATCGATTGTAAAAGCTTCATTCACATGATTATGCCATGATACAGGAATTCTTATTGTTTTTAAACCGGAATTTTTTATTCCGGTAACCATAGCTTGAGTTGTTTTGGGCTGGCCCCAATATGTTTCGTAATCGGTGTTAATATTTGTTTCAGAATATGCATCCAGAGTATTTCCGAGATTCCATCCGTATTTCATATCGGAAACAAGTGTTTTTGCCGATTGGGAGAAATTTCCGGTCAAAGGATTTAAAGGTGCTTCAAAATAAGATTCTTCCGGAATATCATAAGGTTCTGTTTCTGATCCGGATTCTCCGCCGCAGTTGAAAGAAAAAATAATGCTGAGAAAAGCCAAAAATATAAAGAAAAGTCTGAATGTTTTATTCATAATCATTTTCTCCCTAAGAAATAATAATAAAAAAGAAACATAGAGACAATGATTTTTGGGCTGTTTTTGTCAAAGAAGAAATTTTGAATATTTATTCATCATGAAAATGAAGTTTAATTTCTTCATTCTCCAGCTGTTCCATTGAAAAAGTTCCGGCATTTACGGCAGTCATTTTGTTGCGGGGTGAAGCGGCATCAATTTTAGCAAAGAGAGATTTTCGGTCTTTTTCTGAGCAATCTGTGCTGAAATAGCATTTGAATTTATTCAGATCATCATGATCAAACATTATAACAAAAGCAGAATGTTCAACGAAAGCAACATCTTCATACGCATGTGTTACTTCAAGTCCAAGAGCTTCTTCTATTATCTGTTTAACTCTTCCGAGATTCCAAAGCTTTTTCATAATACATCCTCTTAAATAATGGATAATGATAAGTTAAATACAATTTGATAATTATTCTGTAAAACGTCGAGAAATGAATTGCTGTTTTGATTTCGTATATGTAAAGATTTCAAGATTAATAGCTGAATAAGAGATAATAAGAGGTCGTTATAAAAGAAAAAAAGATTTGCGGATTTTTAACGGTTAAATTCCATTAAACTTAAGAAAAGTCAATTATCAATGGAGTTTTTATGCTTTATCCTGAAAAAGAAAAAATTTCACTCGAAAAACTGAAAGAGCTTCAGCTGGAACGCCTTAAATGGTCATTGAAACACGCCTATAGAAATAATCCTGTTTATAAAAAGAAATTTGATGATGCCGGGTTTAGTCCTGATTCATTCTCTTCATTTGACGACATGAAAAGAGTTCCTTTTCTTTATAAACAGGAAATGAGAGAATCTTATCCATACGGATTGTTTGCCGTTCCGATGAACAAAGTAGTGCGTCTTCATTCTTCTTCAGGAACAACCGGAAACGCCACAGTTGTCGGATATACTAAAAATGATGTCGAAGTCTGGGCTGAAGTTTGTGCGAGAAGTCTTTCAGGTATAGGTGCGACTGAAGACGATATTATTCAGGTAGCTTATGGTTACGGTCTCTTTACCGGAGGATTGGGTCTTCATTACGGTGCGGAAAAGCTCGGTGCGGCAACAATTCCTATTTCAGGCGGAAATACTGAGAAACAGCTGATGCTTATGAAAGATTTCGGTTCGACTCTTCTTGCGTGCACACCTTCTTACGCATTGAATATTGCAGATTTTGCGGCAAAAAACGCGCCGGAACTTGATTTTAAAAAGCTGAAACTCCGCAAGGGAATTTTCGGTGCTGAGCCATGGACTAACGAGATGCGTGCTGAAATTGAATCGCGCCTTGATATTGATGCTTATGACATCTACGGGTTGAGCGAAGTTATCGGGCCGGGTGTTTCATGTGAATGTGAAGCAAAACAGGGAATGCATGTTTTCGAAGACCATTTTTATGTCGAAATTATTAATCCTGAAACGGGTGAAATTCTTCCTGAAGGATCGCAGGGTGAAATTGTTTATACTTCGCTTACAAAAGAAGCATGTCCTGTTATAAGATACCGCTCACGTGACATTACACGTCTCTACCGCGACAATTGTTCCTGCGGCAGAGTTTTTACAAAAATGGAAAAAATTACAGGTAGATCAGATGACATGCTTATCATCCGAGGTGTGAACGTTTTTCCTTCGCAGATCGAATCTGTTCTTGTCGCCGTTGAAGGGGTTGAGCCTCATTATCAGATTATAGTCGATAGAAAGGGAACTCTTGACGATATCGAAGTTAAAGTTGAAGTGAACGAAAGTATTTTTTCTGATGAAATGAAAGTCATGAGCGAGCTTTCTTCTAAAATAGCTTCAAAGATTAAAACTCATCTTAATATTTCGGCAAAGATTACTCTTGTTGAACCTTCTTCGATAGAGCGAAGTGTCGGCAAGGCTGTCCGTGTAATTGATAAAAGAAAAAAGTGAGGCAAAAATGAATATTCAGCAGATATCAGTATTTATTGAAAACAAACCGGGACGTCTTCAGCATGTACTTGAAGTTCTTAACTCGGGTCATATTAACATTTTAACTCTCACTATCGCCGAGATTAATGATTTCGGAATTCTCAGAATGATTGTGGATAAACCGAATACAGCACATGATATTTTAAGAAAGGAAAATGTTACTTCATCTGTGAATGAAGTTCTCGGTGTCGGCATTGATGATAAGCCGGGAGGACTTCTCAGGCTGATCAAGTGTTTTGCAGAGAATAAACTTAACATTGAATACATGTATGCTTTCACCCAGAAAAAAGGAGATGAAGCAACGATGATTTTCCGATTTGAGGATATTGAGGCGGCAAAAAACCTTCTAATCAAGGAAGGATTCAACATAATGAAAAAAATTGATATTATCGGAGATCAGGAATAATGAAAAAAGTCCTTTTAGGAAATGAAGCTATCGCGCGCGGAGCATATGAAGCAGGTTGCAGAGTAGCGGCCGGATATCCTGGTACGCCTTCAACCGAGATTCTTGAGGCAATGGCGCACAGCTATCCGGAAGTAAAAAGCCAGTGGTCGTGCAATGAAAAAGTTGCCTTTGAAGTTGCAGCAGGGGCGGCTATTGCCGGTGCCCGTTCGATGACAACGATGAAGCATGTAGGGCTGAATGTTGCGGCTGATCCGATGTTTACTTTTTCTTACACAGGTGTAACCTCCGGATTTGTTATAATCAACGCGGATGATCCGGGCGCATGGAGCTCGCAGAATGAACAGGACAATCGCCACTATGCCAGAGCTGCAAAGCTTCCGATGCTTGAACCTAGTGATCCTCATGAAGCCTATTCTTTCACAAAACTCGCATTTGATCTTTCCGAACAGTTTGACCGTCCGGTCATTGTAAGAACAACTACAAGAATTGCTCATTCTCAGGGAGTTGTTGAAATCGGAGAAAGAAAAGAATCAGAGTTGAGGGAGTTTCCGATTAATCCACAGAAATATGTAATGATTCCGGCTCATGCGAGACCAAGACATAAGTTTGTTGAAGAACAGCTTGAAAAGATGCGCGAGTATTCATATACTTCGGGCATTAACCGCATTGAAAAAGGAAAAACAAAACGGGGAATAATTACGGCCGGTATTTCATATCAATACGTTAAAGAAACCTGTCCGGATGATAATGTCCTTAAGATTGGAATGATGTGGCCTCTGCCTGATAAGATGATCAGAGAATTTGCTTCGATGAATGACGAGCTTTTTGTTGTTGAAGAACTTGATCCTTTTATCGAAGATTATGTAAAAGCGCTTGGAATAAAAGTGACCGGAAAAGAAGTAATTCCTCTTTGCGGAGAACTGAATGCCGACATCGTAGATTCTGCTCTTAACGGAAAAAAACATTCAAACAGCATCAATTCTTATGCCGGAACAATTCCCAACCGTCCGCCGGCACTTTGCAAGGGATGCCCTCATGCTCTGGTTTTTAATGCCATCAAAAAGCTCAACCTGATTGTAAACGGAGACATAGGATGTTATACGTTGGGAGTTCTTCCTCCATATAATGCGATGCACAGTCAGGGATGTATGGGAGCAAGCGTAAGCATGCATCTAGGTTTTGAAAAAGCCTGGGGAAATGCTCTTGCCAGAAAAAGCGTAGCTGTTCTCGGAGATTCGACTTTCATTCATTCGGGAATTACCGGTTTGATAGATATTGTTTATAACGGCGGAACAGGAACAGTTATTATTCTTGATAACCGTACGACCGGAATGACAGGACATCAGGAAAATCCTTCGACAGGAAAGACTCTTCTCGGAGATCCTTCTCCTGAACTGAATTTTGAGGCTCTCTGTCTTGCATGCGGAGTAAAAAGAGTTGTTACTGTTGATCCTATTGAAAAAGACAATCTTGAAAGAGTTCTTGCTGAAGAAACGGCGGCAGAAGAGCCTTCGGTTATCATCGTAAAACGCAAGTGCATACTTAAAAAGTGAGGAATCGGTTTATGGAAAAAAATATAATTTTTTGCGGAGTAGGCGGACAGGGAGTAATCCTTGCGAGCAAAGTTCTCATGGAAACTGCACTCCGCGCGGGTTATGATGTAAAAGAATCAGAGGTTCACGGAATGGCTCAGCGCGGCGGAAGCGTCGAATGCTGTGTGCGTTTCGGTACAAAAATATATTCACCGCTTATAGCAAAAGGTAAAGCTGACTATGTTGTTAGTCTTGAGCTTTTGGAATCTCTCAGAAAAATTGAATTTCTTTCTGATCAGGGAGCAATGATTGTTAATGATTTTAAGATTGATCCGGTTCCTGTTCAGCAGGGAGTTCTTGAGTATCCGCAGGATATCAAAGAATATCTGAATGTAAATGTAAAAAATATTATGATTGCAGAGACTGAATCTGTTCTTAAAGAAATAGGAAGTCAGAAAGCGCTTAATATTGTGATGCTTGGAATTCTTTCTAATTATCTTGAGTTCAGCGAAAACGAATGGCTTGAATCTGTGAAAGTCTGCGTTAAAGAAAAATTTGTTGAGATGAATATAAAAGCCTTTCTTGCAGGAAGAAGTTTGAAAAAATAGTCAAACTATAAGAAAGTAATCAGTATAGCTTAACCTTGTACTTCTCTGCCATTTTCTGAATCTGATCGGAGGAAATTTCATGAATGTTTTTTCCTCCGTGACGGTTTTCCACAGTAAGAACAAATAAATTATATGACATTTCTGAAGCCATTTTAAAATAGGGTTCCATTTCCCATTCTGCCGTAAAAGTGTTGTGAACAAAAACTTTATCACAGCCGGAAGAAAGAGCTTCGCGCGTCATGTTCTCGCAATGTTTATATGCAAGGTGATTTGTTTTATAATCGAATGAATATTTTCCAGATGATTGATTAGTAAAATAATCATCGATAGAAAAAAAAGGATATTTCCCGTTTTCAGATAGAATTTCTGCTATTGCTGTTTTTCCGGCACCGGGAAGTCCGCGAAGTAAGAATAATGATTTTGAAAACATGTTTTCCTTGAAATGAATTTACTCTTTATTAAAAGATATAATTGTCCATAAAAAAATGCTTGAGTTATTTCTCCGTTAGACCGATAAGTAATACATGGATATTTCATCAGGAATTTCAAACATATCTTTGGGGCAGAACAACAAACTTGTTCTATGGCCGAATTATCCTTCCAATCCGGTTGATAGAATCCGTGCCGTTGAAAACTATCGTCAATCTTCACGTGAGATTTATAAGGCTTCTGCAGAAGAAGAGTCGGAAATATTGAAGTCTCAGAATAATCCGAAGATGTCATTTTATACCGATAAAGCAGGCATTCGTGCAGCATCTGCAGTTCCGGGCGCGTTATTCGACGCATTCGCCTAAGGAAATCAAATGAAAATAGAACATATCGCCGTTTGGGCAAAGGATATTGAGAAACTTAAGAATTTCTACGTATCTTATTTCGGCATGACTTCAAATGAAATGTATCATAATAAAAATACAGGGTTTAGATCATATTTTCTCAGCTTTCAGGGAGAATCTGCAAGAATCGAAATTATGAGCAGAGATGATGTAAACGAATCCGCATTAAAAGAAATGCTTGGATTTTCTCATTTTGCTATATCAGTTGGAAGTAAAGAAAAAGTTGATGAACTTGCAATCATTTTAGAAAAAGAAGGTTTTACAATAGCAAGCAAGCCCAGAACAACCGGAGACGGCTATTATGAATGCGCTGTTCTTGATCCCGAAGGAAATAAGGTTGAAATTACAATATAAAAATCCCCGCTTTCGCGGGGTTTGTTTTATCTTTTTATTGTATTTTCTCTGTCAGGACCGACTGAAATCATAGAGATTTTTATGCCTACGGATTCTTCCAAAAAGTCGATGTATCTTCTGGCTTTTTCGGGAAGGTCGTTATAATTTCTGCATTGAGAAATATCTTCTTTCCATCCTTCAACTTCGGTGTATATCGGTTTAATTTTATTCAGTAAGAAAGACGGAAACATGTC
>JAEWVM010000230.1 GCA_023396615.1 Spirochaetota bacterium | reverse complement strand
GCATTAATTCCGATAGGCATATAATTATTCGGAAGATTCCACGTCTGAGCATTTAATTGAAAAGATAGAAAGAATACAATGCAGGCAAAGAATATTTTCATTTACATAATACTTCCCGAGTCAGCCGTATATTCATAAAAATGTCAATCTCCGATAGGTATAGGAAATTTGAATAGAACACCGGCTTCAGCGAAACTTTCACCGCCTAAATGAAAAAATCTGAAATACGGAATGACGTAGTATGGAATGAATAATCCCAGCATGAATCCTGATTTGTTTGTTTTGGTGTTTGTTACTCCGCCGGCTTCGAGACCTATTATCATGCTAGAATTGTTGCTTGGAATAAAAATTTCAGGTCCCGCGAATATACGGCTGCCGTTTTTATTTGCGAGAATATCAAAGAAAAAGCCGTAGCCGAAGTCGTCTCCGGTATGAATAAAACTTATTTCGCCTCCGAAGATTCCGCCGCTTCCGCCGCCTCCGGCATTAATTCCGATAGGCATATAATTTTTCGGAAGATTCCAATTCTGTGCATTTAATTGAAGAGCAAGGAGGATGGTCAGAATTGATAAAAAATATTTCATTATGATTTCCTCTCTTCAATGATCAAACGGTTCGACATGAATCGAAACGAATATACCTGAGCCGTATTTTTCTGCAAGACAGTTTTCAATATTCATTGAAATATCGTGACCTTCTGTTACGCTGAGTGCCGGATCAACAAGAATATGAGCATCTATTGCTATAGAGTTTCCTATTTTGCGTGTTTTAAGATTATGCAGATCTTTAACTCCGGCAATAGCGCAGATATCACATCTGATTTCTCCAACCATTTTCTTCGGCAGTGATTTTTCGAGAAGTTCGTTGACAGCCTGAAAACTGATTACGATTGCAACTTTTACGATGAAAAAGCTGACTATTATTCCGGCAAGCGGATCAAGAATTCTGAATTTTTCTCCGAGGAAAATAGCTCCGCCTATTCCGGCAGCAGTTCCTATTGAAGAAAATGCATCCGACCGGTGATGCCAGGCGTTTGCGATTACCGCATCGCTTTTAATTTTTTTTCCGGCAGAGGCTGTAATGCGGTATAATATTTCTTTGAATATTATGGAAACGAATGCGGCGATGAGTGCGATTTTGCCCGGAGATTCTATCGGCATTCCTTTGTAAACATAGTAAACTGATTTCGCACCATTGCAGAAAATTCCTGCACCAACGGCAAAAAGCGCCGCTCCTATCAGGAATGTTGCGAAAGTTTCAAATTTTCCGTGTCCGTATGAATGATCTTCGTCACCGGGTTTGCTTACGAAAAAATAGAAACTGGCGATTACAACTATATCTGTCGCAAAATCGGAAACGGAATGTACGGCATCGGCTGTCATTGCGTTACTGTTCCCGAATATTCCGGCAAAAAGCTTGAAAGAAGAAAGAATAACGTTAATGAAAAGACCGATGTATGTTATTTTTAAGGCGATCGAGCTTCTTTCAGCTTCCTTCATGAATACTCCAAAACTATTTTAATTGATTGATATGCTGAGGAAAAGATAAGTACTTGAATTTATTTAGCGGAATTCGATAATGTCAAATATATTGAGAAAAAAAATCGCATTTGTTAGGTGTTTCTCATTTTGTTATTCATAACGGAGTTTACAATGAAAAATGTACCTTTTTCAAAAGAACAGATAGTTAAAATTGCGGAAAAGTTTCCGACTCCTTTTCATATTTATGATGAAAAAGCAATCCGTGAAAACGCGAAACGTTTAAATAAGGCCTTTTCAATTTTTGAAGGGTTTAAGGAATATTTTGCCGTAAAAGCCTGCCCCAACTATCATCTGATGAAACTTCTCAAAGAAGAAGGTTTCGGTTCGGATGCGAGTTCGCTTGCCGAACTTATTCTTTCAGAAAAAGCCGGAATCACCGGTGAAGATATAATGTTCAGTTCAAACAATACTCCGATTGAAGAATTTGCCAAGGCTAAAGAGCTCGGTGCGATTATCAATCTGGATGACATCACACATGTCAAATATCTTGAAGACGGTTTGGGGCTGCCTGAGCTTTTGAGTTTCAGATTTAATCCCGGCCCGTTGAAAGGCGGAAATGCCATCATCGGAAAGCCGGAAGATGCAAAATACGGTCTGACAAAGAAACAGCTTTTTGAGGCGTATGCAGAGATAAAGAAAAAAGGTGTTAAGAGATTCGGACTTCATACAATGGTGGCTTCAAACGAGCTTCATTATAAATATTTTGTTGATACAGCGAAAATGCTTTTTGAGATAGCAGTAGAGCTGAAAAAGGAACTTGATATAGATCTTGATTTTATAAACATCGGCGGCGGAATCGGCATACCTTACAAGCCCGACCAGAAGGAAGTTGATGTTGAAAAAGTAGCTGAAGGAATACGTCTTGAGTTTGATGAAATAATCTGCAAAAACGGACTTAAGCATCCTAAGCTTTATATGGAATGCGGGCGCATGGTAACAGGCCCTTTCGGTTATCTTGTAACACAGGCTATTCATAAAAAAGAAATATATAAGAATTACATCGGTGTTGACGCATGCATGGCGAATTTGATGAGGCCGGCTCTTTACGGAGCGTATCATCACATCACAGTTCTCGGTAAAGAGAATAAACTACGCGACAGAATCTATGACGTCGTCGGGTCACTTTGCGAAAACAATGATAAATTCGCCATTGACCGCGAACTTCCCGAAATAGAAAACGGTGACTTCATAGTTATCCATGACGCTGGAGCTCACGGGCACGCAATGGGTTTTAACTATAACGGAAAACTGCGTTCTGCAGAACTTCTCTTTAAAGAAGACGGAAGCGTTCAGCTTATACGCAGAGCGGAAACTCTTGATGATTATTTTTCGACACAGATTTTTGAATGATATTTTCTGGCGAGTTTTCAATACCTGCCGAGAAAAAAGATGACCCTCACGGATTCGTGAAGGGTCTTTTTTCTTTTGAAGTTACAATAAAAAAAATTTTTCGCCGCTCAGTTGACGCGAGAAAGAAATCAGCGGTAGTAATAAATTACCGTGTTGAAGTAGAAACTGATAATAAAAATGCAGAGAAAATGCGCGCGTTCGGATTTTCTGAAACTGCTGAAGTTCCAAAAGAAGCATTATCCGCAAAAAAAATAAAAACAACAAAAGAAGTACTTATCATCGGTGCCGGACCTGCAGGACTATTCGCAGCACTTCGTCTTATTGACGCCGGGTTCTCTGTTACTATTCTCGAGCGCGGTAAAAAAGCTGAAGAAAGAATGCGCGACATTGAGCTTCTTGAGACTGAAGGAATACTAAATGCTGAAAGCAATACGGTGTTCGGAGAGGGCGGAGCCGGAACCTATTCTGACGGAAAACTTACTTCGAGAATTCACCGCGGCGATATCGAATATTTTTTCAGCCGGATGGTTGAATTCGGTGCGCAAGAAAGAATTTTATTTGAGTCAAAGCCGCATGTCGGTTCGGATGTTCTTCGTGAAGTCGTAAAAAATATACGTCTGTTTATAGAAAAATCAGGTTCATCTGTTTGTTTTTCAACGCGAGCTGATGATTTTTCCATTGAAGGCGGAAAAATAAATGTTAAAACTCTTCGTAACGAATTTTGCGCTGATGAGCTGATTCTTGCAATAGGACATTCCGCCCGCGATACCTATGAGATGATTTCAAAACAAATGATTCTTGAGAAAAAAGGATTTGCTGTCGGAAGCCGTATTGAGCATCCGGCTGAATTTATCAACAGGTCTCAATACGGAAGATTCGCGGATAATTTGCCGGCAGCAGATTACAAACTTGTATTCAATAATCCCAAAACCGGAAGGGGAGTTTATTCTTTCTGCATGTGTCCCGGAGGCTTCGTTGTCAATTCGTCATCGGAAGAAAAAATGCTCTGCGTAAACGGAATGAGCAACTCCGCGCGCAACGCTGAATTTTCAAATTCTGCGGTAGTCGTTTCCGTTAAGCCTGAAGATATTGAAGGCGGCGCGCTTGAAGCGGTTGAATTTCAGAGGAATATTGAGCGCTCGGCTTTTATTGACAAATTTAAAGCACCTTCAGTTCGCGCGCGGGATTTTCTTCTAAACAGAACATCCAAATCGATTCCGAAAAATTCATACCGTAACGGCTGTGTTGAAGCTGATCTATCTGGGATATTTCACGATTTTATTATTTCTGAAATGAAAGCCGGACTCAAGCGTTTTGATTCTATGATACGGGGCTTTTCTGACGAGGGTTTACTTATCGGCACGGAAACGCGGACTTCATCACCTGTCAGGATTAAAAGGACAAAGGAAATGACTGCTGAGGGTTTTTCTAATGTATATCCTGTAGGAGAGGGCGCGGGTTATGCAGGAGGAATAGTTTCATCCGCCGTCGACGGAATCCGTGCGGCGGATGCTATCATTGAGAAATATTCCTGATTATTCAACCATCTCAAGAACTCCCCATCCCTTGGTGTTCTTGTACGAGTCGTTAGTCGGATCATTCCACTTCGTTACTGATTTTCTGATTCCACTGCCGTCTGCATCATCATTGATCTGAAGTTCATATCCGATCTTAGTTCCGGCTGAACCTTTTATCGTCTGGAATGTAAATGATGCTTCTATTAAGTAACCTTTTTTTGTCCGTACAGCTTTCGACTGAATCATTTCCGGCTGAGCATGTCCTCCGCCGACGGTTTTACGGTTTTCGAAACTTATTCTAAATTGAAAATCTTCATCCTGATATCCGCCGGCTTTTGCATTATTTTCATCGATGAAAAATTCAAGCGAATCCTGCATGTATGGCTCTGTTGCTTTGGCGCTTAAGCGCGGATCAGTGACATCTGCCAGCACATAGAGCTTGTTTTCGTCCCAAAGTGTTTTAATTGAGGCTGTTGCTCCCTTGTAGTTTGTCAGGTAGATGTTTGTTTCTGCCGCTTCGGCTTTATCCCATATTTTATCAATTGTTCCGTCAATTGCGGGAGTTCCTTTTTTAGCTTTATAGGTTGAAGCTTCTTTTCGAGGAAGATCTTTCTTCGGCGGAAGTTTTGACGGGTCGGTCAAAGCGTAGAATGCCCATTTCGGCTGAAGTTTATCTGTAAAAAGTAACGGCCAGTCTTTTCTTTTTACGGGGTACGAAGTAAGCCATGTGTGTCCATCGTGAAATCCCCAGAATGTCACATTCTTGATAGAAGCTGAATGTTTTTTGAAGACATCCATGATTTCCTTGTATCGGTGAGCCTGATAAACAAGATATTCTTCAGAAGGTGTTGTGAATTCTCCATACTCGTCTTCATAAAAAGACATGTCCATTTCGGTTATATGAAGATCAAGACCGAAAACTTCAAGATTGAAAACCGCCTGTTCAATCATAGAAACGGAAGGATACTGCAGTTTAATATGCATCTGAAGTCCGATGCCGTGAATAGGAATCTTTTTATCTATAAGGCTTTTTATGAGTCTGAAATAAGCTTTGTTTTTTTCAGGCTCGAATGTGTTGAATTCGTTGATGAATAGTTTTGCATCGGGATCTGCTTCATGTGCGAAAATAAAAGCTTTTTCAATATAGTCAGGTCCGATCAGTTCGTACCATTTTGAATGGCGAAGCTGGTCGTTTGTAGAAGTGTCAATCGGTTCATTTATTACATCCCATGCGTATATTTTGCCTTTGTATTGGCCGACAACTTTGTGGATATGATTACGCATTCTCTCAAGCATCAGTTCTCTGCTTGCCGGTTTTCCGTCCTTGTCCTGAAACATCCAGTCTGCGACTTGAGTGGGATGATCCCATATGAGACAGTGTCCGCGTACTTTTTTTCCGTGTTTTTCCGCGAAAGCCATTATTTTGTCAGCCTGGCTGAAATCAAACTGACCTTCCTTCGGTTCTGTCGAAAGATATTTCATGACATTTTCTGCCGTGATGCTGTTGTAGTGTTTTATCAGAATTTCGGCTTCAGGGCCTGTGAGCTGGTCGGGTTCAATTGCAGCTCCGATCGGGAAGAATTCATCATTAGCTTTGTAGAGAGAATCGTTTTTGAATATTCCGCATGAAAAGAAGGCTAAAAATGCTGAGATACAGAGAATAAATTTCATAGTAAACACCTTTTTAAAAGCAGTTTAATTATGCTTATGTTTTCTTCTCCGATTTCATAAGTCAACAGAAAATATAAACGTAAGATGTAATTAATAAAAAATTTTAATGTGGAGTTTGAACGGCAAAACAGTCAAGTAATGCCGTTCAAACAATGAATTTTAAAGATCAATGCTTTCTTTCTGCTCTGAATATTCTTAAAAAATAGACGAATGCTGCACCTTGAACTGCAACTGAAAAAGCTGAAACCGCGTAGACTCCCAGTCTGTCATACATCAGTCCGATCAATGCGCTTCCGGCAAACCAGAAAAGCCCGAAGAGCATATTAAACAGTCCGAAAGCGCCGGCTCTTTTTGAAGCAGGGACTCTATCGGAAATTGCCGCCTTCAAAATAGATTCCTGTGTTCCGACGCTGATTCCCCAAAGCGCCATACCGGCTATGATTGAATAAAATGATCCGAGAAAAACCAATGG
>JAEWVM010000206.1 GCA_023396615.1 Spirochaetota bacterium | reverse complement strand
GTTTTTCCGTTTCCGATTATTCCGTAATCAAGATTTTCCATTAAATATTCCTGCCGGATTTTGAAAAAGATTCGAGTAGTCTATGTATTGATTTCAAGTCCGGTGTGCTGTATTTTGCCTTGCTCGGACCGTTTCCTATTTTAATCGAATATGCATTGTCCGGAAGAACCGCAAACATGTCTTCATCAGTATAGTCGTCACCCGCGCAAAAAATGAAATCATATTCTTTTTCAGACAGCCATGCTGAAGCGGCTGTTCCTTTGCTTGCGGCAATACTTTTAATTTCAATTATCTTATTTCCTTCAAATACTCCGACGTCAAGATTCCCGGTCATGCTGATTAAAGCATCCTTTAATTCGTGCATTCTTATCTGGGCAAGAGCTTTGTCAGCGCGTCGGTAATGCCATACGAGAGAGTATTCTTTTTCTTCAATAAACGATCCCGGTGTTCTGTCTACGAAAACTTCCATCACGGGTTTAAGTTTATCTTTCCAGTTTTGTGCCGGAGAGCCGTGATTCTGCCAATTCTCGGATTCTTTTTTTGATGAATTTCCGTGTTCGGCGACAAGAGAAACCCTTAAGCCGGAAAACCATTCTGAAAGAGTTGCTTTGTCTCTTCCGCTGATTATTACTATTTCATTTTTTAAATCTTCAGAAAGATCCCTTATTGTTTGCAGGATTTTTTCGGACGGCTTTGCCAATTCCGGCAAAGGATAAAACGGAGAAAGAGTTCCGTCATAGTCAAGAAGAATGAGTCTGGATTTTGATTTATTATAATCATCAGTTATCATATTTTCAATAGTGCTGTTGAGGCGGTGCATAAGCATTTCCCTTTGGCGGATTTTAATTTTATCAAGTGATTTGATGAATTCCGATGCCCATCTTTTTACCGTATATCGGGAAAGACGGTTCTGCATGAATTTATTTCTTCTTTGTGCTTCTTCATCGCTCATCGTTAAAGCCTGTTCTATTGAATCGGCTATTTCAGTACGGTTTTGCGGATTAATTATGATTGCTTCGCTCAGTTCGCAAGCGGCGCCTGTCATTTCGCTTAGTATCAGAACTCCTCTCTTGTTTCCTTTATCCTTTGTTGCAATGTATTCTTTTGCAACAAGATTCATTCCGTCGCGTATCGGTGTTATGAGAGCTATTTCGGATTCATAATAAAGCGCAATTATCTCCGGAAACGATAGCGACCGGAACATGTAGTGAATAGGAGTCCATCCGATTGTTCCGTATTGACCGTTTATTCTTCCGACCAGCCCTTCGATCTTGTCTCTCAGACGGATATATTGGTCGACTTCTGTTCTGCTGGGCACGGCAAGAATAACGAGTGATACTTCTCCGATGTATTGCGGATATTTATCGAGAAAAAGAGAAAACGCCCGCATGCGGTTGATTATTCCTTTTGTGTAATCAAGTCTGTCAACGGAAAGAATCAGCTTTTTGTTGCCGATTTGTTCTCTTAGCTTTTTAATTTCATTCTGAACGCTCTTATCTTCTACGGCAGATGAATATTTCTCATAATCGATACCCATAGGAAAAGCGTCTATTTCAATTATTCTGTTTTCTGCTGTGATTGTAAGCAGATTGTGTTCGTAACCGGATATGCGGTGCAGGCTTTCGAAAAAATGACGGACATAATCATATTCATGAAATCCGATCAAATCAGCTCCCATCATTCCCTGAAGTATTTCTTTTCTCCATGGAAGAAGCCGAATGAGCTCAAAAGAAGGAAACGGAATGTGAAGAAAAAAACCGATTTTTGCATTAGGTAATTTTTCGCGTATCATCTGCGGAAGAATAAGTAACTGGTAATCATGAATCCAAATAGTGTCATTTTCATCAGCTAAGGCCACAACGGCGTTGCAGAATTTTTCATTTACCTTTTTATAAGCTTCCCAGTGTTTTGGTTCAAATATGCAGTTTTTAGGGAAGTAGTGAAAGAGAGGCCATATCGTTCTGTTGGAAAAACCGAAGTAGTATGATGATATTTCGTTTTTATCAAGAAACACGGGATGAGAATTCATTTCTTTCAGTTCGGATTCTATAACGAGTTCGTCACCAGGGTTTATTTCATCCGATGATATTCCCGGCCATCCGATCCATAGACGGTTATCATAATCAAGTGATCCGACACCGGTAGCCAGTCCGCCGGTACTTGGTGAAAAAGTAAGCGAGTCATCTTCTTTTGTGATAGAAAGCGGCAGTCGGTTGGAAACTATTATTAATCTGTTCATTTTTTTTTCTTTTAAGCCTTCGATAAGTGTCTCCGTTTCGAATATTTTCTTCATGATACTTCTCTAAAAATACCGAGTCAATATTTTTTTTATTGCCTGATGAAGACGTTTGCGCGCTATACTTAATTGAAGAAGGAAGGCTTATGAAAATAGTATCATGGAACGTAAACGGTATACGCTCGATAATCGGAAAGGGTTTTTATAATTTTGTTGAAGAAACTGATCCTGATATTGTTTGCTTGCAGGAAATAAAGGCAAACGAAGATCAGGTTGAACTTTCTTTGGATAACTATCCGTACAGAATATGGAATTCAGCTGAAAAGAAGGGTTATTCCGGAACAGCAATATTTTCAAAAATTAAACCTGTTTCATTTTTACTCGGAATAGATGTAGAAGAGCATGATCATGAGGGCAGGGTTATATCTGCCGAATATGACGGATTCTATCTTGTAAATGTCTATGTGCCGAATTCGCAGAGAGGCCTTGAACGGCTGGATTACCGTTCAAACAAATGGGATGTGGAATTTCTGAAGTATCTGAAAAATCTTGAGAAGAAAAAGCCTGTAATATTCTGCGGAGATTTGAATGTTGCACACAAGGAGATAGATCTTGCCAATCCGAAATCGAATGTAAGAAACGCAGGGTTTACCGCTGAAGAGAGAGCCGGTTTTGATAATATCCTCGAAGAGGGTTTTGTTGATACATTTAGGATGTTTGAATCCGGAGGCGGTCATTATACATGGTGGAGCTATATGGGAAGAGCCAGGGAAAAGAATGTGGGATGGCGTATAGATTACTTTTGTGTGTCAGGTGCTTTTAAAGATAGAGTGAAAAAGTCTTATATTCTGCCTCAGGTCATGGGTTCTGATCACGCCCCTGTCGTCATTGAAATATAAGAAAGCCGCGGTAATGCCGCGGCTTTCACCGTTACATGTAAATTTGAAAGCTCAAGTCTAATCGTTTTCCGTCTTTGTCTATTGAATCCTTTAAAGGATGCGAATATAGAGTCTTTATTGCTGCATAGTGTGAATTGATAAAAAAGTTAACACCGAAGGCAATGTTTGAAAGAGTTTCGGTTCCTCCGCCGTTCAAGGTGTTTTTTCTGTAAGAAAAGCGCATAACCGGCTGAACCTGCTTGAAGAAGAGCATGCCTGCCTGACCATAGAAAGTTAGAAACTCATCATAAAGAGGTATTATTATTGTTTCATCATCAGATAATCCTTCACCGGGATTGTTTGAACCCATGATTATTCCGCCCTGCATCAACAGGACTGTGGCACTTGACATGTTGACATCTACCGCAACGTCTGCGCCCCAAGCGAAATAGTTTTTGAATTTTCCGCTGGATGTCGGATAAACTTTATTCTGAAAATCTACTCCGACGCCGAAAGCAAGAACATTTCTTTTTCCTAAATAATTTTCGCTGTAGAAGTAAGATTCATCTTCTTCGTTTTCAAGAGCGTTCCAGCTTATACGCGCTGAAAGTCTTGGAGAGTCAGAATTGTTTCTCCCTTTTACGTCTTTTGCACCGCGTGAATATCCGTCAAAGATTCCGAGTCGGTATTCTAACGAGCGAGTTCCGAAAAGACCGCGGAGCATAACCCCGGCATCGCGTCCGTTATTTGAATAATTGCTCATAACGGAAAGATTGGAATCT
>JAEWVM010000162.1 GCA_023396615.1 Spirochaetota bacterium | reverse complement strand
ATTTATACTATGGTTATATCTAAACAAGGCAATGTCGATAACGCGAAAATGAAGGAACAGCTGGATAAAGTCAATACACAGCTAAACATCAAAGAGTAACATTAAAAAAGCCGGTTCATTGAACCGGCTTTTTTAATGGATTTAGTGTACAGTAATGGTATTCTCCAGACACATCTCGCGGAAAGTCGGAACGAGCCCGACAAACGAGACGCTTCAATATGCGACACGACGTCGCAAAGAAAGCGTCTCGTAAGTTTCCGCCTCCGTGCGAATTTATTGTTGAAATCATTACTATATAACTTTTTCTCAACGTCCATCCTTGTCCGTTTCGATAAATATTATCAATATTATTATCGCAATTACCTCCGAGGTAATCCTTGCGTTGTCCCGCTGGGAGCTGAAGCTCCTCTCGCGGGCTAGCTTTCCGCATCCATGCGGAAAGAAAATTTTATTTGATTTCTTGAGTTAATCATTATATAATTGTTCGTTAGCTGAGGTTTTATGAGCAAATCCCGCCGTGTCATTATTTCACTATTTCTTTCAATATTATCGTTTCTGTTTTTTTACAGAAATATTGATTCATTTTATCTTAATCCGCTGAAAACAGAATTCTCTCAGATAAATCCGTCTGTTGCTGTCGCGGATTCTTTCAATAATCTTTATGTAATCGATAATTCGCAGAGGCGTTTTTTTAAATGTTCTGAAGACGGTGTTCTTCATTTTTCCGTGCAGGGCGGATTGAAGGAACCTAATCATTTTTTTTATGCTGAAGATATAGCTGTTGATGATGAAGGTTTTATTTATATTCTAAACCGTGTAACTGATAACGGCGGTTTTTTTACTGAAAAAGAAGAAGTTCTATGTTATGACCCGTCGGGTAAATTTAACAGCGTTGTTTTTTCAAAAACTCATACTGAAAAAAAACAGATATTGGTTCAGAAAGGACAGCTTTCGCGGCTTGAATTCAGTTCAGGTAAGCTTTCGTGGTTTGATATTTCTGAAAATAAAATTGATTACTATATTTATGAAAAAAACGAGAAACCGCGTATTGAAAAATCGTTTGATTATCCTCTAGCCGCGACGTTTATCGCGGATATTTCGATGCGCGGCGGAAATATTTATTTTACAAATAAAAACGGAAAATTATATAAGAATATTTCTACTGTTCTTTATTCTTATCAGAAAAGCAAAGAGCTTTCAGTTCCATGGTCAATTTCAGCAGATGATGACGGAAATATATTTGTTTCTGATCTCGCTAAACCCCGGATTTTCAAAGTTAATAACAATTCTGTTTCGGAAATACTAGATGCTTCTATTCTTGAAAAGAATAATATTGATTCAGAAGGTCTTGTTTTTTACAGGATAAATAAATCGGCGGATAAGCTTGTTCTTTCTTCAGGATCTTCAATATATGTTTATTCCGTAACAGATCAGAAAATACACCCGCTTGATTCTGTTGGATATTCATTAAAATCAGTTATTTTCCGGTTTGTTCTTTATGCGGTTTTGATAGTATTTATAATTTCACTTCTTAATATTTTGTCATTTTTGTACAGAGAAGTTTTTCATTCAAAGATTCCTTCAATGGTTTCGAGAAGTATTGTTCTGATTTTCGCAATAGGTGTTTCAACTTTTCTCGTCACTATGTTCATTCTGAAAAATTTTTCTGAACGTTATACCCGAACAATTACTGAACGCAGTTCTCAGATGGTTCAACTGATTCCCAAGGCTATTGACGGCGATCTTATTTCGAAAATTGATACTCAGGAAAAATTCATGAATGAAGATTACCGGAAGATACGTTCTTCTCTGGTATCTCTTTTTAATAATAATAAAGACCCGTGGAATGACCGATATTATTACGCGGTCTACCGTGTGATGAACGATTCTCTTTACGGATTCATGTATCTCAATGACGGCATCAGCACTTTTCATCCGTTTGATTATTTTGCCGATCCGGAAAGTTCATACAGAAAAGCGTATTCCGGAGAAATTATTTCCGAGACGGATACCGATTCATGGGGAAGCTGGATATATGCTCTTGGTCCGATAAAGAATTCAAAGGGTGAGGTTGTTGCGATTCTTGAAGTAGGAACCGACCTTTACAGTTTTGACCGCGAAAACATGATACTTGTAAAGAAAGTTGTCATCGATGTTGTAACTCTGCTTGTTGTTTTCATTCTTCTATTGATTGAGTTCACTTACCTCGGCCAGCTTTCCGCCAAACGAAGTCTTCTGAAGAAATCAGACAAAAACTATTCGGATGCTTTTTTTTCGCGGCCTGTTTTCTTTATGTATTCTTTCGGCATATCCATGTCTTTTGCTTTCATCCCTCTTTTGATGAAAGAAATATATCAGCCGTTTTTAGGTATGCCGCAGGATGTTGTTATCGCTCTTGCCTTCAGCGTTGAAGCCTTATTTTTCGCGATCTTTCTTTTTGCCGGCGGAATTATTGTAGAAAAGATAAATTGGCGCAATCTGAAATATATCGGCATCGCTCTTTCAATGACAGGGCTTTTCATTTGCGGTTTTACTTCGGATATGTTTATTTTTTTGACTGCCCGCGGCATCGTCGGTGCAGGCAGCGGTCTCATACTCATTGCGTGCAGAAGCTTTATAAATTCAGAACCTGACGGAGAAAAGCGTTCGGTTGCTTATTCTCATTTTTATTCGGGCGGTATTGCCGGAGTAAACGCGGGAGCTGTTTTCGGAGCATTTTTTGCAGATCAGTTCGGTTTTTCATTCGCATTTTATCTTGCTGTATCAATACTTCTAATTACATTGCTGATTTCATATAATATATTTAAGAATATGAAGATTGTATCTTCCCCGTCTTCGGAAGAGCATCTTTTGCGTTCAGTTTTGAGATTTATTTCAAACAGAAGAGTGATGTTTTATCTGATTCTTGCCGTTCTTCCGACTTATGCGGCGGGAATGTTTCTTTCATACTATGTTCCTTTATTCAGCGAATCTCACGGACTTTCGGTAACGGATACGGGAAGACTCATAATATTGAACGGTCTTTTTATCATTTATCTCGGGCCTCTTCTCACGCGATTTTTTAAACGGAGAATGAGCGACAGAAATGCACTGATTCTCGGTTCATTCGGATGGGCTGTGTCACTTGTTATTTATGCCGCGACAGGAAGCATTGGAGGCGTAGTTGCCGCACTCGTTCTTATGGGAATTGTTGAAGGTTTCTGCGTTTCTGTGCAGAATGATTATTTTATGAATCTTCCTATCGTAAAAAAAATCGGTTCGGACAGATCTGTTTCCTACATGGAACTGGCGAGCCGCGGTGCCGAAATGTGTGCTCCCGTTATTTTTGCCTATGTTCTGACAATAGGCGCACGGAGCGGTATTGCTCTTTTCGCCGGAGGCGTAATATTTATGACAATTGTTTTTATGCTGTCAAGCCGTGAATCATCTATCACAAAAAGAAAAGGACGTGCTTGATGTCTAAATTTTCTAAAACAATCATTATTCTTTTTATTATGATTTTTTCTACATTAAGTGCAGTCGGTATTGCGTTATGGAGAAGTGATGTTTTTTCAAATTCGTTCAGCGCAGAGCTTCCTTTTGAATATCCTCTATTTTCTGCATCAGACGGTAACGGTTTCGTTTACATTATCGACAGTTCACAGCGCAGAATATTAAAAACATCAATGGACGGCAAAATACTTCTTCTCGTCGAAGGAGGAAAAAAAGAAAAGAATTCATTCTATAACGCATCAGAGTTATGTCCTCTGTCCGACGGATCATTTTATATTATAAATGTGATTCCTGATGCAGGTGGTTTTTTTACAGAAGCCGAGGAAATTCAGAAATATTCAGCGGATGGAAAATTTCAGAAAACGGTTTTCAGAAGAGAGTATTCTTCAGGCGAAAAGAAATCATATCTTGTTCAAAGAGGTTCGCTTCAGAAACTCTCTGGCGACAGCAATGCAATACGCTGGTACGAAGTTGATGAAGAAGGTATCATTGAATATTATTCATCGGGAACTTCACAGATATCATCAAATAGAATCTTTTCAATGAAATCAGCCGCGGCATACATTTCTTTTGTCAGCGGTGATAATTCTTCATTATTTTGTTCGACGAAGCGCGGCGAGATTTATAAAATAAATTCCGGCAGAAAAGAAACCGTTTATTCTTATTCGGGTGAAATGGATAAAACATTTGTTCCATGGGATATTTCCGTATTCAATAAAAAAATATATTTCACGGATATCGCAAATGCCGGGATATATGTTTTTGACGGTGAAAAAACGGATAATATATTCTCCCATGAAGATATCGTTGCTTTTGATAATATATCTGCGGGTGTTCCTTATTACCGTTTTTCAATAAGCTCAAAAGGTGAAATCTTTACGTGCCGTGACAACAGCGTAATAGGTTTGATTGACGGGAAGGTGGCTTATAACAGAGAAGCCGGATCAAGAAGTTTTTCTGCAATATTTACTTTGATATTACTTCAGATAATTCTTGTTATATCAGTTTTACTTTTTTTGTCATCAATAATATACTTTTATATAAACATTATGAAGCGCAAAATTTCTCTGATAGTCAAACAGCTGGTATTTGTTCCTCTCATTGTGTTTTCAATTGCAATGGCTTCGCTTTTTATATACCGTAACATGTCATCACGTCACGAAGATCTGCTGAAAAGCAAAATTGCTTATATGGTTCAGCAGATGGCACATTCAATTAATCCTGATGATATTGAAAATGTAAAATCCGTTTCTGATTATATGAATAACGGCTATAAATCAATCAGGCAGGATCTTCATTCTGCTTTGAACAATAATTCTGATTCATGGAATTACGGGTTTTACTTTGCTCTGCACGGAATTGAAAACGGCAATATTTCTTCGATGATGTTTTTGAATGACGGAATCACCGCATTTCATCCTTTTAGTTATCTTAATGACCCCGAAGGAATTTACAAAAGGGCTGAAAAGGGAAGTGTTGAGATTGAGAAAAGCACCGATGCGTGGGGAACATGGTTTTACGGCGTGGGACCTGTATATTCAAAAAGCGGAAAAGTAATCGCGCTTCTTGAAGTCGGTAAAGATAATCTTTCATACGAAACTGAAAACCGCAATCTGTTTAAAAAAATGGTGGCGTATGTCGGTGCAATAAGCGTTTTGATGATTCTTCTTTTCGGATTATTAACTTATGTGATTTTGTCATCAGTAAGAAACTTGAGCCGCGGAGCGGGAAGAATAAGCGAGGGTCACTGGGATGTTGAAATTCTTCCGAAAAGCAATGATGAAATCGCTGATCTGACTCACGCTTTTAACCGCATGGCGAAGTATGTACGGAATTATATTTCCGAAATAACCC
>JAEWVM010000159.1 GCA_023396615.1 Spirochaetota bacterium | reverse complement strand
GTTATTACCGATGAACAGCTTGCCAAGATTAAAGCTATTGACGGAATAATCATGGTTAGATTTCTTGAGAATCCGAATCAGAAATAAGTCAAAAACTCCCGCTTCGGCGGGAGTTTTAATAAAAAGGTCTTCAAAACGATGAAATTAGATGTATATGTTCCAGGAAAGAGAAAACATGATGGTGAGACTGCTTCTTCAGCCGGGAAATTTGTTCTATTGGCAGTAATGCTTGTATCATTTGTTGTCTTGAAGATAATATTCTCTGTTCAGTTTGCTAAAGATTCTTCAATGGAGCCTGCGTACAAAAAAGGGACGATACTGTTGATAAATAAATTTTCAGGGATTTCAAAAAACGACCCTGTCCTGGTTAAACTTAAAGACAGGGAAAATCAGGCTGTTGTTTCAAGAATTATCGCCATAAGCGGGGATAATGTTGAAATTCGTGATAAGAAACTCTTTGTAAACGGTGCCGAACAGACTATAATCAGCAAAGATGATCGTATTTTTACGCAGGAATTCTCAGAACGCGACAATATGGCAAAAATTACAGTGCCGGAAGGTACTTTTTTCGTTCTTGGAGATAATTTTGACAGGGCATACGACAGCCGTTCCTTCGGAGTAGTGGAGACTGAACTTATATTTGGAAAAATAATTTTTAATATTTTTTAAAAGTGCATCTTTGTCATTCCTTTTGATGAAATAACTAATTTTGCTCCATCTATTTCATGAAAAAAACATATAATTTGATTAACATTTGCGAATAAGCATAGAATTTATGCAGGAAAAACGTTTTCCTTAGGTGTGTTTTTAATATATAATCAATACATTTATGAATGAATAACGAACCCGATATTTTAATTTTTTATAATCCATCTACGAAAATATGTTAACAAATATACAATTATAACGGAGTAATTCTTCAAAAAAAGACTGATTGGACGAATTTTTAAACCTTTGAGGCAAATAATGGCTTGACTAAAAATATTAAGGGGGTACAAATGCGTCTAAGCAGTTTAAAACTGCAAATTATTTTCAAAGGAGATATGAAGAGATGAAGTTTTCTAAACTTTTACTCGCAGCTGTTTTCGCATTCGTAATGACAGCTGGCGCTCTTATGGCTGCTGATGAGCCTCTAGAAATTCACGGTGGTGGTCGTATAGGTTGGGTAGTAAACTCAAAAGGTGGATCTACTAACTTTATCGAAGGTACTGATAACCGTATGGGTAGATACCCTAACCACTCTGAAACTAACTACTATTCACTTTGGTTTTCTAAGAAATCCACTGCTGATAGCGGTGCTTGGTCAAAAGTAACTTTTGGAATCGACAAGTGGAACGGAACACCTGCAAATGACCTTGCTGATGCTCCTTGGAGACTTCGTGGTTTCAATGTAGAATTTGGTGCTCTTGATTTTCTTCCTGCTGGCGCAACTATGAAAGCTGGTCTTTTCGGTCTTAGCCAGGGTTGGAATGATGCTATGGACGTTGGTCCTGGTCCAAACTTCTCTGGTATTGGTACTGGTGTAAGCGGTCTTGGCGGATTAGTTGGTATTTACTACATGGCTCAGGATTCTAGCTCAAGCAACTCCGTTAAAGGTCTTGGGGAAAGAACAATGCATTCATTAGTAATGACTGTTTCTCACCCTATGGTTGATGTAATTGGCGGTTTTGGTTACGCAAAAGCTCCTAAAGAAGCTGATGCAGGAACTGTAAAAGAAGATGCTCTTACTGCTTTCGCTATTGGAGCAATTATTAAACTCCCTGCAAACGGACTTAATGTTTTTGTTCAGGCAGCTAATAACAACTGGGCAATTCAGCTTGAAGATGGAAATGCAGATGATACTGTTCTTAAAAACACTACTTTTACTGACGGTACTGCTTCAGTTGGTCAGAAAAAAGCTTACAAAGCAATTTGTGCTAAAGTAGGTTTTTATTCTATCCAGGATCTTGGCGACGGAATGTATGTTGCTCCTGCTTTCTTCTATCAGTATTTTAAAGCTGGTAAAGATTCAATTGCAATACCTACAGAACTTACAGCTCTAGGTTTCTACGATGATCTTACTACTCAGAAAATCCGTGCTACAGTTAAATTCTCTAAAGCTCTCACTCAGAACATAGCTTTTGTTCCAGCTCTTGGTTATTCAAGAACTTGGACAGATGTTTCTGATGACAAAGCTGCACAGGCAGTTCAGGTAACTGCTGGTGTTGACATGGGTCTTAACACTGGATACTGGGCAGGTCAGAGAATTTCTGTTTACGCAACTTACGTAAACGTTGACAAAGACCACAAGTCTAATCCTGATCCAACAAAACAGAATAACGCATTCGAAGGAAAAACTAACAGAGTGTTCCTTGGAACTTCTGTAACTTTCGGTTTCTAATAAGAGCGTTTCATATAAACAAAGGGGCTTATGCCCCTTTGTTTATCTTCAATCCTTTGAAATAAGAACCCCGCACTAGCGGGGTTTCTTGTATAAAAAACAAATAAAATATGAAAACTAAATTGAAAAGCTGTGAAAATCTCTTGCTATTAATCGGCATTTCGCCGGCAATGGCACAAAGGGATTTTTTAGAAACACGCTGTTGAGCTGCGCCGTTTTGTCATTTTTATCTAAAATAATTGACAAAAAACGGCACTGTTGAAACTATCGTTAGAACTGTGCCCACGTAGCTCAGTCGGTGGAGCATTTGCATGGTAAGCAAAAGGTCACCAGTTCGATTCTGGTCGTGGGCTCATGAGCCCGTTGCTATGGGTTCTGTGTTATTTAGATAATATTTCCCTCGCGTGGAATAAATAAAGTTTACAGGAAGGCGTTATGAGAGAAGTAATTCTTATGAGCTGTCAGGATTGCAAAAGAAAGAATTATGCGACAGAGAAGAACAAAAGAAACACTACAGGAAAGCTGGAGCGCGCAAAATTCTGCAAATTCTGCGGAAAACACACGCTTCACAAAGAAACTAAAGCTTAATAAGCAGGTATATTGTGAAACTTTTTAAAAACACAAAAGAATTTCTTGCCGGTTCGAAAGAAGAGCTTTCAAAAGTAGCATGGCCTTCTAAAGAAGAAGTGTCGCGTTTTACTATGGTTGCGATTATCCTCACTATTATTATGTCTATCTTTCTGTGGGGTATCGACATGGTTTTCACTAAAATAATTCAGACGGTGATGCGTTAAAAATGGCAAAACAATGGTATGTAATTCATACTTATTCCGGCAAGGAAAATGAAGTAAAACGGTCGATTGAAACCAAGTTCAAGAACCTCAAGCTTGAGGACAGACTCGGTGAAGTTCTCGTTCCTACTTATGACGATCCGTATCTTGCGAAAGACGGAAAGAAGAAGATGAGAAAGAGAAAGACTTTGCCAGGCTACGTGCTTGTTAATGTCGATCTTGATGACGCGATCTGGGCGGCTATCAAAACCGTAACTTATGTTACAAATTTTGTAGGCGCTTTCGGTACAGGAAAACCTAAGCCTCTTTCTGACCGCGAAGTCAGCGAGCTTATTTTTGAGAATGCGGACAGAAGTGAAAAATCGAAAGAAAAGACTCCTGCGCAGATCAATTTTCTTATCGGAGAACATGTCAAGGTTATCGACGGGCCTTTCAGCAATTTCAGCGGTGTTATCGAGGAAGTTTTTCCCGAGAAAGGCAGGGTGAGAGTAAAAGTCGAGATATTCGGCCGCGGAACTCCTGTTGAGCTTGATTATCTTCAGGTTGGAAAGATTTAATTCGAAAATCAGTTATTATAGAATAAGGAAACAGTTATGGCACCTAAAAAAAAGAAAAAACTTGCTACGCAAATTAAGCTTCAGATTAAAGGAGCTCAGGCGAATCCGGCACCTCCAGTGGGTCCTGCTCTTGGTCAGCACGGACTCAATATTATGGAGTTCTGTAAAGCGTTCAATGAAAGAACCAAGGATAAGCCGGGTCTTGTTCTTCCGGTTGTAATTTCAGTTTATGAGGACAGAACTTATGATTTCATCATAAAGACTCCTCCTGCAGCGGTTCTTATTAAAAAAGCAATCGGTATCGAAAGCGGTTCCGGCGAGCCTAACAAGACTAAAGCCGGTAAGATTACCCGCAAACAGCTTGAAGACATCGCAAACATGAAAATGCCGGATCTCAATGCTGATACTCTTGACGCCGCAGTTAAAATTATTGCAGGTACTGCCCGTTCAATGGGCGTTGATGTAATTAGATAAGCGATCTATTCAATCAGGAGATATAGATGAAACACGGTAAAAAACTCATTAGTGCGAGACAAAAAGTCGACAAAACAAAGCTTCTTTCTCCTGAAGAAGCCGTAGCACTCATGAGACAGGTAAAATTTGCCAAGTTTGACGAAACAGTGGAACTCAGCATTAAGGTAATTTGCAAAAGTTATCAGAATGTCCGCGGTTTTGTAACACTTCCTGCCGGAAACGGAAAACAGGTTAAGGTTCTTGTTCTTTGTAAAGGGGACAAGCAGGCTGAAGCGAAGGATGCAGGAGCTGATTTTATCGGCGGCGATGAGCTGATCGACAAAATTCAGAATGAAAAGTGGACTGACTATGATGCTGTAGTTGCCACACCGGACATGATGACCAAAGTGGGTAAGCTTGGTCCCATTCTCGGTAAAAAGGGTTTAATGCCTAAACCAAAAGCCGGAACAGTTACGAATGATGTTAAAGGCATCATAAAAGAGCTCAAAAGCGGAAAAGTTGAGTACCGTTCGGATAAAACCGGAGTTATTCACCTTGGAATCGGAAAAGCTTCTTTTGCAGATGATGCGATTATTTCCAACATCAAGGCTCTATTTGTTCAGGTGATGAAAGACAAACCTTCGGAAGCAAAAGGCAATTACGTTAAGTCGCTTGTTGTTTGTACTACGATGGGTCCCGGCATCAAAATCAACTTTAAGGGGATAGACAGATAATGGTAAAGCAGTACAAAATTGATGAAGTTGCACAGCTTACAGAAAAGCTGAACGGAAACAAGAACGTAATCCTTACTAACTATTCCGGAATCAAAGTTTCAGCTCTTACCCAGCTAAGAAACGATGTGAAAAAAACCGGCGCGAAGTTCCAGGTTGTAAAAAACAACTACTTCAGAAAAGCGCTTAAGGACTGCGGATATGATTCTTCACTTGAAGATTATCTCAAAGGTCCGGTTGCTGTTGCTTTTGCAGGCGACCAGGTCGGTGAAGTAGCAAAACTTTTCAAAGACTTTCAGAAAGAACAGGAAAAGTTTGAGCTTGTAGCCGGTGTTATCGAAGGTGTCGTTTACGGTGCCGACGGTATTAAAAGAATTGCCGATCTTCCTTCAAAAGAAGTTCTGCTTTCAAAGGTTCTTTATCTTGTCAACGCTCCAACATCGAAGATTGCTATCGGCATGAATCAGATTATGGCATCCGTTGCGAGAGGAATCAATGCTGTTGCGGAAAAAAACGCGCAGTAAAGCTTTCTAAAATAGGCGTAAAATCAGATCCTTTATATAAAGGTAACTTATTTTACCCTTATAGGTTTTGCGGAAAAGCCGCTTAACTTGAAGTAATTCACTAAGTATAAGGAGTTAAAAAAATGGCTAAATTGTCAATTGATGAACTACTCGAGGCTATTGGTAGCCTTACTCTTCTCGAAGCTTCTGAGCTTGTAAAAGCTATGGAAGATAAATTCGGAATCTCAGCTGCGGCTCCAACTGCTGTAGCTGTTGCCGCGGGCCCTGCGGCAGAAGCTGCTGAAGAAAAAACTGAATTTGACGTAATTCTTAAGAGCCACGGCGAAAAGAAAATCGACGTTATTAAAGTTGTTAGAGAACTCACAAGCCTTGGTCTTAAAGAAGCAAAAGAACTTGTTGAAGCTAACGGCAAAGCTGTTAAAGAAAAAGTTTCTAAGCAGGAAGCTGCTGATATCAAAGCTAAACTTGAAGCAGTCGGTGCGGCTGTTGAAGTTAAGTAATTTCTTGCCTTCAGCCGGGATTCTAATCCCGGCGCAATGATTTAATCAATAGACTGGGTTACCGGTCTATTGATTTTGTTTTTTGATGCTGTTTTAGCGCGTGTTACGCGCAATAATTCGAAAGAAACACACTGGGGTTAAAGATGCGTAAAGAAAAACCTGTAGTTAATTTCGGGAAAATACGTCAAGGTATTGAAATCCCGGACATGATAGAGGTTCAGACGGAATCCTATGATTGGTTCCTTCAGAGAGATATATCCCCGTCTAAAAGAAAAAAGCACGGTCTGCAGGCTGTTTTTGTTGAGACTTTTCCAATCAACAGCCCGAATGAAGACCTTACGCTTGAATTCGTGAACTATGAAATCGGCGAGCCGAAGTACAGTGAAGCGGAATGTAAAGAACGCGATGTGACTTTTGCTTCTCCGCTTAAGGCGACAATAAATCTCATTAAAAAAGACAATATGGAAGTGCGTCAGCAGCAGGTTTACATGGGAGACATTCCCGTGATGACCGACAGAGGCACATTTATTATAAACGGAGCAGAGCGTGTTGTTGTAAATCAGCTACACCGTTCTCCTGGTATATTTTTCGCGTTTGACGATATAGAGCGTATATACAGCGCACGTGTTATTCCTGATAAAGGTTCATGGCTTGAAATAGAAATGGATTCTAAGGGAATGATTATCGCGCGTATAGACAGAAAGAAAAAGTTTCCGGTAACTCTTCTCATCAAATCTCTTAATCTGGTTGATAAAACAATCGGTGCAGAGAGTGATGAGGAAATTATCAGACTTTTTTACGGCGAGCCTGAAAAAGTTGATATTACAAATGATGATAATATTTCAAGAATAATCGGTCAGCGTGTTGCTGTATCGATTTTCAGCAAGAGCGACGAAGGCGACAGCATAATTGACGCCGGCGGAAGAATTACTCTTGATGCTATCGACCGTATGAAGGAAGAGGGCATCAAAACGATAGATATAATCAAATTCCCGAATAACAAGGAAGATGATTATCTTATCAAGTCTCTTGATAAAGACAGAGAGATGTGCGAGAAACTTCAGAAGGGTCTCAATCAGGAATTTACTCAATGTGAACTAGCTCTCCTTTCAATTTATGATATCATGCGTCCGGGAGATCCTTTAATGGTAAAGGATGCTCTCAACGAACTTAACAGAATGTTTTTTGACCTCAAGAGCTACTCTCTAGGGCTTGTTGGAAGATATAAGATTAATAAAAAGTTCAATTATCCTGCAGATATCGAAAATGATACACTCATTCCGCGCGACATCATCGAAACAGTAAAATACATTCTGTTTCTGATTTCGGAAGCAAAGGATTTCGTTGTAGATGATATCGATCATCTCGGAAACAGAAGAGTTCGTTCGGTTGGTGAGCTTCTTGTTAACCAGCTTAAACTCGGTTTTCAGAGAATGGAGCGCGTTATCCGCGAGAGAATGACTATTCAGGATCTTGATGTTGCTACTCCACAGGCTTTGATAAGCATCAAGCCGGTTAGTGCCGTGCTCAATGAGTTTTTCGGTTCGAGTCAGCTTTCACAGTTCATGGATCAGACTAATCCTCTTGCAGAACTTACTCATAAAAGACGTCTTTCGGCTCTCGGTCCCGGCGGTCTTTCAAGAGACAGAGCAGGATTCGAAGTGCGTGACGTACACTATTCTCATTACGGCCGTATGTGTCCTATTGAAACTCCGGAAGGTCCGAACATCGGTCTTATCGTTTCAATGTCGACTTACGCACGTGTAAACAAATACGGATTCCTTGAAACTCCGTACAAAAAAGTTGAAAACGGTATTGTAACTGACAAAGTTGAATATCTTACAGCGACAGAAGAAGACCGTTCTTATATTGCACAGGCGAATGCTCCTATTGACGATAATGGAAAATTTACAACTGTAATGAATCCTTGCCGTCACCGCGGAGATTTCCCTTACAGAAAACCTGATGAAATTCAGTATATGGACGTATCACCGAGCCAGATATTCTCAGTTTCAACATGTCTTATTCCGTTCCTCGAGCATGATGATGCGAACCGTGCACTGATGGGTTCGAACATGCAGCGTCAGGCAGTTCCTCTTCTTGAAGAACAGGCTCCTCTTGTAGGAACCGGTATTGAAGTAAGAGCGGCTAAAGACAGCGGTGTAATGGTTATCGCTAAACATGACGGTGAAGTTATCGCTTCTGATGCCACAAGAATTCTTGTTAAAAGAAAAGCGGGCGGCGAAGTTGATGAATATAAACTGATTAAATTCCAGAGAACAAATCAGGGAACATGCTTCAATCAGAAACCGATTGTTAAAACCGGTGAAAAGGTTAAGAAAGGCGATGTTCTTGCTGACGGACCTTCAACCGACCTTGGAAGACTTGCACTCGGAAGAAACATTCTTGTAGCGTTCATGCCTTGGATGGGATATAATTTCGAGGATGCGATTCTTCTTTCAGAAAAACTTGTAAAAGAAGACGTATTTACATCGCTTCATGTCGAGCAGTTTGAAATCGAAGCACGTGAAACTAAACTCGGAAGAGAAGTTATCACACGCGATATTCCTAACCTCGGCGAAAAAGCGTTCAAGGATCTTGATGATGACGGTATAGTCAGAGTCGGAGCTTTTGTTAAACCGAATGATATCCTTGTCGGAAAGGTTACTCCTAAGGGAGAACAGGATATCACTCCTGAGTATAAACTTCTTCATTCGATTTTCGGCGAAAAGGCTAGAGAAGTAAGAGATACATCTCTTCGCGTTCCTAACGGAATGGAAGGTGTAATCATTGATATTAAGAGATTTTCACGCGAAAACGGCGATGAACTAGCTGCAGGCGTTGAAGAGCTTGTTAAGGTTTATATTGCCAAAAAAAGAAAAATCTCTGTCGGTGACAAGATGGCGGGCCGCCACGGAAACAAGGGTGTAATTTCGCGCGTAATGCCGGAATACGAAATGCCTTATCTTCCTGATGGTACGCCGATTGATATCGTTCTCAACCCTCTCGGGGTGCCTTCGCGAATGAATATCGGTCAGCTTCTTGAATCAGAATTGGGCTGGGCAGCTCATGAAATGGGTGTTCTTACTGAGACTCCGATTTTTGACGGCGCGACTCACGATGATATTAAAGATTATCTTAAGAAAGCTAATCTTCCTGAAGATTCAAAATCGGTTCTTTATGACGGTAGAACAGGTGATGCTTTCAAAAACCGTGTAATGACAGGTTATATCTATATGATTAAACTTGCTCACATGGTCGATGACAAGATTCATGCACGTTCAACCGGTCCTTACTCTCTTGTTACTCAGCAGCCTCTTGGAGGAAAAGCTCAGTTCGGAGGTCAGAGACTCGGGGAGATGGAAGTTTGGGCGCTCGAAGCTTATGGAGCGGCTTATACACTTCAGGAACTTCTTACTGTTAAGTCGGATGACATGATCGGCCGTGCACGTATGTACGAAGCGATAGTAAAAGGTCATCAGGCTACAAGTCCTGGAGTACCTGAATCTTTCAACGTATTGATTCAGGAGCTTAGAGGTCTTGCGCTTGACGTTAAGATTTTTGACAAGAAGGGCAAGGAATTGTCACTCGCTGAATGGAGCGACAGTTTCAATAAAAACAAGAAGAGAATCAAATTCGATACTCTTCATAACGAAAGCAACAGCTGAAAAAATCTAAATATGGGGATCCCTGAATGAGAGATTTTAACGATTTCAGTTCAATGAAAATACAGCTTGCCTCTCCTGATACGATCCGTGAGTGGTCGTACGGCGAGGTTAAGAAACCTGAAACGATAAATTACCGTACACTCAAACCTGAGCGTGACGGACTTTTCTGTGAAAAAATATTCGGTACAACTAAAGAGTACGAATGTTATTGCGGAAAATTTAAATCTATCCGCTACAAGGGCGTAATTTGCGACCGTTGCGGTGTTGAAGTAACGCATTACAAAGTAAGAAGAGAGCGCGGCGGTCATATAGAGCTTGCCGCTCCGATAGCACATATCTGGTATTACAGATCTGTTCCATCCCGTCTCGGACTTCTTCTCGACATGTCCGCGATGGATCTAAAAAAGATTCTTTATTACGAAAAATATGTTGTTCTTGAGCCGGGTGAAGCTTCTGAAGAGAATATTTCGCGCGGAAGCCTTTTAGAAGAAGACGAATACTATGATCTTTATGAGAAATTCGGCGACAGCTTTGTCGCAGAAATGGGAGCTTCTGCAATTAAAGAACTTCTTCTCAGTATTGATCTTGATGATGAATCACAGAGACTCAGAGCTCATATAATTGATCTTCAGCAGAATAACAAGACTATTGATAAGAAACTCATCAAGCGTCTTGAAGTAATTGAAGCATTCAGAGATTCAGAAAACAAACCTGAATGGATGGTAATGGATGCAATTCCGGTAATTCCGCCTGAATTGCGCCCGATGGTTCAGCTTGACGGCGGACGTTTTGCTACCAGTGACCTTAACGATCTTTACAGACGTGTAATAAACAGAAATAACCGTCTCAAGAGGCTTCTTGTCCTCAGAGCGCCTGATATTATTGTAAAAAATGAAAAAAGAATGCTTCAGGAAGCTGTTGATGCTCTTTTTGACAATTCAAGAAGAAAGAAAGCAGTTAAAGGAAAAGGAAACCGTCCTCTCAAATCTATCTCGGATATGCTTAAAGGTAAGCAGGGACGTTTCCGCCAGAATCTACTTGGTAAGCGCGTTGACTACTCAGGGCGTTCGGTAATTGTAATCGGACCTGAGCTTAAACTTTACCAGTGCGGTCTTCCTAAGAAAATGGCAATTGAGCTTTTCAAGCCGTTCATCATGAGAAGACTTGTTGATGAAGGATTTTGCCAGAACATAAAGAGTGCGAAACGCAAGGTTGAAAACGAAGAAGGCGCAGTATGGGAAGTTCTTGAGCAGGTAATCGCTGAACATCCGGTTCTTCTTAACCGTGCTCCGACTCTTCACCGTCTTGGAATCCAGGCGTTTGAACCTGTTCTAGTTGAAGGAAAAGCGATCAGACTGCATCCGCTTGTCTGCCATGCGTATAATGCCGACTTTGACGGTGACCAGATGGCAGTTCACGTTCCGCTTTCTCCTCGTGCTCAGCTTGAGTGCTGGACTTTGATGCTTTCTGCGAACAATCTTCTATCGCCTGCAAACGGTGAACCGGTTGTAACTCCTTCACAGGATATAATTCTTGGTATTTATTACCTTACAAGTCAGCTTCCTCATAAAGAGGGCGACCCGATTAAAAATTTTGACTCGCTTGATGATATCGAACGTGCAGTTGACAGAGGAACTTTTGATTATAGAAATAAAATCAAATTTTATCCTGCTGAAGGCGAGCCTTTTGAAACAACAGGCGGCAGACTGATTTTTAATCAGATTATGCCTGAAGGATATAAGTTTGTTAACTATGTCTGCGGAAAGAAAGAAATTTCTAAAATCATCGCGGATATTTTTGACAAGTTCGGATCAGCAGTAACTGTTAAGATGCTTGATGATGTCAAGAGTCTCGGTTACAGATACGGTACATATTTCGCACCTACAATTGCGGTTTCTGATATTATCGTTCCTAAAGAAAAATATGAAATGGTTGAAAAAGCCAATAAAGAAATTGAAAAGGTTGAGGAAGAGTACCGTTTCGGTATGAGAACAAATGAAGAAAGATTCAACCTTGTCGTAAACAAATGGACTTCTGTCAACGACCAGATTACTAAAGTAATGATGGAAAATATTGCGAAAGACCAGGAAGGGTTTAACAATATTTATATCATGGCACAGTCCGGAGCCCGTGGATCCAGCCAGCAGATCAAACAGCTTGCGGGTATGCGCGGATTGATGTCAAAACCGAGCGGTGATATCATCGATATTCCGATACGTTCAAACTTTAAAGAAGGTCTTAACGTTCTCGAGTACTTTATCTCAACAAACGGTGCGAGAAAAGGTCTTGCCGATACCGCTCTTAAAACTGCGGATGCCGGTTATCTTACACGCCGTCTTGTAGATATTTCTCAGGATGTTGTTGTAACTGAAGACGATTGCGGAACTACAGTCGGTATCGACATCTCCGCGATCAAAGAAGGTGATGAAGTTGTTGAAACTCTCGGTTCACGTGTAATCGGAAGAACTCTTCTCTATGATTTGTATCATCCGGTAACAAATGAGATTATTGCAAACGCAGATCAGATTATAACAAAGGATCTTGCAGAAAAAATTGACGAACTTCATATTGATACTATTGAAATACGTTCGGTATTGACTTGCGAATCGCGTCATGGAACATGCGCAAAATGTTATGGTCAGAACCTCGGTACTTCTATGGCTGTTAATATCGGTGAAGCGGTCGGAACAATTGCCGCTCAGTCAATCGGTCAGCCGGGAACTCAGCTTACCATGAGAACTTTCCATATCGGAGGTATCGCATCAGGTAAGGTAGAAGAAGGTGAAATCCGTTTCGGTTACCCTGTATTTGTTAAGAACATGACTTTCAGAACTATTCTTACTGATGATAAAAAAATAATATCCGTAAGAAGAGGTTATCTCGAGGTTCAGCGTGTTGTTGCCGAATACAGTCTTGATAACGGAGAAAAGATTACAGCAAAAGAAGGCGATAAAATATATCCGGGTTCAAAAATCGCTACAAAAGATAAAGAAGCAGTTCTTTCTAAAACATCAGGTTTTGTTAAACTTGACGGAAACAAACTCTATGTGCTTGGCGACATCAATCTTAAGCCGATCAATGTAGGTACAGAAATTCTTTGTCAGATAGATAAATTCTATGACAGAAATTCAGTTATTGCGGCATTTGACCCTCTTCTCGAGCCTATCGTAACAGAAATTGACGGTACTGTAGAATTTGTTGATGTTGAACTCAATAAGAGTATGATTGAAGAGCTTGACCCTGTAACCAATCAGAAAAAGAGATTTATAGTAGAGTATAAAACTGAAAAGCTTCAGCCGCGCATAAACGTTTACGCATCTCCTGATGCTGAACCTACTACATATCTTCTTCCTAAGGGTGCGCATCTTGTTGTTGAAGATAAGATGAAGGTTAGAGCAGGATCTATTCTTTCAAAGATCCCTAAAGAAGCTGAAAAAACCAAGGATATCACGGGCGGTCTTCCGCGTGTTGCCGAACTTTTTGAAGCAAGAGTACCGAAAGATAAAACCACTCTTTCAGAAATTGACGGAAAAGTTGTTATCGGTGACACTGTTAAGAATAAACGTAAGATTAAAGTTGTTAACGATGAAGAGGAAAGAGAATATTCTATTCCGGCATCAAAATTCTTACGTGTTCAGGACGGGGATATAATCCGCAAGGGTGAAAAAATTGATGACGGTCCGGTTGATCCGCATGATATTCTTAAAATCATGGGTATCCGTGAACTTCAGAAATTCCTTGTTAATGAAGTACAGGCGGTTTACAGACTTCAGGGTGTAGGAATTAACGATAAACATATTGAAATTATCGTTCGTCAGATGCTCCGTAAAGTTAGAATTACTGAACCGGGTGATACATCATTTGTAATTGAACAGATTGCTGATAAGTTTGAATTCAAAGATGAAAATGAACGAGTTACAAATGAGGGCGGTTCGCCTTGCGGTGCAGAGCCGGTTCTTATGGGTATTACTAAAGCCGCTTTGAATACAGAATCGTTTATTTCTGCGGCATCTTTCCAGGAAACAACACGCGTTCTTACCGATGCGGCTATAAAAGGAAAGGTCGATCATCTCCGCGGATTAAAAGAAAACGTAATTATCGGTCATCTTATCCCTGCGGGAACAGGTATGCCGGATTACAGAAATTGTGATGTTTATCAGCATGAAACCGGAGATATGGATTTCACAGAAGAAGAACTTAAGATGATGGAAACTGAGGATGAGTATCCTCGCATGGATGACGAAAATCAGCCTCAGCCTGTTCCGGTTCCTTTGATGAAAGATCCGATTCCTCTGGATGAACTTCCGGATGAAGACGAAGAAGATGATGATGAGGATTTCGCAGACGAAACTATTTCAGACGAAGAGTAAAATATACAGTTCCGGGAATAAATTTCCCGGAACTTGATTAATTTTATTGACAAAGAACTGCCGTAAAGTGAGATTGCAAAAACTAACGGTGAAATTATCTTTTTATATAGGTTTAAGGAGCAAAAATGCCTACTATTAATCAGTTGATAAGAAAAGGGCGTGAGTCAAAAAACAGAGGAACTAAATCCCCTGCTTTGAAGTCTTGTCCGCAGAAAAGAGGAGTTTGTACACGTGTAATGACTGTTACTCCTAAAAAACCGAATTCGGCTCTTAGAAAAGTTGCCCGTGTTCGTCTTACAAACGGTATCGAAGTTACAGCATACATTCCGGGTGTTGGTCACAATCTTCAGGAGCACTCTGCAGTTCTTGTCAGAGGCGGAAGAGTAAAGGATTTGCCGGGTGTGCGTTATCATATAGTGAGAGGAGCTCTTGATACTCTCGGTGTTGACGGCCGTAAAAAATCGCGTTCTAAATACGGCGCAAAGAGACCTAAAGCGTAAACGATAAAAGAGGATAGATATGCCAAGAAGAAGAAGACCAGTTAAAAGAGAAGTACTTCCTGATCCTAAGTTCAACAGCCAGTTGATTTCCAAATTTGTCAATGTAATGATGTATGATGGAAAGAAAGGAATAGCAGAAAAAGCATTTTACGATGCTATGGAATTTATACAGAAGAAAACTGAACAGACTCCTGTTGAAGTTTTTGAAAAGGCTCTTGAAAATGTTAAGCCGCTTGTCGAAGTTAAATCAAGACGTGTCGGCGGAGCAACTTATCAGGTTCCTATCGAAATAAGAGCTGAAAGAAGACAGGCACTTGCTATCAGATGGATAATTACAGCATCGCGTGCAAGAAGCGAAAAAACTATGTGTCAGAAGCTTGCAGGTGAATTGATGGATGCCTTTAACAATACAGGCGCATCGATCAAAAAGAAAGAAGATACTCACCGTATGGCTGAAGCAAACAAAGCTTTTGCTCATTATAAATTCTGATTTGTCTTAGATTAAATATATAGTGCCAGGTGTCTGCCTGGCATTTTTTGTTGAAGCGGGTGAAAAATGGGAAGGGATCTGCCTTTACATCGTACAAGAAATATCGGAATAATGGCTCATATTGATGCCGGAAAGACGACACTTTCTGAGCGTATTCTTTTCTATACAGGTAAAACTCATAAAATCGGTGAAGTTCATGAAGGCAGTGCCGAGATGGACTGGATGATTCAGGAGAAAGAACGCGGAATTACCATTACTGCGGCTGCTACAACATGTTTCTGGAAAAATACACGAATTAATTTAATAGATACTCCCGGTCACGTTGACTTTACGGTTGAAGTTGAGCGGTCTCTCCGTGTCCTTGATTCCGCGATAGCTGTTTTTGACGCAGTCCATGGTGTTGAACCTCAATCCGAGACGGTTTGGCGCCAGGCTGATAAATACCATATTCCGCGTCTTTGTTTTGTGAATAAAATGGACAGAATCGGTGCTGATTTCAATAACACTGTTCATATGATCATAAAAAAGCTGAATGCGCTTCCTGTAGTAGTTCAGTTTCCTTGCGGCGCGGAGGATAATTTTTCCGGAGCTATAGACGTTATTGCAGGCAAAATGATTGTTAACTCCGGCGATAAAGGTGAAGAACTCGTTGAATCTGATATTCCTGCAGAGTATATGGACGAATACCGCCGCAGACACGAGGAAATGATTGATCTGCTGACCGGCTTTGATGATGAACTGATGGAAAAAGTTCTGGCGGAAAATGTAACGGTTGAAGATGTTAAAAAATCACTCAGGGGATTGGTGATCTCATCAAAGATTTTCCCTGTTTTTTGCGGAACTGCCCTTAAAAATAAAGGTGTTCAGCCTCTCTTGGATGCTGTTATAGATTATCTTCCTTCTCCGAAGGATGTCGGAGCTGTTAAAGGTCATGATCCGAAAAATCTTGAAAATATAATAACTCGTGAGCCGGAAGATAAAGAACCATTGTCCGCGCTTCTTTTCAAAATACATTCAGATCCGTATGTCGGAAAACTTTCTTTCATTAGAATTTATTCAGGTGAATTAAAGGTCGGCGACAGTGTCTTGTGTGTCAATTCCGGGAAAAAAGAGCGTATTCAGAAAATTATCCGTATGCATGCAAATGACAGGGAAGAGGTAAAAGAAGCTTTTTCCGGAGATATCGTTGCATTGGTCGGTATGAAATTTTCAAGAACAGGTGATACATTAACTGCGGAATCTAATCCGGTAATCCTTGAAAAAATGGATTTTCCGGATCCTGTAATATCTGTTGCAATTGAGCCGAAGACTAAAGCTGATCAGGATAAGTTATTTCAGTCTCTTGACCGTTTGATGGAAGAAGATCCGACATTTCAGGTGAAAAAAGATCCTGATACCGGGCAGAATCTGATTTCGGGAATGGGAGAACTGCATCTTGAAATTATTGCCGACCGGTTAATTCGGGAGTTTTCAGTAAATGCAAATGTCGGAAAACCGCAGGTAACATATAAAGAAACTATTTCATCTGAAGCCGTTGTTGAGAAATTGTATGAACATATAATTTCAGGAAAAAATAACAAGGCTCTTGTCAAGATTCGCGTTATTCCTAATTCGAACGGCGCAGGTATTGCGTTTACAAACACTTTGCCGCCGCAAATTTTAGCACCGAATCTTGTGCAGGCTGTTTCTGAAGGCGTGAATGATGCTTCTCAGGCGGGAGTTCTTGCCGGTTTTAAAATGGATGATATTATTGTAGAGCTTGTCGGAGCAGAGTATTTTGAGAATGAGTCGACTGAGCTTTCATACAGAATTGCCGTCAATATGGCTTTAAAAGAAGCGTGTCAGAAGGCAAATCCTGTCCTTCTTGAGCCGATAATGCGTCTTGAAGTTGTTCTTCCTGATGAATATACCGGTGATGTTATAAATGATATCAGCACACGAAAAGGACGCGTTGAATCAATAGATATGCGCGGACATCTTAAAGTTGTTGATGCCTATGTACCTCTTTCGGAAATGTTCGGATATTCCACGAGTGTCCGTTCAATAAGCCAGGGAAGAGCTTCGTACACGATGCAGTTTTCCCGTTACGAAATAGTGCCGAAAAACAAGGCTGAAATGATTGTAAATAGAATAATGGGGCGCGTTTTTTAGGTTTTTTGGAAATATATAAAAATTTCAATTAATCGAAATTTTTTTTGGATTAATTGGTTGACAGTAAACGGGTATATTTTTTTAATTCATTCACCTTCGTTCATCGAAGGCTGTCTATTGTTTGCTTAAAAACGGAATAAGAAAAACAAGGAAATAGGAGAAATAAAATGGCTAAAGAAAAATTCGACAGGTCGAAACCACACGTAAACGTGGGAACCATCGGTCACGTTGACCATGGCAAGACTACATTGACTTCTAGTATTACTAACGTATTTGCCGCTGTTTACGGCGGATCTAACAAAGCCGTTGCATTCGAAAATATCGATAATGCTCCGGAAGAAAGAGAGCGCGGTATCACTATTGCGACTTCTCATCAGGAATATCAGACTCCTGCTAGACATTATGCTCACGTTGACTGTCCTGGTCACGCTGACTATGTAAAAAACATGATCACTGGTGCTGCTCAGATGGATGCTGCAATTCTTGTTGTTGCTGCTACTGACGGTCCTATGCCTCAGACTAAGGAACACGTTCTTCTTGCTCGTCAGGTAAACGTTCCTTACGTTATCGTTTTCTTGAATAAAGTAGATATGCTTGATGCTTCTGACAGAGAAGAGCTTGTTGAACTTGTAAAAGAAGAAGTTAAAGATCTTCTTGTTAAAAACGGTTTCTCTGCTGATTCTCCAATCGTTCCTGGTTCTGCGCTTAGAGCTCTTGAAGATATCGCAGCTGGAAAAAAAGATTCTGAGTGGGTTAAGGCAATTCTTGCTCTTGGCGAAGCTCTTGATACTTTTGTACCAACTCCTGAAAGACCAATCGACAAACCTTTCCTTATGCCTGTAGAGGACGTATTCTCTATCACCGGCCGTGGAACTGTTGTAACTGGAAGAGTTGAAAGAGGTAAGGTTAAAGTTAACGAAGAAATCGAAATCATCGGTTTCAAAGAAACTAAGAAAGCGGTTGTTACCGGCGTTGAAATGTTCAGAAAGCTTCTTGATGAAGGTCTTGCTGGTGATAACGTTGGATGTCTTCTTCGCGGTGTAGCAAAAGAAGATGTTGAAAGAGGTCAGGTTCTTGCTAAACCGGGTTCTGTAACTCCTCATACAAAATTTGATTGTGAAGTCTATATTCTTTCTAAAGAAGAAGGCGGAAGACATACTCCATTCTTTAATAACTATCGTCCTCAGTTCTATTTCAGAACAACTGACGTAACTGGTATCATCCAGCTTCCTGAAGGTGTTGAAATGGTTATGCCTGGCGATAACATCAAAATGGTTATCGAGCTTATCACTCCGGTTGCAATGGAAGAAACTCTTCGTTTCGCGATCAGAGAAGGCGGAAGAACTGTTGGTGCCGGTGTTGTAACAAAAATCGTCGCTTAATAGTAAAAAGGTTGATTAATAACGCTTATGAAACGATATTGGTCAAGCTCACAGAGAGCTTGACCAATTCTATGTAATGTTAAATTTGAGGGAATATTGTGGCTAAGAATGCAACTAAAATGATACGCGTGAAGCTTAAATCTTTCGATGTTAAGGTTCTCGACAAGTCGGCGGCTATGATTGTTGCTACGACTAATAGAATTGGTGCGAAAGTTGCGGGTCCAGTTCCTCTTCCTACAAAGGTTGAGAAATTTTGTGTTCTGAGATCGCCGCATGTTAATAAGGAATCTCGTGAGCAGTTTGAAATAAGGACTCATAAAAGACTTGTTGATATCATAGATCCTAGTACTGATACGGTTGAAGCTTTAATGAAGCTTGAACTTCCAGCAGGTGTTTCCGTAGATATCAAATTGTAAATCGTTTTGATTGTTCCGGCAGTTGATGCCGAAACGTAATAAAATTGTTAGAAATTGTTGAAAGAAAATAATTGGTGTTTGGCAGGATTTTGTCATGAGAAAGGCGTTGATCGGAAAAAAAATCGGAATGACTCAGCTTTTTGCTGAAGATGGTTCAATGGTCCCAGTAACAGTTGTTGAGCTTGGCCCGAATGTTGTTGTGCAGAAAAAGACTGCCGATAAAGATGGTTACGAGTCAATAAAACTTGGTTTTGGCGATGTTAAGGAAAAAGATCTTACTAAGGCTCTTGCCGGTGAGTTTAAAAAGAGAAATGTTGCTGAGATGAAAAAATCTCTGAGAGAAGTTGATTTGTTCGATTCTTCATTTGAAGTCGGCAGCGTTTTGACTTGTGATATTTTTTCTGAAAATGATTTTGTAGATGTTGAAGGTGTTTCTAAAGGAAAAGGTTTCCAGGGAACAATGAAACGTCACAATTTTAAAGGCGGACGCGCTTCTCACGGTTCTTCTTTTCATCGTGCTCCGGGTTCAATGGGTTGCAGAACTTATCCGGGAGAAGTTTGGAAAGGTAAAAAGATGGCGGGACGTATGGGTACCGACACTGTTACTGTAAAAAATTTGAAAGTTATGAAAGTTTTGAAAGAGAAGAATACGATTCTTGTTTCAGGAGCTATACCTGGCAGAAGAAATTCTCTTGTACTCGTAAAGGGAAAATAAAGGATACTGATAGAGGAAGACAATGTTAATAGATAAGTATTCCATAGATGGGCAGAAGCTCGGACAGGTCGAATTGAATGATTCTGTTTTTGCAGCCGAAATTAATGATGTGCTTTTGTATGAGTTTATAAAGGCGGCAAATGCTAATCTTCGTCAGGGAACTCATTCTACTAAAGAACGTTCTTTTGTGAGCGGTGGTGGAAAGAAACCTTGGAAGCAGAAAGGAACAGGTCGTGCCCGTCAGGGATCGATCAGATCTCCGCAGTGGAGAGGCGGTGGAATAGTTTTTGGTCCAAGACCAAGATCTTATAAAGTTGAACTTCCGAAAAGCCTTAAGTCTGCAGCATATCGTTCGATTTTCTCTGTAAAAGCGAAAGAAAGTGCACTTAAAGTTATTGCCGACTTTGATGTAGAATCAGGTAAGACTAAGGATATGCAGAATATTCTTAATAAACTTGGCGTTGAGCGCGGTGTTCTTGTTGCGCTTGACCGTGATGTTAAAACTAGAAGAGCTATAAGAAATATTGCCGGTGTTAAGTATAATGATGCAAAACTTATCAACGGAAGAGATATTTTTTATTCAAAACAGCTTCTTATGACTGAAGGCGCTGTGAAATATATTAACGAAAAGTATTCGAAGGTGAAATAAAATGAACCTCAACGATGTTATATTAAAACCTGTAATCACTGAGAAATCCACAATGCTTAATGCTGACAGAAAATATGTCTTCAAAGTAGCTATGGATTCTAATAAATCTCTTGTTAAACAGGCTGTTAAATTAGTTTTCGGTGTTACACCGGAAGATGTAAACGTTATTAACGTTAGAACTCGTAAAAAGCGCACTAAATTCGGTATCGGAAGAAAACCGATCTGGAAAAAGGCGATTATTACTCTTAAGAAAGACGATAAAATTGAATTGTTTGATAATAAATAATAATAGGGTTTTGTACGATGGCATTAAAAAAGTTTAGACCAGTAACTCCTACTCTTCGATATAAGACCGTTCTTGTTTTCGATGAGATTACAGAAGAGAAGCCTCATAAAGCACTGACTTCAGGCTATGTTCAGAAAGCAGGTCGTGGTGCTAAAGGTCAGATTTCCGTAAGAAGAAAAGGCGGCGGGCATAAGAAAAAGTACAGAGTAATTGACTTCAAAAGAGATAAATTTGATATCCCTGGTGTAGTTGAGTCTATACAGTACGATCCGAACAGAACTGCGAATATTGCTCTTGTTTGTTATAAAGACGGTGAAAGACGTTATATTATTGCCCCTAAATCTGTTAAAGTCGGTGATTCGATTCTTTCAGGAAATTCAGTTGAAGTTAAACCCGGCAATACTATGCCTTTGAAGAATATCCCTGTCGGTACTAACATCTATAATATAGAACTTCATGTTGGTAAAGGCGGTCAGATCGCAAGATCAGCAGGGTCTTTTGCACAGATTTCCGGTCTTGAAGGCGATTATTGCCTAGTTAAGCTTCCTTCAGGCGAGCTTAGAAAGATTCATGGTGATTGTTTGGGAACAATCGGTGAAGTTGGAAATGCCGATCACATGAATGTTACTGTTGGTAAAGCCGGAAGATCGCGTTGGCTTGGTAAACGTCCTAAGGTTAGAGGTGTTGTAATGAACCCTGTTGACCATCCATTGGGCGGTGGTGAAGGTAGAACAAGCGGTGGTAGACATCCTGTTTCTCCAACTGGTGTACCGGCTAAAGGATACAAGACAAGAAAGAAGAAAAAATATAGTAATAACATGATAATCAGCAGAAGGAAATAATTATGGCTAGATCGTTAAAAAAAGGACCTTATGTCGACATGAATCTTTTCAAGAAGGTTGAAGAGCTTAATTCTACAAATCAGAAGAAATCTCTGAAAACTTGGTCGAGAAGATCTACAATATTTCCGGAAATGCTTGGACATACCATAATGGTTCACAACGGAAAAAACTTTATTCCTGTTTATGTTACTGAGAATATGGTTGGACACAAGCTTGGAGAGTTTGCTTTGACCAGAAATTATCGCGGTCATACAAGTAAAGACGACAAATTGGCTAAGAAGAAGAAATAATAATCGGCTAGAAGGAATTAAAGATGGAATACAGAGCGATAGCAAAAACAGTAAGAATATCTCCGTATAAGGCAAGACTAGTTGCCAATGTTGTGAGAGGATATTCTTATCCTGAAGCAATGGATATGCTTGGTTCACTTCGCAGAAAAGCTTCTGATTTAATTAAGAAGACTGTTCATTCTGCCGGAGCAAACGCTAAAGTTGCTAATCCTGAGATTAATGATAATGACCTTTTCATAAAGAAGATTACCGTTGACGGCGGAATTACTTTAAAGAGATTTGCAGCTCGCGCAAGAGGTCGCGGAACTAGAATCATTAAGAGGACAAGCCATATAACTGTGGTATTGTCGGACGAAAAATAATTTTTGCAAGGTGAGTTATGGGTCAGAAGGTACATCCAATAGGGTTTAGAATCGGAATTGTAAGAAGTTGGGATTCCGTTTGGTATGAAGATAAAAAGAATTTTAAGGTTTGTCTTGTTGAGGATCTTAAGATCAGAGATTTTATAATGAAAAATCATAAGACTGCAGGTATTGCACGTGTTGTGATTGAGCGTCTTGCTGATAAAATCAATGTCAACATTCACACTGCAAGACCTGGTATGCTTATTGGTAAAAAAGGATCAGATATTGATACTTTGAAACTTTCTCTCCAGAAAATTGCATCAAAAAACGTTTATGTTAATATAGTTGAAGTTAAGAAGCCGGAAAAAGCGGCTCAGGTTATAGCACAGCAGATAGCACAGCAGATTGAAGGCCGTCAGCCTTATAGAAAAGCAGTCCGTCAGGCTGTTGGAAACGCTGTAAGAAGCAATGCTCACGGAATAAAGGTAATGATTTCCGGAAGACTTAACGGTGCTGATATCGCTCGCGGTGAAACGTTCAAAGAAGGAAGAGTTCCTCTTCATACTTTGAGAGCTGACATCGATTATGGTGTTGCTGAAGCTCTTACTACTTATGGCTTGATCGGCGTTAAAGTTTGGGTTTATAATGGTGATGTTTTTGCTTCAAAAGCAGAATCTGACGAAGATAAATATACTGTAAAAAGAAAAACAAAATAATTGACTTATAAGGGATAAAAGCCATGTTAATGCCTACAAAGGTTAAACATAGAAAGATTCATCGCGGAAATCAGAAAGGTCTAGCATATCGCGGTTCAACAGTTTCTTTCGGAGAATTTGCAATTAAAGCTCTTGAGGCCGGACGCCTTGACAGCAGGCAGATAGAAGCTGCCCGTGTTGCCATAAACAGAAAAGTTAAAAGAGGCGGAAAACTCTGGATCAGAATTTTCCCTGACAGACCATATACTAAGAAACCTGCTGAAACTCGTATGGGTAAAGGTAAAGGTAACCCTGAAGGTTTTGAAGCGATAATTCTTCCTGGCAGAATCCTTTTTGAACTGGGCGGAATTGACGAAGCTGTTGCAAGAGAAGCATTAACTGCTGCTTGTGCTAAGCTTTCAGTTAAGACAAAGATTGTGACAAAGATATAAAGGTGAATCATGAAAGAGAAAATTGAAGGACTTACGGAACAGGAATTAACAAGTCAGTATAACGCAGCGAAAGAATCTATTCGCAAGCTTCGTTTTCAGTCTGTAACCGGAAAGCTTGAAAATACAAAATCTATTAACAACCTTAAAAAAAAGATTGCTCGCATTCTTACTCTTAGAAAAGAGTATGAGCTTGGAATTAAAAAAAGATAAGTTGATTTAAGGAACATAAAATGGTTAAAAAACAGAGTAAACAGCTTACAGGCAGTGTAGTCAGCGATAAAATGGACAAAACTGTTGTTGTTAAGATTGAAAAGATGGAAAAGCATCCTCTTTACAAGAAGTTTGTTAAAAAAAGTAAAAAAGTTAAAGCGCATGATGAAAACAACGAATGCGGTATCGGAGACGTTGTTACAATTGAAGAAGCAAGACCTTTGTCTAAGGATAAAAGATACCGCCTTGTTTCTATAGTAGAAAAAGCGAAGTAGGTAACTATGATACAGGTAGAAACAAATCTTAATGTTGCTGATAATAGCGGCGTAAAAAAAGTTAGATGCATAAAAATTCTCGGCGGAAGTAAAAGACGTTATGCTTCAGTCGGAGATATAATTATGGTTGCCGTAAAAGACTCTCATCCGTCATATGGTTTGAAAGACTCTAACGGAAAGAAAGTTCATTCTAAAGCAGTACTCCGTGCTGTTGTAGTTAGAACTTCAAAACCGGTTAAAAGAAAAGACGGAACTTATATCAGATTTGATGATAATGCCGTTGCGATAATCGACACTAAGAATGAACCAAAAGGTTCCCGTATATTCGGACCTGTTGCGAGAGAGCTTAGAGAAAAAGATTTTATGAAAATCGTATCTCTTGCTCCTGAAGTTCTTTAATAAAGAGGATGAAAATGAGACTTAAGAAGAATGATACGGTTGTTGTTATCACCGGTAAAGATAAAGGAAAAAGAGGAAAAGTTCTTAAAGTTGATACTAAAAAAGATTCAGTTCTTGTAGAAGGTATTAACCAAAAGAAAAAATATACACGTGCTACGCAGGAAGGCGCTCAGGGCTCTTTGGTTCATGTTGAACGTCCCATTAATCCGTCTAATGTGATGTTTTTCTGTGAAAAATGCAAAAAGGGAGTTAGACTTGGAGTTACTCAAAAAGATGCAACCAAGTCGCGAGTTTGCAAAAAATGCGGAAAAAGCATAGACTAAAAAGGTAAATAATAATGGCTGCAAGATTGTATAAAACATATAACGACAGTATAAAGGACAAACTTAAGAAACAGTTCAATTATTCATCTGCAATGCAGATCCCTAAAATTGAAAAAGTTGTTCTTAATGTCGGAGTCGGCGATGGACATTCAAATACTGCTAAAATGAACGCTGTTTATTCAGAAATTACAGCAATAGCTGGTCAGAAACCTGTTAAAACAGTTGCAAAAAAAGCGGTTGCGAATTTCAAAATTAGAGAAGGATATGAACTCGGATGCAAAGTTACCCTTCGCGGTGACAGAATGTATGAGTTTCTTGACAGATTGATCAATTTTTCTCTTCCGCGTGTAAGAGACTTCAAGGGAATTTCCGGAAAATCTTTTGATAATTTCGGGAACTATAATTTCTCCATAAAAGAACAGATTATTTTCCCTGAGATTGATTTTGATAAAGCTGAGAATATCTATGGTATAAATGTTACTGTTGTAACAAATGCCAAGACTAAGGAAGAGTCAAAGGCACTTCTTGAATCTTTCGGAATGCCATTTAGAGATTAGGAGAAATATTGTGGCTACTACTGGCTTAATTGCAAAACACCTCCGTGGTGCAAAGTTTAAAGTAAGAGAACATAACAGATGTTCATTATGCGGTCGTCCGCGCGGATATATGAGAAGATTTGATATGTGCAGAATTTGTTTCCGTAAACTTGCGAGTGAAGGAAAGATTCCGGGCGTAACAAAATCATCTTGGTAATAATAAGAGGAATAATATGAGTGCAATATCAGATCCAATTTCAGATTTGCTTGCCAGGGTTCGTAACGCTGTAACGGCGAAACTACCTAAGGTTGATATTCCGTCTTCGACTATGAAGATGGAAATAGTGAAGATTCTTAAAGACGAAGGTTTTATAAAGAATTATAAACTTGTTGAAGACAATAAACAGAATGTAATACGTGTTTATCTTAAATACACTGAAGACAATAAACCTGCTATAGAAAAGCTTGAAAGAATAAGCAAGCCAAGCAGACGTGTTTATGTAGGTGTTGAAGAGCTTAAACCAATTAAAAATAATCTTGGAATTACGATTCTTTCAACACCGAAGGGTGTGATTTCAAATAAAACCGCAAAGAAAGAGAATGTCGGCGGTGAACTTCTCTGTTTAATATCATAATTGAGAGAGTAGCATATGTCACGAATTGGAAAAATGCCTATAAATTTACCTTCAGGGGTAAATTGTGAAATAAACGGATCAGCAGTAACAGTGTCAGGTCCTCTTGGAACTGATACATGTGCGATTGTTTCTGGAATAAAAGTCGTAAAAGCTGATAATGTTCTTAATGTAGAAATTGCTGATATCACAAAAGAATCCGAGTGCAAAGCTTCTCATGGTTTGATGAGAGCACTTATTAACAATATGGTCACTGGTGTATCAAAAGGTTTTGAACAGGATCTTGAGATTCAGGGTGTCGGTTTCAGGGTTCAGCAGTCAGGAGAAGATCTTCAGTTTCACCTTGGATTTTCACATCCTGTAATCTATAAGACTCGTACCGGAATTAAACTTAAGGCTGTTGATGCAACTCACCTAAAGATTTCAGGTTACAATAAACAGGTTGTCGGACAGGTTGCAGCAGAGATTCGCGAATTGAAGAAACCTGAGCCTTATAAAGGTAAAGGTATTAGATATCAGGGCGAAAACGTAAGAAGAAAAGCTGGAAAATCAGGTAAGAAATAATGAATAGTCTAAAAGCAAAATTTAACCGTCTGGTTCGTAGAAAAGTCAGAATTAAGAGCAGAATCAAAACTGATGCAAAGGGAAGATTGAGACTTTGCATTTCAAAAAGCAATAAGAGTATGTATGCTCAGATTGTTGATGATGAGAAACAGGTAACTGTTGTTTCTATGTCTACTCTTAGCAAAGATTTTTCTTCACTTAAAAACAAAGT
>JAEWVM010000129.1 GCA_023396615.1 Spirochaetota bacterium | reverse complement strand
TGTGAGTTGTTTGACATCTGTTCCTCCGCTGATTTCATAGCGGTAATCTACCTGAACGGTTACAATATCAGAATCGGTTATTACATTAAATCCTCTTTCTCTTTTAATCTTTTTTCCTGAAGCGATTGTTGTCGAAACATGACTTATTTCTTTTTTTCTGATTAAAAGGACAGGTTCGGCACTCCATATTTCAAAAATTGCGATTCCGTTTTTTTTTAGGGCATTTCTTGTATTCCAGAGAGCCAGATTAATTTCATTGTTATCCAAAAGATAATCCATAGAACCGAAAAGACTGATTGCACAATCGTATTTTTCAAAATATTCAAATTTTTTCATATCTGAAACTAGAAATTCTATTCCGCCGTATCTTTTTTTTGCAATTCTGATCATGTCATCACTGGAATCAATACCGGTGCATTTTACGGCCTCACGGCTCAATAAATTACAGTGCTCACCTGTTCCGCATCCAATATCAAGGAGATAAACAGGTATCCTGTTTGGTAGGTAATTCCTGATAAAAAAAACATCATTGGCAATGTTTCTTCCATTATTTTCGATAAAGTAATAGTATTCAGCCAATTCGGAATATAGTTTCATCACATTATAACAAAATTAAATTTATTTTTAAGATAATCTTTCAGATATCTTTCTGATTCATGAGTTTTTTCAATACTGAATAAATCAGCAGCAATTTGCTCACACTCGGCTATAGTCACATTTCTGATTATCTGACGGATGTGATTCATAAATGATGCGCTCATTGAGAGTTCTCTGAATCCAAGACCAAGCAGAAGCATGGTATATTTAGGTTCACCAGCGATTTCTCCGCATATTGAAATTGAAGTATTTGTAACCTTTGCAACTTCAACTACACGTTTAAGCATTCGTAAAATAGAAAGATCAAGAGGATTATATAAGTAAGCGATTTTTTCACCGATACGGTCAACAGCCAGAGTATACTGAATCAGATCATTCGTTCCTACGGAAAAGAAATCAACATGTTTTGCAAGAATATCTGCAGTTATTATCGCAGCAGGAACTTCCATCATTATTCCGAATTTTATGTTTTCATCAAATACATGACCTTCTGTTCTAAGTTCATGTTTAACTTCTTCCATAATTTCTTTTACACTGTAAATTTCATTTACGGTTGAAATCATCGGAATCATAAGCTTTACGTTTCCAAAACTGCTTGCTCTAAATATAGCGCGAAGTTGGGTCTTGAAAATAGGGATATTGGCAAGCGAAAATCTGACGGCACGGCATCCGAGAAAAGGATTTCTTTCAACATATTCCTTGTTAAAAGAAAATATTTTATCTCCGCCTACATCTATTGTTCTGATTGTTACCGAGGCCGGTTTGAAATATTCAATAACCCTTACATATTCTCTATACTGCTTTTCCTCATCAGGCAGATTTGATCCGATAAAAAGAAATTCAGATCTGAACAAACCGATTCCAGAAGCGCCTTTTTCCTTCATGATGCGCATCTCTTCAGGTAATTCGATATTTCCGTTAAGAATTATCCTTGTTCCGTCTTTAGTAATAGAAGGCTGATAAGTTAATTTTGATAATTCTTTTTCGAGAACAAGAAGCTTCTGCTGATGATCAATATAATCCTGAATTTCTTCATCTGTAGGATTGATTAAAACCTTTCCGTGAACTCCGTCAACAATAACCTTATCGCCTTCTTTTATACGGCTTGTACCGTGAACCGTTCCTACTATTGCAGGTATTTCAAGCGCTCTGGCAAGTATCGCCGTGTGAGAAGTTCTGCCCCCGGAATTTGTCACAAAGGCAAGCACGTTATCTTTATTCATGGAAGCAGTATCAGATGGAGTCAGTTCGGCAGCGAAAACTATTACTTCATCTTTTAAATCTGCAAGAGATTCGAACTCAACTTTCTGAAGATTTCCGATAAGACGCTTATGTATATCTGAAATATCAAGAATACGCTCGCGCATATAATCATCTTCAATAGAATCAAGAGACTGGATAAGCTGAAGAGATATATCGTTCAGAACCCATTCTATATTACGTTTTTCTTTTTGGATTATTTCAATTGCTTTTTTAACTATTTGAGGATCTTCAAGAACCATTAAATGTGAAGTAAATATATCTGCCATTTCATCAGAAAGAGAGGAGGCGACCTGCTGCTGAATTTCCTTTATTTCCTGTTTTGTTTTTGATACTGCAACATTCAGTCTTGATATCTGTTGTTCAACTTCCGATTCAGAAATTGAATATTTTGGTATAACTATCCGGGCGCCCTTATACAAATAAGCCGTGCCTATTCTTATTCCAGGGGAAGCAACAATACCGTTTAAAATTTCTCTTGCCATCACATTACCTGATAAAATGAAAATAAAACACGACTAAAAAGGTATACGGCTTATTATATTATCAGCAAAACGCTTTGTCAAGTGCAATGAAGACTTTATAATAAATAAATAATTCATCAAGGAAAATTTCCTGGAACCATAATTCCTGCAGCTTCGTCAAACCCAAGCATTATGTTTGCATTCTGAATTGCATTCCCTGATTGACCCTTCATCAAATTATCAATTATGCTTGTCACGAGAATTTTACCTGTTCTTTCATCATAAAAAGGTCTTATAATACAGAAATTTGATCCTCTAACATCTGAAAGATTCGGCGATTTAGAAGTTACTCTAACAAAAGGTGATTTTTTATAATATTCAGAAAAAGCCGAAACAAGATCCTCTGAAGTTATTTTTGATGACGGATCCGCATATATATTTGAAAGAATTCCCCTTGATATCGGAACAACTTGCGGAATAAAGAAAAGCTTATGCCCGTCATTTTTAAAATTTATCATATTTTCAACTTCTACCAAATGCTGGTGTCTGCCTTCGCGGTATGTATTAATATTCTCATGCCGTTGAGGATAAAAATTGGCTGCACCAGGATTTTTTCCGGCACCTGAAACCCCTGACTTGCTGTCTGCAACAAGAGTACCTTTTTTTATCAGACCCAGCTCAGTTAATGGAATAGAAGCAAGAATCATTGATATCGCAAAACATCCCGGATTTCCTACAATTTTTGCATTTTTAATTTTTTCACGATTAAGCTCAGGTAATCCATAAACTGAATGTTTTAGTAATTCAGGTGATTTATGTTCAGGAACCATTGATTTGTTTTCAGCATAAATTTTATATTCTTCAACAGTATTGAATCTAAAATCGCCGCTGAAATCAACAACGGGAATATTTCTTTCAAAAAAAGGTTTAATGATTTCCATTCCTGCCTGATCAGGAGTTGAAAAAAAAGCTATATCAATTGAATCATAGTCAATTTCAGAAAGATCTTTTACTTCATTATCATA
>JAEWVM010000032.1 GCA_023396615.1 Spirochaetota bacterium | reverse complement strand
TTGAACATACCTGAAATATCGATCATATCTTCAAAGAACTGCGCAAAACCTGATATTTCTTTTCTTATATCGCAAAGAAAATCATACATTTCTTTCTTCTTAGTGATTATTCCATTGATATATTTTTCGAAATCCGTCTTCAAGCTTTCAAGTTTGGCGTAAAGCAATTCAAGAACTTCCGAATTATCCGATGATTCAACGCGTTTATTTTCAGAGCAGCTGAAAGAAACAAATGAAGAAAATGCATCAAGTACCGAAATAACTTCCGACAAAGCCTCAGAAAGCTGAGTTCGGAGATTGTCTATATCACCGGCAATCTCTTTCATTTTCACTTCACCTAAAAGATGGAATAATTCTCTGGGCAATTCCGTGTTGTATTTCATTTTGAAATCCGAAAAATCACCGGACGTCGATTCTTCCTGAGCATAAAGTATTTTTTCAAAATTCTGTCTTACAATGTCTTCGTGCTGGAATTTTTCCGTAATTCTTTTCATGCTTTCCTGAACCGAAGAAACAACAGCATAGTCTGACAAGACCTCGCCTGACAAACGCGTAAACTCATCAAGCAGCCCTTTGAATAATGATTTTGATGATACATGAATTAGCGTAAGACTATTCTCATGAAGTATTTCAATCTGTTCTCTTTTCTTTTTAAATCCCTCAACAGAAGATAATAGAACTGCCATTTTTTCCGTAACAGATGAAGATAGTGCACTGCCATTCTGTGACATCTGAGCCATCTCTTCGGAAATTGCGGCAAGACCTTTGCCTTCGTGACCAGCCTTTGCGGACATGATTATTGTGTTAACTGAATAAGTCGTAATTGATTCAAGCATCGCAATAATGCTTTCAATGCTGCTCTTAAGCGAAAGAACTTTCATAAGGGAATCGCTAACAGAATCATGAACTGAAGAATCGCCATGCATAATTGCAACAGCACTCTCCATCGCTTCCGAAAGATTTGATTCGGAAGGAATGACGATATCACCGATAAAAGTATTCGCCCCCTTGCCTCCGGAAAAAAAATACTCTATATAGGGATCCATCATTGTAATAAAATGCGAAAATTCGGCGATAGTTCCGTTTACACCAGACGAAAGACCGGTAAAAGATCCCGCGATATCGTCTTTCATTTTTCTTATAGCGGTCATATCCATTTGAAGCCTCTTAAAATCATCGATCGGTAAAAATTGAAACATCTTTCTTGATTTTTCGTCTATGGTGAAGATTTTTTTCCTCTTCAGCAACAACATGTTCCAACGACTTCGATATTTTCGCCATCAGTATTTCTTTTGTTTTTATAAAAAAAATAACTTTTCGCGCATAATCTCCGCCGACACTGCACGCGGTAACCGGAATCTTTTCAGCTTCAAGAAAGCGAAGTGCAAATTCGACATTTTTTTCACCAACAGTTGCTTCTGCCGAATCGAACCTTAGCACATTGCCGCCCCCGAATACTTTCGCTTTTAAATGTTCTTTTTTCACTCCCATTTTATAAAGAACATTCATCATCATTTCCATTGAATTTATTCCGTAAAAGGCGGCATCTGTATGCATGATATTCTTTTCATTTTTATAACGCTCGCCGGCTTGAGGAAGCATGAAGTGATTCATTCCGCAATATGGAGAAAAGTCCGAATACAAACAAACCGCAATGCACGAACCAAGCACCGTTGAGACGACAACATCATCCTTGCTTACAAAAAAATCACCCGCGACAAGATTAATATGTTTTTTCCCGAAGCGGTGATTATGAGTATAACATACCTTTGAATCTTTATGCCCGTGAATGCATTCGTGAATCTCTTTCATGTCCGGCGAAGACTTCATGACAGCAAATATTCTTTCATGACTATGATGTTTTTTTTCTTTTGTATTATCTGTTAATTTATCAGACATATTACTCTGTCTCTGTAACGCGGACTACTTCCGCAGCTATTTTATCAAGACCAATTACTTTATCTACTGCACCGAGCTTTATCGCTTCTTTAGGCATGCCGAAAACCACACACGAATCTTCATCCTGTGCTATATTAAATGCGCCTGAATCTTTCATCTCCTTCATTCCCTTTGCTCCGTCATCTCCCATTCCGGTCATTATTACTCCTACTGCATTTTTGCCTGCGAATGCCGCGGCAGAACGGAATAGAACATCAACAGAAGGACGATGCCTTGTTACAAGAGGTCCTTCTTTGACTTCAACATAATATCTTGCACCGCTTCTCTTTAATAGAGTATGATAGTTTCCGGGAGCAATCAGTGCCTGCCCGCGAAGAACGCTGTCTCCGTTTTTTGCTTCTTTTACGGTTATTCTGCACAATGTATCAAGTCTTTCGGCAAATGAACGCGTAAAATTTTCAGGCATATGCTGAACAATAACAACACCGGCGATATCTTCAGGCAATTGCTGAAGAAATAGAGTTAACGCTTCCGTTCCTCCGGTTGAAGCTCCAACTACAATAACTTTGTCTGTGGTATCGGAAAGATGACTCCGCTTCGCCGCAGGAAGAACCGCATCTGCCGTCAGCTTCGGCTGAACTGCAATTGATGAAATTCCGACAAGTTTTTTCAGATTTGAAACGGCAGCACCTCTGACGGCGTCAGCGATAGTAATACGCGATTCTTCAAAAAACTGTTTTGTGCCGATTTTGGGTTTTGTTATAATAGAAACGGCACCGTAAGATAATGCTTTAAATGCAGAATCCGAACCTTCTCCTACAAGCGTAGAACATATTATCACAGGAATGGGATGCTGTGTCATTATCTTGTGAAGAAAGGTCAAACCGTCCATTCTCGGCATTTCAATATCAAGAATTATAACATCAGGAATATCTTTTTCAATTTTTTCGGCCGCATAAAAAGGATCTGAAGCTGTAGCTATAACTTCAATGTCTTCTTCGCGCGATATAACATCACTTATAGTCTGCCGTACAACAGCAGAATCATCGACTATCAGAACACGAATCTTTTTTTCTGCCATCCTTTCCCTCTCAGTCTTTCTTTATATAAGATGCCGGCGCGATATTAACGACAGGAAGACTAAAACCGATAAGAGTCTCTGAATGCCCGACTAAAAGGTATCCTTTATTATTAAGAATACGTATGAGTTTGTCAGCAACTTCCTCCTGGGTTTTTCTCTCAAAATAAATCATTACATTTCTGCAGAAAATTATATCGAATTTTTCATCAAAAGGATAAGATTTATCAAGAAGGTTCATTTCCATGAATACAGACTTTTCCCGTATTTCAGGTATTACACGTATAATCTTCTTAGATGGATCCTTGCTTCTCATAAAATATTTCTGCGCATAAACCGGAATTTTTTCAATGGACTGCGCCTTATACATGCCTGAAGCAGCAGCCTTTATAGCATGCGTTGAAATATCCGTTCCTGTAAGCTTATATCGAAATGATCTGATTTTATTTCTAGATGCAAACTCTTCAAGCACACATGCAATGGAATATATTTCTTCACCGGTTGAACACGCCGCACTCAATATTCTAAGATCGCGGTCCTTCCCGGCACCGGATTTATACAGTGCCGGCAACGCCTCATCCAGCATAAACTCATAATGACCCGGCTCTCTGAAAAAACTTGTTTCGTGCGTAGACACAAGATCGGTGAAAAGTTTATATTCCTCACGCCCTGCCGGAGAGTGGATGAAATCAAAATACGCTCCGAAAGAATTAACTCCGACAGCGCGAAGCCTCTTCGATAGACGACCGATCAGAAGCGGTTTTTTTGCTTCAGTCATTTTAATACCGAATTCTTTTTCGATATAAGAGCTTATTCTGATGCGTTCATCTTCAGTCATTTCGAAGGAACCCTCTTTGATTACACCGCGGGTTTCAAACATCAGTTAATCCCCGGAATCAGCCGGTGAATTTCCGGCAGTATCAAGAATATCCTTTGTCAGTGAAATATCTTCATCTGAAAGAACCTTATCAACGTTAAGAATAAGAACAAAATCCTTTTCAGTTTTTCCAATAGCGTAAATAAGGTCCAGGTTCAATTTCATTCCGACTTTCGGAGGCGGTTCAAGCTGGTCTTCTTCGAAGCGGCGGACTCCTTTGACTGCATCAACCAAAGCTCCGACTATTACAACTTCACTTCCGCTGTTTGCTTCAACAATAACAATTGAAGTATTCTCGGTATACGCACTCTCATGAAGTCCGAATTTTTTTCTCAAATCCATTACCGGAACAACACTGCCTCGGAGATTCAAAACTCCAGTCATATAATCAGGCGTACCCGGAATCGGAGTAATCTCGATCAATGACAAAACCTCCCGCGTTTTAAGAACATCAAACGCGAATATTTTTGAATCGAGAAGAAAAGTAAGATATTGAGCCCCGTCTTTTTTGTCATCAATTGTCATAACTTACCTCTGAATTAATATCTTTCGAATTCGCCGTCTTCCGAATCAGCCTTACCCATTTCAATGTGAATTCCCTTTTTAACTTCACCTTTTTGAACGGTCTGCGCTTCGTGCAATCTCAGCGGAGCAGCATGGACAGAGGCTTTAGCAACCGTCGTATGCTTTTCTGGATGCTGAACTGAAGTATAATTTGAACCAAGAGGAGTATGATATTCGACTCCGGATCTTCCTGTTTTGAGATACATGATTGAATCTTTCATTGATATTGTCTGGCCGTTCAGCTCTTGGGCAGTCGCGGTCAATTCTTCTGCTGCAGAAGCATTCTGCTGAACTACAGTATTCAACTGCTGAATAGCGCTGTTTATCTGCTGAATTCCGTTTGCCTGCTCTCCGCTTGCCGCATTTATTTCAGCAACCAGCTCAGAGGTTTTCTGAATATCAGGAACGAGCTTCATCAGCATTTCACCGGCCTTCTCGGCAATTTCAACACTTGAATTCGAAAGTTCACTGATCTCACTTGCAGCGTTCTGTGACCGTTCTGCAAGCTTCTGAACCTCACTTGCTACAACGGCAAATCCCTTGCCGTGATCACCGGCACGTGCTGCCTCTATCGAGGCATTCAAAGAAAGAAGATTTGTCTGACGTGCAATTTCCTGTATGATTGAAATCTTATCTGCTATTTCTTTCATCGCTTTTACCGTCTGCTTAACGGCCTCTCCGCCTTCCTTCGCGTCATTTGCACTCTTTGTAGCAATTTTTTCAGTCTGGCTCGCGTTATCCGCGTTCTGCCTGATTGTAGCGGTCATCTCTTCGACCGATGATGATACTTCTTCGACACTTGCGGCCTGTTCGTTGGCGCCCTGCGAAAGCTGTTCAGATGATGAAGATATCTGCTCAGCGCCTGAAGAAACCTGGCTGGATGCCGTATCAACAGTGTTAATAGTTTTCAGCACATTATTCACTATAAGCATCGCAAGGATTATAGCTATTGCTACGGCAACAGCTATAACAATTATTTCTATCAATGTTATCTGAGCTTTAAGAGCTTCGGAATTCACCAATGCTTCTTTTGCCGAATCAGCATTATGTTTAACAGTCTCATTTATAGCCGGTAAAAGTTTTTTATTATATATCGGAGCTAGATCGTTTAAAAATACTTTAACAGCTTCCTGATCATTGTCCACAAACGAATATTTTCTAATATCTGACCATATTCCCATATATTCAGCGATATTTATTTCGAGACCATCCATCAAAGTTTTTTCACTGTCAGTGGTTATTGTCTTTCTGTAATCCTGAATAGATTTCAAAAAGTTAACTCTAGCTTTTTCAATATTATCATCCATTACTTTTCTAACATTGTCATCCGAAGTCACAACATGATAAAGAATAGAAACCCTTATATTCAGCATCTGACGGTCGATATCATCAGCGAGACGGATTCCTTCAAGATTTTCATCATAAAGCTTATTCATCATATGATCTACTCTGCTGACTCCCCACATTCCGACAGCACCGACTGCAACTGTAATAACAGCAGTAATAAAAAATGCCGTTAAAAGTTTTCCGCGTATTCCGAGTTTCATTTTTTATTCTCCTTATCTTTTGTATTTATTTTATTACAGAAATTTTCATCAGCACGGACATTTGTTATGAGATGATTGATATCCAGGACAAGCGCAATGGAGCCGTCGCCCAATATAGAAGCACCTGAAAACATATCGGCCTGCTTCACGCCTTTGCCGAGAGGCTTGATTACCGTCTGGCAATGACCGACCACCTTATCGACAAGAAACCCGATCTGCGTGCCTTCGACCTCGGCGACTACTATCTGCGGATAAAGCCTCGGTTCACCCTCAACTCCGAAAAGACGCCGCATGTCGATAAACGGAATATAGTCTTCGCGTATGCGCACAAGACCCTGTATCTCGGAAGATTCTTCCGAAGCATTATATGCAATACATTCC
>JAEWVM010000231.1 GCA_023396615.1 Spirochaetota bacterium | reverse complement strand
ACTGAATGCTCTGCACAAGCTTGCTTCAGTAGCGACTTCAACACTTGAAATTTTTGATTTTTCCGATAAACTTTCATCAACCCTAAAGAGTCTCAATGTTTTTTCCCACCCGGACAAAGTCTTCCTTTACATGTTTGAAGACGGAGTTCTTTTCAGAATAGATTCTTCTTCCGACTCAAGTATATCAAAACTGCCCGAAGATGATTACATTTGCATAGAATCGCTTAGAAGCAGAAAAGTTGTCTTCAGCAAGGAAAGTTCGAGAATTGATGAATCAAAAGGTTTATACCGTTTCGCGGCAATTCCTCTTTTCTCTCACGGAGGTGAAATAGGATGTATTTTAATTGAACATAAGGAATGTGAAAAAATTCCGTCATCAGACATAATTGACATATATACAGCCGCATCATCACAAATAGCTCTTGCTCTTTCGAACATTCATCTTTACGAAAAAACACGCATTTTATCACTTTATGATCCGCTCACTGGTCTCGCAAACAGAAGACAAATGGACTCAATTCTCCAAAAGAGCGCTCAGGAATATAAAACACTTAAAAGAAGCTATTCACTCATTATGGGAGATATTGATCATTTTAAAGAATACAATGACACAAAAGGTCACGAAGGCGGCGACAAGCTTCTGATGGATATCGCCGGAATAATTAAAGCTGAACTCAGAAGCGTTGATACTGTAACAAGGTACGGCGGCGAAGAATTTCTCGTAATATTGCCCGACATCTCTGAAAAGGGCGCTTTAAACGCAGCCGAAAGAATTAGATCTGCTGTACAGGAGAAAACTGAGGTTACAATAAGTCTCGGAGTCGCATCATCCTCCGAAGTTGATAACATCGATGATCTTGTCGGTATGGCGGACAAAGCCCTTTACTTCGTGAAAAACAACGGACGAAATGCCGTTAAGGGATATGCAGATATAAAATAGAATTTCAAAGCGCTTTTTATCCTGAATTCATTAATTTCAAAAATACAGACTCTCAACGGGCTTATAATTCTTCACATCGGTTTTTCTGAAAAATAATCAAAATGCTAATGAGATTAACAAAATCCTCCGATAATATAAGAGGCATGATTTACACGGAGGTAAATTATGGAAAACAACATAAACGCATTAGGAAACACATATTTCAGCCCGCAGTACAGAATTCAGTCCGAAACTGGTCATGACGTGCGGATAGAAAAATCTCAAGAAGCAAAAGAATCCCATGTTTCGTACGAGAATGCTGTAATGGATGAAGAATCCATGAAAAGATTTTTCTATCTGATTTCGGGAATTCCGTATGAAACAGAGGACAAAGAAAGCAGGTGGGCATAACCTGCTTATTTCTATGTTTTTTGTTATTAAAATTTTCTTGACTAAATCAATGGCAGTTATTAATTTTAATTATGCCGTTGCGGAAGGGTTGATGAGCCGTGAACTTAGAGATAAAGCAGATGTCATGATAAAGGAACTCAAGGAAGTTCTTGTGCCGCTAAGCGCGGAAATAAACAGGATGAAAAATACTCCGGAGAACAGTATAAATGATGATTATTTTACAGGGTAATTATGCCGGCTAAAGGTCAAAAACGCAAGAATCAGATAATAGATGCAGCAAAAGAGATGTTCATCGAAAGAGGATATCAGAGCACTCATATCGGGGAAATATGTGATAATCTTGATATAGCCCGGGGAACAGTTTATCAGTATTTCGGCAACAAACGCGAGATAGTTTATTCCATCCTCGAATCCCTTGAAGAAAAAATAGAAGATATCTTCGACAGCGACGATCTTGTAGAATTCATAAAATCCGATCCGACAGGAGATGAAATTTCACAATTTATCAGAAAAAAATTTTCAAATTGTGTAAGCGCAGTAATTGAAGAACCCATCGTAATCATGCTGATGTATAAAGAAATCATCGGTCTGGATGAAGATGTAACGGAGCGGACAGAACGTTTCGTTGATAATGTCATCAAAATAATAGCAAAAGATCTGGCTGAACTAAGCAAAAAAGGAATTTACCGCCAGGATATAGACCCCCTTCTCACTTCCCTTCTCATTTTCGGATCGGTACAGCTGCTTATTCATGAATACCGCAGAAAAGGAAAGGATATTCTTGACAATAATGTCGTACAAAGCGTAGTTGATATGATCATGAAAGGCATGATGCCTTAATTATCAGATTCAATAATATGAAAAAAATAGTTTATCTCATTCTCGTACTGATTTTCTTCGCGAATTCATATACGCAAGACCAGATTATCCAAAGTAAAGCAAGCGCTGAAATGTTCGCAGAGAAAGTCTCGTCCGCATGGACCAAATCATCACGCGAAGAAGCCTTTGAAAGTCTCAAAAAAATCGATCTGTCTTTTTCTCTTTCCGCCTGGAAAACCGTTCTTGATAAATCAAATGAAGCTGCGTTTAAAATCGAAGCTATAAACAGAATTTCTCAAAGCAAAGATAAAAGGGATCTCAACAGCATAATAAACCAGCTGGACTCAAGATTTTCTGAAGTCCGCACAGCGGCAATCGCAGTATTAAAAAGAATAGGCGACGACAGAGTTTATCCGAAAATATTATTAATGTCACAGAACGAAAATCCCGTCTTCAGAGTATATGCCGCAGAAGCATTGACGAGCATGTATGACAAACGGTTTCTACCCATCGTTGCCGAAATGGTAAAAGACAAAAACAAATCCATACGGCTGATGATTATCAGACTTATTTCTAAAAATAAAATTTCAGAACAGCTGAATAATCTGAAAACTATTGCTCTTCAGGATGATGATTATGAAGTCATTATCGAATCGATGAATGCGCTGTCTTCTTTCGGAGATTCTTCAAGTTCATACATCTACATCAAACTTCTTTCTCACTCGAATTATAATGTCAGAAAAACCGCTGCTGATAAAATTGCCAGATACAGGATATCTTCTGCAGCCTCCGCATTAAACGAGCAACTTGAAAGAGAAACCGATGATTACCTGAAAGATTTCTACATCAGCCTTCTTGTTTCTTTCAGAAGTTCTTTCATCAGAGGAATTGAACTCACTGCTTTAAAAGATTCATCCGCCCGTCTAAGAATAAAAGCAGTTGCTTCTCTCGGAATTCTGAGGTCCGACAGATCCGCAGGCGTTCTCATTCAGAATCTGTCCGATGAAGACTACAGAGTAAGAAGCGAAGCCTGCAATTCTCTCGCTATATTAAACGCCAAAAGCAGCTGCCGGAAAATGACAGAGATGGTCAAAACTGAAAAAAACATTTTTGTGAGAAGCGCAGCTCTTTACGCTCTTGAAAAAATCCGCGACAAAAGCACGATCATACCGCTTTATGATATTTTAGCTGAAGAAAAAGATGAAGTATTCAGAATGCTTTTAAACAACACGCTTAGAAACATGGTAGAAAAAACAATATAGGTATTTATGAAAATCGCTCTCGCACAGTTCAATCCGATTGTCGGAGACATTTCAGGCAACAAGAATAAAATAATCAATCTAATTGAAGAATCCGGAAAACAAAATGCGGACATTATTGTCTTTCCCGAACTTGCTACAATCGGTTATCCGCCGATGGATCTTTTGGAAAACAAAGCTCTTATAAAACAGAACATTGATTCATTAATTGAAATAGCTTCAAAAGTTTCAGATACCGCCGTTGTAATCGGCGCCGCAACAACCGATGAATCAGGAAACATTTTCAATTCCGCACTTTTTATCTCACACGGAAAAATTATAAGAACATATAATAAAACACTTCTTCCGAATTATGATGTATTCGATGAAGAAAGATATTTTACTTCGGGTAATTCATATCTTCCGGTAGAATTTAAAGGAATTAAAATCGGTCTAACAGTCTGCGAAGATATCTGGAACTGTGAGGACTCCGAATTTACCGGCGGACGCAAGTACGATATCGACCCAGTCTCCATCTATGCGGAAAAGAAAATAGATCTTCTGATAAATATATCTGCTTCGCCTTTTGTTACTGGCAAAATTCAGTCCAGAAGAGAAATGGTCTCTTCCATCGCGAAAAAGTATGCAATTGAAATTGTTTATGTGAATCAGGTCGGAGGAAACGATTCGCTGGTATTTGACGGATCATCCTTCGGTGTAAATAAAAAAGGACAGATCACATCGACCGGAAAATATTTTGAGGAAGGCATCACTTATTATTTATTCGGCTCAGAAAATCAAATTCATTTTAACGATAATCTTCTCGAGGAAATTGAATCCGCTCTCATCTGCGGACTCAGAGATTATGCTCACAAAAGCGGTTTCAACAAAGCACTTTTGGGCTTAAGCGGCGGAATTGATTCTGCGCTTACCGCAGTGATTGCAGCTAAAGCGCTTGGCAAAGAAAACGTAACAGGAATCACGATGCCTTCAGTATTTTCTTCTCAGGGAAGCGTTGATGACTCAAAAAAACTTGCAGATAATCTCGGAATCAATTTTGAGATAATTCCAATAAAGCGTCTTCATGAAACATATATAGAAGATCTTGCGCATGTTTTCAAAAATGCAAAGCCCGATGTCACGGAAGAAAATCTTCAGGCAAGAATCCGCGGAAATCTTCTGATGGCATACAGCAATAAATTTTCAGCACTTCTGCTTTCAACCGGAAATAAATCCGAGCTTTCGATGGGTTACTGCACTCTTTACGGAGACATGAACGGCGGGCTCGCAGTAATATCCGATCTTCCGAAAACCACAGTTTACGAGCTTTCAAAATTCATCAACCGAAACGGCGAAATCATTCCGTCGGACACGATTACAAAACCGCCTTCGGCTGAACTTAGAGAAAACCAGACGGATCAGGACACGCTTCCGCCGTATGATATCCTGGACAGCATAATCGAATGCTATATCGAAAAAAAGATGTCAAGCGCTGAAATCATTCAAAAAGGCTTTGATAAGGCAACCGTGGAATTTGTCTTAAAAGCTATTGACCGCAACGAATACAAACGGCGCCAGGCGGCACCTGGACTTAAAGTGACAGGGAAAGCTTTCGGTATCGGAAGAAGATACCCGATTGTTCAGAGGTATATTCCGTGAAAATTTATCTTATACGTCATGCTGAAACAGAATGGAATGTATCAAAAAGACTTCAGGGCTGGGGCGACGGCCCGCTTACAGAAAAGGGCAAGCTTCAAAGCGCCATGCTCGGCAAACGGCTTGAATCAATAAAATTCGATTCAATTTACTGCAGCACTTCCGGCCGTGCCCGCACCACGCTTTCCATTGCCATCAAAGATTCCAATGCCGAATATCTTGATTCATTGCGTGAAATAAGTCTCGGAACATGGGAAGGAAGAGAACAGTCGGAAATTGAAAAAGAAAACCCGGTTCAGTTTGACAATTTCTGGCATCATCCTGAAAACTTTTCCGTCGACGGAGGCGAAACTTTTTTTGACATTTACAAACGCACCGGAGAAGTTCTACGCCTTCTCGCGCAAAAAGAACAGAATGATTTTATTATTATAAGCCATACTATCGCAATCAGAGCAATGATTGCATCAGCACTTGGAAAAAATGTATCAGAAATATGGGATGGAGAATATTTAAAACCGACATCAATAACTTGCCTTGATTACTCTTCCGGCAATTTTAAATTAATTTACTTCGGAGACGCAAATCACCTTGAATGAAAAACCTGTTCTTCTTGAACTCTCGGACAATGAAAAAAGCGATGATATTTTACTTAACAGAATAAGAAAAAACTACAAGCATATACGCAAATGGTGCAGAAGAACTTCAAGCGACTGCTTCAGACTATATGACAGGGATATTCCTTCATTTCCTCTTGCGATTGATTATTACGCAGGGAAACTATGTATTCAGTATTTTGCGAAAAACCGTGAAGACTCAAAACCTGATAATGATTTTGAAGAAAGCGTTAACAAATCCGTAAACAGCTTATTCTCCGAAGAATGCGAAACTGTATGGAAATACAGAATAAAACGCGAGAAATTTCAGCAATACGAGAAACTTTCGGATTCGAAACATTTTTTCACGGTGTTTGAAAATTCGCATAAATTCCTAATCAATCTGCACGATTATCTTGATACGGGACTTTTTCTTGACCACAAGGATGCCAGGCTCTTCGTTTCAAAATTCGCTGAAGGCAGAAAGGTTTTAAATCTTTTTTCATATACTTCATCATTCAGCGTGTATGCCGCGAAAGCCGGCGCTAAATCAACTCTTAGCGTTGACATGTCAAACACCTACACGGAGTGGAGCAGAAATAATTTTGAAACTAACGGAATAAAGTCACAGTCGAATAAAGTTTTAAGAGAAGACTGCATTAAATTTCTTAAATCATATTCCGGTGAAAAATTTGATCTTATAATAATTGACCCTCCGACGATATCACGCTCAAAAAAAATGGATTCATTCTTTGACGTAAATATCGATTATCCTTTTTTGATTAATTCTGCGCTAAAAAATCTCAATAAAGGCGGAATGATATTTTTTTCTACAAATTCGCGTACAATCAAACTCGACACAAGTCTTCTCGATAAATGTTCAGCAGAAGACGTATCAGAGAAAACGATTCCATTTGATTTTAAAGATAAGAAAATCCACCGGGCGTGGTTAATAAAACACGAGGAAAAATGAAAAATATCATCTTATTATTGCTGATTGCATGCTCATTCTGCACTACAGCTCCTGAAAGAAAAACTGACCGGATTATCGTACCGGAAAAGATTAAATGCATGATACTTATCGATGAGATTAACGGATCAAAAGTCAATAGAGCCGGAAATAATTATTCTGAAGAATATACCGCTTCCATTCTGCCCGAAAATTTTATAAATTCAGGAAAAGAGACGGCGCAAAAATTCGCCCTTAAAACAGGCATTAACGTTAGCGAATCCTTCACGGGAATAATCGACCCGGTCATTAAGGATTATCTAATTTCGGAATTGAAAATTGACACCGTGATTCTCGGCAAAATAATTTTGGATTCTGACGGCAAAACGGAAGTAACACTGAAAGCAGTCAATCTTTCGGATGACAGTACTATTTCAAAAATAAATCAATACGTTAATTCTGCAAAAGAAAAAGATTCAAAAAAAAGACTTGAACACGCCTTAAAAAAAGTTATCAATGCGGATACAAACAGATTTTTAAAAACAATAGAACGACATTTTGAAAACAGGAGACAAAAATGAAGAGTGCAGTAACAGCGGTCTATTTATTATGCGCGGCATTATTGTTTTGTCCGCTCCAGGCAGATGATTCAATAGAGAAAGGCAAATGGACAAGAAATATCAAGATTTCTGCCGAATATAACGGAACGAAAGTAGAAGGAACATATTCCGTTTATATTCCTTCAAAATATACAGGCGGAGACATGACTACGGTTTTGCTTCTTCACGATTATAATGAAAGTTCATCCGAATGGATTCAGAAGAGTCTGTTCACAAGAGAAGCCGAGAAAAGAAATTATATTCTTATAGCACCCGACATGAAAACAAGCGCATACGAATCTGAGTTTTTTCCAGAAACAAGATCAAGATGGAGCGCAATGCCCGGAATAAAATGGATTGGAGAATATCTCATTCCTCATGCACAAAAAAGGTTCAGTGCTTTTGGCAAACGGGAAAAAACAATGGTCGTCGGAACAGGAACCGGCGCAAGAGGCGCGTTTCTTTGCTTAGCGAGATATCCCAAATTTTTCAAATATGTCGGAGGATTCGGCGGATGCTATGACAATGAGACTTTAAAAAGAAATCCTTCTATCATAAATCATCTTGGATCATATAAGGCAAATCCTGAAAGATGGAGATCAACAGACAACCTCATCATACTTGCCGAGAACTTTTCTGACGTTGTACTTTTTCTTGCCCATGGAAGCGAAGATTATATGGTCAATCCGGATCAGTCGATGATGTTCGGCGTAAGATTAAATACAATAAGAAAGAAAAATCCGAATGTGCAGTTCAGATTTTACAGCCATAGAAACGGACTACATGACTGGGGAACATATAATTCTTCAATTTTGAACTTTCTCAATTTCGTGAGTGAGAACTAGTCAATACTTTACTTGCGGGATACGAACCCAGAACCTTGACCTTGTTTCTGTCGGCGATTTCTTCGACGGCATTAGCAAGGTCAATATTATCGGGATAAGCAGCATCAATATCCATAAAGAAGAAATACTTACCAAAGTCTATCTTATTGGGACGCGAAATAATTGAAGAAAGATTGAGATTTCTCCGGTGAAACGATCCGAGAATATTATAAAGCGAACCCGGCTTATCTTCAGCTTCAGTAATTATAATTGTAGTCTTTTCGCGGCGTCCCGTTAAAAGCTCCTCAGGCTTTTCGGACAGAACAATGAAACGTGTTCTGTTTTTCTCATTATCAGTTATATCTTCAATTGATAAATCAAAACTCTTAAACGAAAGCATGTGATAAGGAATAACCGCAGCCTCGCCTTCTTTTCCGGAGCAAACTTCATCATAGGAAGAAGAATTACTGTCAGTTGTAATTATCTGCACATCATCTTTCAGCGTAGAAAAAAATTTTCGGCATTGACCATGTGCTGCAAACTGTACATATACTTTTTTAACATCACTCAGAGATTTGCAGTTCGCCGCGAAACTGAATTTCACGGAAATCATTATTTCATCAACAATTTTCAGTTTAGTATCCGCAAGAAGATCCAGAGACAATGGAATAAATCCTTCGATCATGTTTTCAATCGGTATAATTCCGGCTTCGGCTTCAACTCCGACAGCCTCGAAAGCCTTCATAATATTTGGATAAAGAATAATATCATATTTTAAAGACGACTGACTGATATAATTAAGAGCAGCCATTTCAGTAAAAGATCCTGAAGGTCCAAGACATGATATTTTCATTATACGGAATGCCTCTTTTGTTTATCTTTCAAAATACGTATAACCGTTCAATCCGTCCTCAAAAGCTTTGAGAATCTCAGCACGCTCATTTACAGAAATGCGTTTTTTCCGAACAGCGTCTTCAGCGCTTTCCCTGAGACGGGTCTTCATCGCCTTAATGTCATATTCAACATAAGTTAGAACGTCCGATACGGAATCTCCTTCAAGTTCTCCGACAAAAAAGTAATCTCCATTTTCATCAACACGGATCGTAACTACATTTGTATCCCCGAGAAGATTATGAAGGTCGCCCAAAGTCTCCTGATAAGCACCGACTAAAAAAGCTCCGAGATAATATTCATCATCGGCTTTAAGATTATGAACAGGAAGAGTGTTTCTGACATTATGCGCATCAATGAATTTGTCTATTTTTCCATCGCAGTCGCACGTGATATCCGCGATTATTGCTTTTCGCGAAGGTTGTTCATTCAGCCTGTGAATCGGCATAATAGGAAATACATGACCAATCGCCCATGAATCAGGAAGCGACTGAAATACGCTGAAATTGCAGTAATATGTATCGGCAAGCGCGGCATCGAGTCCGTCAAAATCGTGAGGAATAGTTTTCATGTTTTGGGTATTTTTCGAAACCGCAACCATAATATGCCAGAAAATATTCTCCGCAAGAGCCCTGTCGCGCAGAGAAACATCACCATGTTTGAAAAGCTGACGGATTTCATCACGGTAGAAAATAGCGTCATTATAACACTCCCGCAGATTTTTCAGATTGATGGATTTATAAGCATCAAGAAGATTTATAACATTTTCATTGATTCCTTCAGGAAGAGAATCAGGAAGAACTCTTGTTTCGAAACGGCTTACATCAAGAACATTAAACAGAAGAACTGAATAGTAAGCAACTGTCGCCCTGCCCGATTCAGTTACAATTGTCGGATGAGGAATCTGATTTTCATCAAGAGTTGAAATAACCGTTTCAATGATATCTGCACAGTATTCGTCCACGGTATAGTTTCTGCTGTTTACGTAATTTGTCTGAGATCCGTCATAATCAACAGCAAGACCTCCCCCGAGATCAAGATAACCCATCGCGGCGCCTTCCTGAACTATCCCTGAATAAACACGGCAAGCTTCAACAACTGCAGAACGTATGTCACGGATATTAGGTATCTGCGAACCAAGATGATAATGAAGAAGCATCAGTCTGTCGAGCATATTCTTCATCTTAAGTTTATCTATTACATCGACAAGTTCGGAAATTGTGAGACCAAAAATGCTTCTGTCGCCGCCGCTTTCTGTCCAGTGTCCGCCCGCACGGCTCGCAAGCTTAACGCGTACACCTAGAAGGGGTGCGATTCCGAGTTTTTCACTTCGTTCAAGAAGCATGTCAAGCTCGCCCGGCATTTCAAGAACGATGAAACACTTATAGCCCATTTTGGTAGCATATAATGCCAGATCAATAAACTCTTCATCCTTATAACCATTGCAGATTAAACAAGCATCAGGATCATGCAAAAGTGAAATTGCCGCAATAAGTTCAGCCTTACTGCCTGCTTCGAGACCGTGATGATATTTGCGCCCGAATCTGGTTACTTCTTCAAGAACCTGCTGCTGCTGATTAACCTTAATAGGATAAACGCCGCGGTATTCGCCGGTGTACGAAAATTTAGAAATTGCACTTCTAAAAGACTCGTGAAGAAGAGATATCTGCGAATCAAGAATATTTCCGACTCTAAGCAGAACCGGCATATCAAGTCCGCGCGCTTTTATTCCCTCAATAATTTCTGTGAGACTGATACTCTTTTTCTCATCTTTTCTGCACGGCAGAAACACAACGTTGCCGTCAGACGAGATATCGAAATAACCGGCACCCCAGTTACGTATTCCATAGATGTCTGCTGCATCTTCGATTGTCCAGCGCTCAAGAGATTCCTTTTTTATCATTAACTGCTCCATGAGAAAATAATCATAACTAGAATTTCACATCGTTAATAATGCCGATATTAATCAAGTTTTTTATGATACATTTTTTCTTTTCATCATATTCAATTTTACACCGACATATGCGGTAACCGGAACAGAAATAATCATACCCGCACATCCTGCAAATGACCTCAATATCTCGATTAAAATCTCGTTATGCGAAAATATCATCGAAAACGGCATCGTCGAATCATATTTAATATAAATTATAAGAACAAGTGCTACTGAACTTCCGACATAGGCCATAATAAGAGTGTTTACCATAGAACCGAGATTATCCCTTCCGACTTCCATCGCTGATTTAAATGCAGTTTTAAAATCAACCCCTGGATGAACTACAAAAAATTCGTTAATCGCCGATGAAACGGAAACGGAGATATCAGTTACAGCCCCGAGCGAAGAAAGAATCATTCCGGAAAGAGCGATTTCGACAAGATTAATGTTTACATCAGACACATAAAACACGGTCAGAAGATCATCGGTAACAATACCGGATAGATGCATAGCCCCGCCGATTACCGCACATAGAATCATCGAAAAAACGATTCCGGAAAAAGCCCCGGCGACGGCATTCATAGTTTTCAATGAAAAACCCGTAATAACCGGAATAGTAATCAATATCGAAATAACACAAACCAGAAATGTCGAAACGAAAGGCGAAAAACCTTTCAAAGTAAGCGGAATATAAATAAAAAATATCAGCAGCACCGTTACAAGTAAACCCGCAAGCGACAATAATCCGCGTAGTTTTCCGACGACAAGCAAAAGAATTAAAACAAAAACAAGAAGCACAATCAATCCGCGCGAATTATCAATATCATAAATTGAAATATACTCATCTTTTCCATCAGAAGTGTAAACCGTATTTACGCCGATAAAGACATTGTCACCTTTGCGGTATTTCATATAATTTGGAACATCAGTCTGCCCCTTAAAAACAAGCGTCTTCTGCGATCCAGCATATTTTCCGGAAAGTACATTGAATGTAAAAACCGTTTCTGTATATTCGGCGCCGTTTTCTGTTTTAGTCTGGCCTTCTATGCTGATAATTTTGGCATGGCAGTAATCAATGTTCTGCTGATAATCAGCAGTAGCCGGAATTATGAAAGAAGGGATAATGAATAATATCAAAAAAAATATTTTTTTCATTTACACACCGCCGGAAGTTTTATTATTCAAGAATGGGAATTGAATCAATATTTGTAAATTTCTTTTATCGAAATTCATAAAAATCAGGTAAATATGAAAAATGCTGTAACGATACGAGCCGGGGAAAAAGCTCTTCAATTAATAAAAGACGGTTCACTTAAAGCAAACAACATAATATCTATGGCAGGAGCTGCCGGTGGACCGAAATGGTTTGTTCTGTCAAATCTTGACAAAGCACTTTTCGGAACAATTTTCAAAAACAGAAAAAAGCCGCTTTCATTGATAGGCTCATCAATCGGAGCATGGCGTTTTGCAGCACTGAGTCAGGAAGACCCGGTTGCTGCAATAACCAAACTCGAAGAATTATATCTTGGTCAGAAATATTCACTTCGCCCTTCTCCCGAAGAAATATCTCGCGAAGCAGAAATAATGCTCAATGGCTATATTTCTGATGAAAGCATAAAATATATACTCAATCATCCCTTTATAAAATTGAATATTATTGCCGCAAAATCTGAGCCGATAATTTCAACAGAGAAAAAAGAATTATTGATAGCAGCGTTTGCCGCCGCTTACTTGACAAATGCCGTTTCAAGAAACAATTTATCAAAATTTTTTAAACGGATAATATTTCAAACTGACCCCAACATCTTTCCTTATTCCTTTGTTGATAAAATAGAACCATCATATTATGAATTAACGAAAAGGAACTTCAAACAGGCTGTAATGGCGTCAGGCTCAATACCTCTTGCCATGAAAGGCGTCTACAAAATCAATGGAATACCTGACGGAGTTTACCGCGACGGAGGAATGACTGATTATCATTTCGATATAAACTTTAAATGTAACGATAATGAATTTTGTCTTTATCCGCATTTTTCTGAAAAAATAATTCCAGGTTGGCTTGATAAAAGTATTTTCTGGAGGAAGCCCCATGCTGAGAATTTCAAAAATGTAGTGATAGTATCTCCTTCAGAAAAATTTATCTCCAGTCTCCCGTACGGCAAAATACCGGACAGAACCGATTTTAAAACATTCGGAGAAAATCATTCAGAGAGAATAAAATACTGGAAAAAATCCGTAAAAGAATCAGAAAATATTTCTGATGAATTCATTGATCTTATGCATAGCGGAAAAATCAAAGATAAAATTCTTCCCCTTAAAGGCTTTAAGTGATGACTAATGATGATTTTTTTATGCGAATGGCTCTGGAACTTGCTGAAGAAGCCGGAAGCAATGGTGAAATTCCGATCGGAGCAATTATAGTTTTAAACGGCATAATTATCGGAAAAGGTAAAAATACAAATAGAGAAGAAAATAATCCGACAAGACATGCCGAGATTAACGCAATAGAATCTGCAGCAGAAACTATCGGCAACGAAAGACTTATCGATGCAGAGTTATTCGTAACAAAGGAACCTTGTGCGATGTGCGCAGGAGCAATTATTCATTCAAGAATTAAAAAAGTCATCATCTCTGCTAAGGACATAAAATACGGGGCATGCGGCACTGTATTCGATATTTTAGGAAACACTAAATTCAATCATATCCCCGATATTGTCTTTGGAGTAATGGAAAAAGAAGGAAATGAAATAATCAAAAGGTTTTTTAAAGAAATTCGTAACAGCAAAAAAAAAGACACCAGCGGTGCCTTTGAATAATAATCAAAAAGTTCAGCGGATGCATATCCCCGCACCTGAAACAGTGCGCGATATTTCATAATCAATAGTAACAATCTCGGCATCCAGACCGGGCATAACCTCGGCGTCACGCTTCTCAATTGCAAAGCTCACGTTACCAAGAACAAAGTTAAATACAGGTGAAGGTTCAGCGCACATATAAGACCCCTTTTACCCAGAGTGTTGAGTTCTATGGATAAGTTTAATTCGCGTTTATTTATTTACAACTAAAATTCCTGACAGGATTTGTAAAAAAACACGGAAAAATAAGTGAAGTTCAACGATAAAAACACGGTCTTTTTTTTCAAGAACCTTTTAAAATAAAAAATCATCTATAATTTATACTATTATTATTGTTTTATTTTTTCTATGTGAACTTGATTCGAGTTTGTGTTGTTTGTATCATATTGTCCCCTTCATATTTAATAAATATTGTGTAAATAACATGATAGCTATCAAGTTTTGAAATTAATGTGATAAACTTCGAGAAACAATTATGGCATTTTGATGTTATTTTATCTGATGAAACTGAAATCAACTCCCGAATTGCTTCATTCAATAAAAACGATACCGATACTTTGTTAACTTTTCTTGCATCAAGACAAGCTTCATATACATCTGGATCTACTGAATAATGAAAAAGTTTCAAGATTTTCTTCTTTTCCTGATATTTTACAGTTTTCCTGAGGACAGGCTCGTTTAATTTTGCATATTTTATTACTACTTGAATAAATATTGAGTTTAACATTGATGAAAAATTCTTTCTCCCAATTCTCCTTTTAATCTCATGAAGAAAAACATGTGATTTTTCATCTATTAATGCAGATGTTTTCAAAATTGATAATTCTTTCATAATATGACCTCTAACAGTCAATACGAATTATCGGAATTAATTATCATAATTTCTAATTACTGATAGTTATCACATTTTATGTCTCTAACCGTAAAAGAGATTATTCAATAATATTGAAAAAATATTGCCACGGAAACCTTAACCATGATACTGTCTCCCCATGACAGATGATATTCTCGACAGTATATCCGACGGTGTTTTCACGGTTGATTTCAACTGGAAGATAACCTCTTTCAACAAAGCGGCAGAAAAAATTACAGGAGTAAAAAAAACAGAAGCTCTTGGCAAGCTTTGTGCCGAAGTTTTCAAATCAGACATGTGTGAAAACGGATGCCCGCTTTCAAAAACACTCAAAACCGGAAAACCGCTGATTGATGTTCATGGATTTATCGTTAATCCTGACGGAGATAAAATTCCAGTGAGTATATCAACAGCTATTCTTAAAAGTAAGTCAGGAAAAATAACAGGCGGAGCTGAAACATTCCGCGATCTTAGAGAAGTCGAACTATTGCGACGCGAACTGCGCGGAGATTCCTGTGAAGGTTTTTTCTCGAGTTCAAGCGAAGCAATGAAAACCGTCTGCGGAATTTTACCTGCACTTGCCGAAAGCTCAAGCACTGTATTGATTTCAGGCGAAACCGGAACAGGAAAAGAAGTTCTTGCCCGCAAAATTCATTCATCCGGACCAAGAAAAGACAAACCTTTTGTAGCAGTTAACTGCGGAGCTCTTCCGGAACAACTGCTTGAAAGTGAACTTTTCGGATACAAAAAGGGAGCCTTCACCGGTGCGGATAAAGACAAACCCGGCAGATTTGCTCTCGCAGAAGGAGGAACTCTTTTTCTTGACGAGATTGGTGAAATAAGCCAGGCGATGCAGGTTAAAATTTTACGGGTGTTACAGGAACGTGAATATGAACCGCTTGGTTCGGTAAAAAGTATAAAAACTGATGTGCGCATAATCGCGGCTACAAACAAGAATCTCGAGGAGATGGTCGCATCAGCAGAATTCCGCAAAGACCTATATTATAGAATAAACGTCATAAAAGTTGAACTTCCCCCTCTACGTGAGAGAAAAGATGATATACCGGCATTAACCGCACGCTTCATAGAAAAATTCAATGCCCTTCAAGGTAAAAATATTTCAGGCGTTTCGCCTGAAGTATTCCGTATATTTTTTAATTATGACTGGAAGGGAAACATCCGTGAGCTTGAAAATATCATCGAGCGTGCATTCGTTCTCTGCACTAAAAAAATAATCGGGCCGGAACACCTTCCTCCCGGAATTTCATCAGCGCATAATAAATCATCCGGGGATTTCAGATCTAAAAAAAATTCAGCCGAAGCGGAAGCTGTGCTTTCGGCACTAAAGAGAAACAATTTCAGCCGCACAAAAACCGCAGAAGAACTTGGAATAGACAAAGCAACGCTTTACCGCAAAATGAAAAAATACAGGTTAATAGATAATAAATAAATATTTTATATCGATACAATCGAAACTTCAGTTTATGATTTTTAACACTGAAGTTTCGATCATTTCTCAAAGAAAATTAATATCCGATAAAACTAACTCCAAAGGTCAGCATCTTTCCGTCTATATTATTTGTATACGACCCGATTCCGTAATCAACTGAAAGGAAAATCCATTTAGTTATTTCATATCCTGCACCCGCGTAAAAAAACATACCTCCCTGTGATTCAGCCCCTGATACGTCCGGCAATGTCAAAGCCCGCCCCAATCCTGCATTCAGGAAAAAACCATTATCTTTTACCGGAAAATACATGCCATCCGCACACCATGACCATGTATGAAACACAGTATCATCAATATCAGCATGAGAATGGTTTCATGTCATCGTGGGAAATACGTACTTTATTGATTATTTTGAATAAAATCCGTAATCAGAAGCTATGTTGGATAATTCTATTTTATTGTTAACTGATATTTTATTATATATATTTGTAAGATGAGTTTCAACAGTACGGCGGGTTATATGAAGTGTATTTGAAATTTCTAAATTTGATTTTCCTGAAATTGACATTGATATAATAGATAATTCTCTCGGTGTTATATTGAAATGCTTGCAGAACTGCTCAACCCCTTTATTTTCTCTTGAAAGTATGAGAATGGCTGCTGGATCCCGAAAACGGTCCTTTACAATACGGATTTCGGAGTCTGTAGTCAAGACACCTTCGGAATTTCTATAAATGATTTTGCATCTGCCCAAATCCTTAATGCCGCCGGAAATCTTGCTTATTTCATCGGAAACCTCTTCTGAATTAATAACAAAATTTAAAAAGTTTTTATTTATACATTCAGAAGTTCTAATTCCGGTAATATGACATAAATATTCGTTTGAATCTATTATCATATTATCAAATCCGGTAATAACAACAATCTCATGTATTTGAGCAAGTATTTCCCGTGCGATATCATTGATTCCGAATGAAAGAAAATTGTATCTGACAATTGAATAAAAAACCCCTGCCATATAAAGTCCGAAAAAATACGGAGTAAGCAAAGGAGCTTTATAAATTCCTATTGCCGGTAATATCATAAGAAAAATAAATCCGCCGGCAAATGAAGTCAGTATTGAAAGAAAAATAATACGTATCTGTTTTTTTTCTTTAATCAATAAAGATCTTCTTTTGGCTGTTATCAGATAATAAAACATAATTACAGCTGTTAAAATAAGAAAAGGGGAATATATGCAGAACCAAAATATATTATTTTTAAGTTCGTATATATTTATTCCGTTTATTCTTTCAATATAAATATAATTTCCGCCTTCTGACAAAAAAGCGTATGATATGATGAAAAATATTGAAGCATATAAAACAGAGATATAAATGTTCAATTTGAGTTTAGAAAATATGATAGTAAAATAAAGTGAACCGATCAGAAATAAAAGAAGAATAATGTTATAAACGGACTGAAGAAAAACAGCTAATGGATTACTATCTACGATCTGAATACATATCGTGAAAACAATGATAATGTTCAAAATGATGGAATTTATGAAAAAAATACGGTTAGTCTGAGATCTGCTGTCCTTCAAATATATGTAAATTCCAAGAATTAAGCATCCAGTTAGAATCGCAACCAAAGTTGTTAGGTATAATATTAAATACATAATTAAGTTTTACCAATTGTTCAAAAGTATCAAGAAGTTTTTAGAACTTGAATTTCATTGCATTTATGCAATCTTTTAAAGTGCTAATTGCATTTTTGCAATCTTATTATCAATAAAACAGCCGTTTTCCGCTCATTTCCGTATGGCACGATTATTGCTGTTAAATAAGCATGAAGATTGCAATTACTATATGGAACGGGAGAGTATCTCCGCTTTTTGATTCAGCCTCAAACGTATTTGTTTACGAGAGCTTGAATGAATATGATTTCACAAAAAGGCAAATCGCCTTTGACGCTCAATCTGCGGAAGCTAAGGCGGACATTCTCCTTCAAAACGGAATTGACCTTCTCATCTGCGGCGCGGTGAGCTCTGATGCTGAAAGAATACTTTCACAAAAAGGAATTGCCGTTTACGCGTATCTTTCAGGTGAAGCGGACGAAATAATAAAAATGATTAAAACAAACAAACCGCTTTATGAAAATTTCGCAATGCCCGGCTGCGTCCGCAAAAGACAATGCGGAAGAATGCGCCATAGATGCGGAAAAAATAAACTATAGGAGGTTTATTATGCCAAGAGGTGACGGAAGAGGACCAACAGGAGCCGGATCGATGACAGGAAGAGGAGCAGGTTTCTGCAGCGGCAGCGGTGCTCCAGGATTTCCAAACAGAGCCGCTTCATTTTTAGGCGGAAGTTTTTTTGGAGGAAGAGGCTGCGGCAGACGCGGATTCGGTGGACGCGGAAATGGATTCAAAAGAGGATATCAGGCATTCAATCAACAAGGCTTTGAAGAATTGAACGATATCAATTATCTCAAATCGCGCGAAGAGTATCTTGAAAAGGAACTTTCAGCTCTCAAACAGAAGATAAAGGAATGCGGCGATAGTGAAAAATAAAGCTAAAGAATTATTTTTAAATAGAATAGGAAATTGCGCTGAGTCAGTCGCTTCTGCTTGGGAAATAAAATCAGGAGAAAATGTATCCGAAGATTTTACATCCTGCGGAAGCGGTCGCGCTCCTGAAGGCTTATGCGGAGCATTACACGCGGCATGCATTATCGCCGGAGAAAAAGCCGAAACTCTTAGAAAAAAGTTTTCGCTCTTTTCCGGCGGTCATGTCAGGTGCAGAGACATCAGACTCGCGGGAAAAGTAAAATGCGCGGAATGTGTTTTTCACGCTGCAGAACTTCTTGATAAACACGTACTAGAAGAAAAGGAGTAATATGAA
>JAEWVM010000227.1 GCA_023396615.1 Spirochaetota bacterium | reverse complement strand
AATATTTTATATGCTTTCCCGAGTGTCGGAATACCACATAAGGCTTCGCCTTATGAATTCATTGTCTGCATGGCGTCATGCAATACACAAAAGGTGTTTCACACCTTTTAAATCCGTTTGTCCATTTCTTTTGCGTCGCCCAAAAGAAATGGACGAAAGAAAAGGGCGCCGCTGCGCGGTGCTTGTCTCGCGTATTCCTCGCACCGGCAGTGCCGGATGCTGCGGACGCTCGAGTGGTGTCCGCTTTCAGCGGACGGTTTGGGGCTTGATCTATCATGAATCTTTATTCTGAAGTGCTTAGCTAAAATATGCTTTTTCTTCTCATGAACAACTTCTCCAGCTTACTTTTCCGCAAAACGAAGACTGAGAACGAAATTTCTCTAAAAAATAACAAAACATGCTTTTTGTTGATTTTAATGCCGATCAGTGATATGTTTATAATTCCTGGAGGTTATCAATGAAAATCTCAGCAATTTTATTACTTCTTCTGATATCGTGCACGAAAGGCAGTTTAACCGAAAGTCCGGTTATTTCGGCATTCGCAGGGGAACTGACGGTAAACGGAAATTCACCCAAAACCGGAACCCTATTAAAATACGGCGACATCATCAAAACCGGGCAAAATTCATTTTGCGAAATAAAACTTAATAAACTCAGTATCATAAAACTTTCTCAAAATACCGAATTCGTTTTTAATATTTCTGAAACAGAAAATTCATTCGAACTGCATAGCGGAAGTCTCGCAGGATTAACCCGCAAAAAATTCGTCAAACAAAACCAGTACTTAATAAAAACTCCGACCGGCATTGCCGCCATAAGGGGGACTGCATATTTTATTCATATTGAATCACCTGACAGTACATACTTTTGTGTCTGCAATGGAACTGTTGCAATAAAAGGCGAAACCGAAGAAACAATCACGTCCACTCATCATAAAGCAAGGCGCATCACGAAAAAACCTGATAATAAAATAACTTCAGATGATAACGTTCCTCTGCTTTATCACACAGATGCGGATATTGATGAACTAGCTGATAAAATAGGAGAAAAAATCAACTGGAACAATGCCTATTAAAACTTTTGTTTTAGCTGAATAATTCCGACAATATTGATGCGGAATACCGTAATTTTTCAAAAGGTGGTTTTCATATGGAAAACGGTTTTGACATGAAGAAGTGGAAAAACGACACTATCAATCACTACAAAGCATATCTTAAGACAATTGATACTTCTTCAATCGATTATGAGCTCTTCAGAAAAGGAATCGAAGATCTCGAAAAAACTCTGGTTTAATGCCGGGAACATTCTGTCCGCGGTTTCCGCGGACAGATAAAACGAACCCAAACACTATATTTCATACAACAAACATTCCGCGATACTGAAAAAGACTCCGGTTTTCAGGGTTTTATATTGAATAAAGCAATTTTTATCCCAAATTCAACCTATGAATCAATATTACTGATTTGTTAAATTAATAATACAAAAAGCCGTTTTTACCTTCTCTATATTGACAAAGCCGGACAGCGGTTCTACTTTGACACCATATTATTTAGTCAAAGAGGTGAAAAATGGCGAAAGAAAATAAACCAATAAGAATTTCTGAGTATTATGGCTGCGATACCTTCAATTTTAAGGTTATGGAAGAAAAACTTTCTCGCGAGACATACAAAAAGCTCCTGAAAATCATCAATGATGATGAAAAACTCGATGCCGACACTGCAAACACTGTCGCACATGCGATGAAAGAATGGGCACTCGATAAAGGTGCAACTCATTACTGCCACTGGTTCCAGCCTATGACAGGTTCAACAGCTGAAAAACATGACGCATTTGTTGATCCAATCGGTCCAGGTGAAGTTATTGAAAGATTTTCCGGCAAACAGCTCGTACAGGGCGAACCTGACGCATCAAGCTTTCCAAGCGGCGGAATAAGAGCAACGTTTGAAGCACGCGGTTATACTGCATGGGACATTACAAGTCCGGCATTCATCCAGAGAAGCGGTACAGCTACGACTCTTTGCATTCCGACTGCATTCATCTCTTATACAGGAGAAGCTCTCGACAAAAAGACTCCTCTTTTGAGATCAGTTAAGGCTCTCAGTGAATCTTCAGTGAAGCTTCTTAACCTTCTTGGAAGCACTGCTAAAAAAGTTATTACAACCGTAGGACCTGAGCAGGAATATTTTCTAATCGATAAAAACTACTTCATGGCAAGAGAAGACCTTGTTATGAGCGGCAGAACTCTTATCGGATCTGCGCCTTCAAGAGGCCAGCAGCTCGAAGATCATTACTTCGGTTCAATCAAAGAAAAGATCGTAAGCTACATGAACGACGTTGAAGAAGAACTTTACAGACTCGGTGTTCCGGCAAAAACAAGACACAATGAAGTTGCGCCAAGCCAGTTTGAACTTGCGCCTGTTTTTGAAGAAGCAAACGTTGCGGTTGATCACAACCACATCGTTATGGAAACTTTGAAAATCATCGCTGCAAAATACGACATGGCTCTTCTTCTTCATGAAAAACCATTCGCAGGCATCAACGGTTCAGGAAAACACCTTAACTGGTCAATGTCTGACAATGAAGGAAACAATCTCCTTAATCCGGGAAATACTCCTCATGACAATCTCCAGTTCCTTGTTGTTCTTACAGCAGTTATCAGAGCAGTTTACAAAAATGCCGACATTCTCCGTGCAACTGTTGCCTCTCCGGGCAATGACCACCGTCTCGGCGCAAACGAAGCTCCTCCTGCGATAATTTCAATTTTCTTGGGCGACCAGCTGACTTCTATTGTAGAAAGTATCATGGCCGGCAAAGTAGCAAAAGCAACTGACCAGGCAATTCTTGATCTCGGCGTTTCTTCGCTTCCGATTCTCAGCAAAGATAACACAGACAGAAACAGAACTTCTCCGTTCGCGTTCACAGGAAACAAATTCGAGTTTAGAGCCGTTGGTTCTAACATGTCGATCTCTTTCCCTGCGACAGCAATCAACGCAATGGTAGCAGAAAGCATCGATTTTATGTATGACGCTATCAAGGCTAAAGGCGGAGACGTAAAACAGGCCGCTTTCGATGTAATGAAAGATGTTCTTAATGATTCTAAAAATGTACTCTTTATGGGTGACGGTTATTCGGATGAATGGCAGAAAGAAGCTGCTAAACGCGGTCTTCCGAACTATAAAACTTCTCCTGAAGCTCTCAAAGCCTTCAACACTGATAAAGCAAAGAAGCTTTTTTCAAAATACAAAATACTTTCTGAAAAAGAGCTTACTGCGAGATATTTCATCCATCTTGAAAGATATGCTAAGATTGTTGATATCGAAGCTGTATCACTTTACAACATGGCAATCAGCCAGATTCTTCCTGCAGCTGTGAAATATCAGAATGATCTCGCTTCTTCAATTAAGAAGACTTCAGACATTCTCGGTGCTGATGCAGTGAAAGATCAGAAAGATCTTCTTGCCTCTGTTGCGGCATATATCGGCGAAATCAAAAAAGGCGCTGAAAAACTTAACTCCGCAACAAAAGAAGCTCACAAGGTTGAAGACGAACAGGCTCATGCTGAATTCTATTGCTCAAAAGTAAAAGAAGCAATGAATTCACTCAGAGACAGCATCGATTCTCTTGAAAAGATTGCCGACAATGATCTCTGGCCGCTTCCTAAATATTGGGAAATGCTTTTCTTGAATTAAGTGTTTATTCATAATAGACGGGTTCTACACCCGTCTATTATTTTAGCTATTTCATACTTCAGAATTATGTCACTTTTTTGGATAACTATCCAGAAATTTCAAAATAAGCAAAATATATATTAATTCTTACGTATTAATCTCATGGAGGATACCATGAGTAATACAAATTACATTCGAACAACAGCTCTTATCGATGAGATCTCATTTACAATGCTTAAACAAGCAGGAATAGTAAGTGAAAATCAAAGGAATAAAGTCATATTATTGATTCTAAAAGCTGTTTTGGGCAAATTCAATTCAGAGAACAAACCACTTGTTAGATCAAGTGTAAAATATCAGTCACTTTTGATTAATTCATACGTTATTCATTATGAAATTAATACAGATATTTATGAAGCTTGCCTCGATTTAAGAAAATTAAATAAATTATCAGTTTCAAAAATGATAAATGACGGGATCAAAGAATTTTTACATTCTATTCTTTCATTGGAAATCAAGAATACTCAAAACCTTATACATAATTCAAATAGTCCATTTCAGTTTTTGGATAACTATCCAATTGAATACAATTTTTCTTCAATCTATGATAGTCAAAAATCAATTCTCACAACACTAATAACAACTAAGATACCCGCCTTTCCAAATACAAACAATTTCTTTACATTTTCATAATGATTTATTTACATGATATTGATAATTTCATTACAAGAATGCGGGGTACCATGAAAAAACAAATAGCGCTTCATGATGAAATAGAAACCAACCTTAAAGTTTTTCTCTCTAAAGAAAAAAATAAATTCTCCGCCAAAGACACTTTGAGAATAGACCTTCATTGTCACGATAAAAACAGTAATATTCCTGATGAACAGCTTGGCAGAATGCTAGGACTTCCTGAAACATGGCTTGAACCTGAAAGTCTCATCAATACTCTTGAAGAGCACAAGTGCACTGCTTTTACCATAACAAATCATAATAACGCTCGTTCCTGTTTTGCTCTTCGCGAAAAGGGATACGACATTCTAATCGGAGGCGAGTTTTCGGTTAAAGTACCCGACTTTTCTACAGGAATCCATGTTTTAGCCTACGGCTTTTCTGAAAATGATGAAAAAAAACTAAACAAGCTCAGAGACAATTTATATGATTTCCTCGAATATGCCTATTCTAAAAACATTCCGACTGTTTGGGCTCATCCGCTTTACCACTATAAGAAATCCTCAATACCATCGCTTGAACTATTCGAAAAGCTCGCAGTAATTTTTAAGCGCTTCGAAGTAGTCAATGGCCAACGAGATACATGGCAGAATATGCTCATAAAGAACTGGCTCGATTCTCTTTCTAAAGAAAAGATCAATCAATTTATAAAAAAGTATAAAATTGATTGGAAAAAATACACTGACGATCCTTATTCAAAAGCTTATACAGGCGGAAGCGATGAACACATGGGCATTTTCGCAGGGCTTACGGGAACATGCCTCCATGTGCCGAAACTTACCGAACGGTTAAAAACAGAGAAATCATCCGACCTTGCACTGGAAGCTCTAAGAAACTGCCGGACATCTGTCTTCGGTTCGCACAACAACAGCGAAAAGATGATGGTTGCGTTCATCGATTACTTTTGCCAGATCGGCATAAACATGAAAGATCCGGGGCTTTTACATATACTTCTTCACAAAGGTGATTCCTCGGAAAAACTTCTCGCCTTCATGATTTCGAACGGTTTTGCAGAACTACGCCGTCATAAAATGACAATGCGTTTTTTGAAAATTTTTCATGAAGCATTTGAAGGCCGAGCTCCTTCGAGATTCCTCTCTTTATTCTTGAAAAAACCGTACAAACCTATACTCGAAGAAGTCAGAAAAATCGCTTCCGCAAGAAAACGCAATCCTGAAATCAGACCTGAAATTTATAAAAAAGCAATCGAAGGAATTTACTCTAAACTTCAATTGCTTTTTTTAAATCGGATTATCGAAAAACTTGAAAACTTGTCCGACGGCAAATCCGGTGACTTCAATTTTAAAGACATAATTGATTCCATTGAAATTCCAAGTCATGTCAGGGATTTATCATCTTCAGGTAGAAAATCAAAAATAGACATCGGTGAATTCATCGATGGATTACCCTTCCCTGCACTTGCTTCGTCGATAATTACAGCCGCTTCATTCACAAGCGCAAGAGTAATGTACAATACACGGCCCCTTCTCGAAAAATTCAGCAATGAAATGGGCATTTTCCGTCATCCGAAACGGGTGCTCTGGCTTACTGACACTCTGGAAGACACAAACGGTGTCGCTATGGTTTTAAAATCATTTCTCTTAGAAATTCAAAGCAGAAACCTGCCGATTGACCTTTGTGTCGTTTCATCTAAACTTAAGAGTCAAAAAAACCTGATTGTCCTGAAGCCTCTTGCAGAATTCACACTTCCTTTCTACGAGAACCAGAAAATAAGAATTCCTGATATCATCGAGCTTCAGAATCTTTTTCTTGAAAACGGTTATGACAGAATAATTTCTTCAACTGAAGGTTTCATGGGTCTTGCCTCGATATTCCTAAAAAAAGCTTATTCCGTTCCAGCATATTTCTATGTTCATACTGATTGGATGACTTTCGCCAAAAAGGTTCTCGATTTTGATAAAGACAAAAACGCAAAACTAAAACGTCTTCTAAGGTTTTTCTACGGTCAATATGATAAACTTTTTGTACTGAACACCGATCAGAAAAACTGGCTCACAGGTCCGAACATCGGATTTAATGAGAATAAAGTTTTTCTTACGGCTCACTGGGTTGAGGATGCTTTCAATCCAAAGAAACCTAACAAAGAAAAGTTCTTCGGTTTCAGCTCATCTGATCCGGTTCTTCTTTTCACCGGAAGAATTTCCAAAGAAAAAGGTGTCGATGAAGTACCGTTCATTTATTCAGAAGCTAAGAAAAAAATTCCCAACCTCAAAATGGTTTTTGCCGGCATCGGCCCGGAGGAAAAACTTCTTAAGGAACAAATTCCTGATGCAGTTTTTCTTGGATGGGTTGAACATGCCTCTTTGCCTGAAATATACTCATCTGCCGACATGCTGATACTACCATCCCGCTTTGATACTTTCGGATGTGTGGTTCTCGAAGCTCTTTCCTGCGGTCTTCCAGTAGCTTCGTACAAAACAAAAGGTCCTAAAGAAATAATACTTCACGGAAAATGCGGTTATGTTGAAAATTCCAGAAAGGAACTTACCGACAGAGTAATCGATTTCTTCTCCTCGCGCGATAAGCAGAAAAAATTTAAAATTGAAGCAATTAAACGCGCGGCATACTTCTCGAAAAAACGGATTCTTGACGAATTCCTTAAAGCAGTAGATATTTGACTTGCCAGAATAAGCACCCGTTAATTTCATGAATTCATGAAACGGGCGCTTATTCTACTTACTCCTCTTATTCTGATTTCGGTATTGCTTATTTTTTTTGGTGCATCAGATTCCTTATCTTCATTCATTAAGTCCGTTTCACCAGAGATTCATAATGCAAAAAACTATATTCCGGGAAATTCTCTCAAAGAAAGCCGCTTTCTATCGATTCCTGCAAATTTCACTTTTTCATTCAATACTCTAATCTACAAAACAAATTCTTCTGAAAATATTTCAGTAATTGCCAAAAAAGCTCTGCCTTTCACTAGATTTTATTCATCAAAAGAGCTTGAAGATGCTATAAGAAAAACAAACGCCTTTTCAGGAAGTTCCGCAAAACCGGGATTGGTTCTCTTGATTCCGAATTCGCTTTCGGCTTTTGAAATCGATCACCGCAATAAAATCAAAGCCAAGATTCCTTTCACGAAAGGTTTATATTTTACGGCTTCTTCGGCAGGCCGTAATTCCATCATAGCAACAATTGATAAGTTTTCAGAAATCGGAATCAACACTGTAGTATTCGACATCAAGGATGTTGAAGGTACTCTTTCATTTTATTCTAAAAACCCGCTCGCTCGCTCTCTTGAGCTTGATAAAAACAAAACAATAAACAGTCTTCCAAAATTAATTTCAGAACTTAAGAAACGTAAAATTTATACAATTGCAAGAATAGCTTGTTTCAGAGATCATATCATTGCAAAGAAATGCCCGGAGCTTGCCGTTAGATCAAAATCACGCAGCGGCATTTGGAACGAATCATCAAGCGAACTCTGGATTGATCCCACAAACAAATATGTTCAGGAATATATTATAAGTCTCGCCGTAGAAGTTGCAGAATACGGTGTTGACGAGATTCAGCTTGATTACATACGTTTTCCTACAGCCTCAAATATCGAAGATGCTTCTTTCGCATGGCATTTCGGATCGATGAAAAAGGAAGAAGCAATTACCGCCTTTCTCAAAAAGATTTATCATGAAATGAATCTCAGAAACACAAATCTTTCAATAGATATTTTCGGAGTTGTTGCTTGGGGATACGAAGGGGATATAAACAGCACAGGTCAGCGCATCAAACTACTTGCTCCGTACTGCGATGTTATTTCACCTATGCTTTATCCTTCACACTTCAATGACCGGTTTGACGGATATCAGAAACCGGGCGACAATCCCGAATATTTTATAGCAAAGGGTGTTGAACTCGTCAAAAAAGACGCCGGCGGAAAGATTGTAAGACCGTGGCTTCAGGCTTTCGGATGGCGCGTATCTAACTATAATGAAGCTTATATCAAAGCGCAGGTAAAAGC
>JAEWVM010000219.1 GCA_023396615.1 Spirochaetota bacterium | reverse complement strand
TGTTTCCGCGTTTATGCGAAACGTTCAATCCGATAAAACAGCCTTTTGCGTTAGGGTCATTATGCGGAGTACGTTCTCCGATTAAATAAGGCACAAAAAACAATCTTTCTGAACCCGCAGGTACTTTTTCCGCTTCAGAAAGAAGTAAATCATAGTCTTTAGTTCCGTTAACATCTTCAACCCACCATTTAAGACAAGAAGCGGCAGAAAGAATAACTCCCATCTGATGCCACTGACCGCTCGCGTGAGCGAAAGAATGAAGAGCATGCTTTTTATCCAAAGTAAATGCGTCATTCGGCGCAAATACTACACCGGACGTACCGAGAGCAACGGATATAATACCTTCTTCAACAGCACCTGTACCGACTGCTCCCGCAGCCTGATCCCCTGCCCCGGCAACAATCAGAACCGACGACGGAAGATTCATTTCGGAAGCAAGCTCGGGAAGAAGTTTTCCGACTGCTTCATAAGACTCGTAAACTTTTGGAAAACTGTTGGCTTTCAAACCGATCAGATCAATCATTTCTGAAGAATATTTTCTTTTTTTAACATCAAAGTATACAGTTCCGGAAGCATCCGAAACATCCGAAGAAAATTCTCCCGATAATTTATACGCGATATAATCTTTAGGAAGAAGAACTTTGTTTATTTTCTTAAAATTCTCAGGTTCATTATTTTTAACCCAGAAAAGCTTTGGAGCGGTAAAACCCGTAAGGGCAATGTTTCCAGTCCAATTGAGCATTTTATGAGTGCCTATATCTTTATTCAGGTAATCGCACTCTTTTTGTGTTCTCTGGTCGCACCAGAGAATAGCAGGGCGGATTACATTATTTTCTTTATCAAGAATGACAAGTCCGTGCATCTGACCGCTGAAACTTATAGAACGCAATTGAGAGCGGTCAACTCCCTTCATGATATCTTCAATACCTTCTTTTACGCCTTTCCACCAGTCTTCGGGATTCTGCTCTGCCCAGTTCTGGTTAAAATAATTAACAGGATATGTTTTCGATACTGAAGCCAATACTTCCCCCTTAGTATCAATAAGCAGAAGTTTGCATGCTGAAGTTCCCAAATCTATTCCTAAAAACATTCCGTCCTCCCGAAAGAACTTTGTATAAATAATTAACGTTAACGCACAAATAAAACATCACCGCGGCGATAAAGCCGCGGCAATAATAAATTACTTAGTGAAAATGTACTGGTTGAGAATATTCTCAAGCATTTCCTGACGACCGGACATAAGAGTCGATACAGTTACATTTTTCTTCATCGCATAAGCTTCAAGCTCTTCGAAACCGGCTTTTCCGCTAACGATGTCTTTTCCGATACCTGAACCGAAACTTGAATATCTTTTTTCGATATTTTTTTCAAATACTTTATCTTCGATAAGTTTCGCAGCAACTCTTAGACCTTTCGCAAAAGTGTCCATACCGGCGATATAACCGTAAAAAATATCTGACGGATCAAAAGAAGCTCTTCTTGCTTTCGCGTCAAAGTTGAGTCCGCCGGTAGTAAAACCGCCTGCCATCAAAACTTCATACATCGCAAGAACAGAATCATAGATATTAACCGGAAACTGGTCAGTGTCCCATCCAAGAAGAAGGTCGCCCTGGTTAGCGTCAATGCTTCCGAGCATTCCGTTTATTCTGCTCACACGGAGTTCATGCTGAAAAGTGTGGCTTGCAAGAGTCGCATGGTTTGCTTCGATATTCATCTTGAATTTATCAGCAAGACCATACTGACGTAGGAAGCTTATTACAGTCGCTGTATCAAAATCGTACTGGTGTTTTGTAGGTTCTTTCGGTTTAGGCTCGATGTAGAACTGACCTTTGAAACCGATTTTTGCCGCATAATCAACAGCCATGTGAAGCATGCGTCCGAGATTATCAAGCTCAAGCTTCATGTCGGTATTCAAAAGAGTTTCATAACCTTCACGTCCGCCCCAGAATACATAACCTTCACCGCCGAGGCGCTTGGTTATTTCCATAGCCTTTTTAACCTGAGCTGCAGCATGAGCAAAAACATCAGCCTCAGAACTTGTAGCCGCACCATGAACAAAACGCGGATTAGTGAAACAGTTTGAAGTTCCCCACAAAAGCTTGATGCCGGTTCTTTTCATTTCTTTTTCAAGCATGTCAGCTACGATGTCGAGACGTTTGTTTGTCTCTTCGAGAGTGTCTGCTTCAGGAGCAATATCACGGTCGTGGAAACAATAGTATTCGATTCCGAGTTTTTCCATTATTTCAAAGCCGGCTTTTACTTTAAGTTCAGCCTTCTTCATTTCATCTTCAGTAGAAGTCCATGAACGCTGCATAGTTCCTGAACCGAACTGATCACCGCCTTCTCCGCAAAGCGTATGCCAGTACGACATAGCAAAACGAAGATGTTCTTTCATCGTACGTCCTAGTATTTTTTCATCAGGATTGTAATAACGGAAAGCCAGCTCTTCGCCGCAGCCTTCACCCTTGTACTGAATCTTGCCGATATTTGCAAATATTTCGCTCATAACTTCTCCTTTTTGTGATACTTTTAAAAACCATTTTAATAAGTATCCAAAAAAATTACAACATATTTTTTACCGGAAATAATGACGCGCCGATGATTCCGGAATTCTCCTTCAAGCGCGAAAACTCGATTTTAATATCTTTTTCCGTATAAAACTCATTGTTTTCAAAAACATGCTTTTTTACAGCCGGCAAAAGCTCTTTTTCGTATTTGCTTATATTTCCGCCAATAAC
>JAEWVM010000176.1 GCA_023396615.1 Spirochaetota bacterium | reverse complement strand
TGAACAGTCCCTTTATCAAGGGTTCCCTTTTCAAGAGCTATATCAAGAAGTTTAACAGAAGTATCCTCTTCATCATTTTTTACAGCCGTTACCGGCTGAGGATTTTCTTTTTTTATTTCATTGAATTTTTTATCAATAACGTCCTGAGTCATCATTGGGACAGGAATGTCATCCATATCATCATCGAAAGAATCATGCTTCTCTGTTTTAGATTCCTTTTTAGGTTTTACAGCAGGTTTTGGCTGTGCAGGTTTATTCTGCTTTTTAGGCGTTTTATTAAAAGAAAGTGCAGCTGGTGCTTCCTCTTCTACAACCGGCTCTTCTTCAATGTCATTCAGAAGTGATTGAGGAGGATTTTTAATATCGAGTTCAAGCATCTTAATTCTATCGGCAAGAAGAATATTGATCTGCTTTTCTATTGTCATAAAAATCGGGGCGGTGAATGCTTTATTGCGTTCAAGGGATTTCTCAAGTTTTCTAAGTTCCTTGATATCCTGATCTAGTGCTTCAATTTTTTTAAGTACGTGAATAACCTTCATTGACTATCTCCCATCAATTTGGATAATCTACGAAGATAAATCCTGTAAGTCAACCATTTAAAAAAAGGGTCTTCATGTGATATATCTGACAAATTACAGGAATTGTCAGAAAATTACAGTTCCATCTCCTTCAACAGAAAACTCCGTATGGCATGATGGACAAATATAATCTCCTGGTCTGTGCACCCTTGTAAAGCTTGAACAGCTGGCGCATTCTACAACAAGAGGTTCTGGAAAAGACGGCATTTCAACGAAACTATCCAAAGACTTATCTTCAATAGATGAAATCTGATGGATATCATTTTTTGATGATGCTGTTTTAGATTCAAACGAAAACGGTGAGTTTTCGGCCTGAGATAGGGATGAAATTACAAAAAGAGAATTATAAACACCTATAACTTTCAAAATTTCGGTAATCTCAGAATTCAGATTATAAATAAAAAGCCTGCCGCCGAGTGATGATAATTTTTTATGTGCGAAAAGAAGAGATCCAATTCCTGATGAAGAAACAAATGATGATTCAGAGAAATCAGCTACAACAACGCGTTCTCCGCCAGAAATCATATCATTGATCTTTTCCTCAAATACCGGAGATACTTTTGAATCTAGAGGAACATCCAGTCTTAAAACAGAAGATTTTTCATTCTTTATTAAATCAATCATCTCTTATCTCCTCTTTCTGATCGGAATTGCATCCTGAATAATTATATTTGAATCCGGTGATTCATCATCTTCATATAAAATAATTTCATTTTGATCACTATAATACGGTGTTTGTAATGATTCTCTGTAATGATCTGTTTCACCGGAATATGCTGATTCGGATATCCTGGATTTTTTACCTGAAATTACAAATATAACAAATACAACAAAAGAGACAATAAATGCAAGGGCAAATGATACTGATAGAATAATGAGAAGCAACTTCTCCGCACTTTTAATGGTGTTATGGATTTCATCATAAATAGCCGTTTTAGAAACTATAAAGCATGAAACATAATTGATTTTTTGTCCTTTTTTTGAATTAACATCAAATACTCTTGTTACAATCCAGCCGTTTCTGTCAATACCCGGATATACATATTCTTTTATATACTTAATTTCATTTTTTGAAAATGGAATCTCTGAACCCAATATGTAATAATCATTTACTGAAACCTTTTCCGAAGTCTTGTTTAAAACTTCGAATATAATATCAGTATTATATCTGAATTCATCAGCTGCAATATTATAATTCAGCTCTTTCGCTTCAGCTGGATTAGAATGAGAGATAATAGTTCCATTATTTGATACAAGAAAAGCTTTTTCATAAAAATTGCCGTTCCCCTGATTAGTATAAAAAGCATCCAGACGGATCTTTCTCACATTATCATCATCAATTGATGCAGCAAGAACAGTTGCATCGGCAAGCGACTGAATTATTGAAATTTTTGAATCTTCAATATCTCTGATATTGTTTTTTAGATCTTTATATAAATAATAACCTGCGCCTCCTACTCCAAGCGAAGATATAATTATGAAAAAAAACCAAAACAGTAGAAAAACTGCAGCAAATCTTTTAAAGTTCATATTCCATCCAAAAAGAATTTCTCATTTTATTATCGGTCATTTATTGGATTTTATTAATAAGCGGATATAAACAAACTCAAAATTACTTCTGGTATCTAATTATTTACAAAAATAATCAGATACATTCTAATAAATAACAGCCCTGATCGGGCTGTTATTTATTATAGTTGATTTGAAGTAATATGTTTTTCTTTAATTGGAAATTTTCTATCAAAAATTTCCAATTCATTCCTATCTGAATAAAATGCTTTATCCGGAATAAATCTTCCGTGAATATTCATCAAAGAACCTTTATCAAGTTCAAGAACCATAAACGCATCAAAATTTGCACCTTCACTTGTAGTAATATTATAATCAGCGGCATTTCTGAAGCCAAAACGATGATAATAATCCGGGTTACCGAATATTACGACCGCTTTAAAACCCATTTCTCGTGCTGATTCAAGCGAATGAATTAAGAGCTGAGAACCGATTCCATTTTTTTGATACTTCGGTATAACAGAAAGAGGGCCCATGCACAGAACCTCATAATATTCATTGTCTGTGATTCCGGCTTTTGAATAAATTATATTCCCAACTATATTCTTTTCATGAAGCGCTACAAAATCGAGCTCCGGAACAAATGATTTACTTTTTCTAAGCTTGTGAAGAACAAAATGTTCATCACATCCCGGCTTATATAAATCCCAGAAAGCTTCTCTTGTAATATTTTCAGTTTCTCTATAGTCTTCATCAGTTTCATTTCTGATTATTATATTCATAACATTTCTCCATAAAATAAATCACATACACCGTCATTTAACAGTGTTAAATTTTTATAATATTAACGATTAAATTGTTTCTCTTAAAAGGAAACAAACATGGCGGATCGGACACAGCGGCATTCCGCTTTATCCGGTTTTAAACAATAGGCTTTATGAAGAAAATACGCATATCGCATCACACATACAAATAACTATTCAGTCAACTTATTTTCAGACCTCTGTCCGCAAAACTCGCAGGTTCTCGATCATTTCTGATGTTTTGACATCAAATTGACGGTGAAGATGCTCAAGATATTTTTTTAGGTCATAATTCATACCGGAGTATTTTTTCATCATTCTTTTTCGCAAAAAAAAGATTTCTTTTGTTACTAAATCAATATCACGAAGAGACGCTGTTTTTGTTTTTTCAAAAGTTTCGGTCATGCGGCTTTTCAACTCATTTATAACGGAATCTGCCTGTTCACAAAAAGCCTTAGCTTTTACAATATCCTTAGTAATCTTAAAAAAATGATACCCTTTAACCGCAATCGAAACAGATTGAGCAAAATATCCCGGATTTCTAAAAAGTGTATAAACTAGAAATCTGAAATATTTAAAGCCATATGAAGAAAAACCCTGCTTAATAAAAGAAAGAACAAGAGATCTAATTTCAGAATATGTTATAATACGGAAATTAGTAATTCTTTTCGGAGGAAGACGTTTTATAAATTCAGCCGATCTTTTAAAATATTTGTCAGGAGAGTAAACCTCGCGAAGAATTCTCTCATACCCGTCTAGGAGTTTATTCTCATTCATCACCGGCTGAAAATTCATCTGCAAATCATGGGTATTATTTCCGCTTGCCGCAACAGAAGCTTTTAATCTTCCCTCTTCTTTCAATCTTCTATAAAGCTGAGTTCCCGGAAGTGCAGTCAAAAGTCCCACCATCGCCATAGATACGCCCGAACGCTGAATAAATTCAATCTGTCTGTCAAAAATATCGTCCTTATCCGAATCGAAACCGACTATAAAGCCTGCTGACACTTCAATTCCATTTTTTTGAATTTTTTTTACCGACTCAAGAAGATCTGTCTTCAGATTTTGAGTCTTATGACAACCGGAAAGAGATGCAGAATCAGGTGTCTCGATTCCTGTAAAAACCATATCAAATCGATCTTGATTCATAAGCCCGAGCATTTCATCATCAGTTGCCAGATTAATGCTCGCTTCCGTAAAAAACGTAAAAGGATTTTTGTGTATTTTTTGCCATTTGATAATTTCCTGAAGAAGAGAAATTACCTTACTCCGGTTTCCAATAAAATTATCATCAACAATGAAAACCGATCCTCTGAAACCAGTTTCATAAACAGCCGTCAATTCATTTGCAAACTGAGCCGGAGTTTTTAATCTAGGAACCCTTCCGAACAGTTCTATTATATCGCAGAATTCGCAGTTAAAAGGACACCCGCGTGAATTCTGCAAAGCAAGATTATTATACTTTTTTATTTTAAGCAAATCATAGCGCGGAATTGGAGTCCGGGTAATATCAGGCTTTTCTGTTGTCGAATAAATACGCTCAGGATTTCCTGCTTCGAAGTCCCGTATAAAAGACGGAAGTGTGATTTCTGCTTCGTTTAAAATGAAATAATCAACATCACATATCTGCTTATATGAAGTAGTCGGATAAGGTCCGCCGGCCGCTACTTTCACTCCGCACTCACGGCACATTTTTACTACACTTGCAAAAGAAGTACTCTGAACTATCATTGCAGATATCATAACAAGATCACATCCGATAATATCCTTTTTCTTCAATTTTTGCACATTCATATCAATTAGCTTTAGATTATAATCCTCAGGTAAAAGCGCGGCAACTGTTATAAGACCCAGAGGAATAGTGGATGCCTTCTTATTTATAAAAGTCAATGCGTGTTTCATTCCCCAATAGGTTGAAGGGATTTCGGGATAGACTAACAGTATTTTCTTTTTCATGAAAGGTCCTTTTGACGAAAACGTAAAAAAGGACTAAAGTCGCTTCATTTACGTGTTATAATCGCAATTCGGAACGGAAGGAAATGGACGGCGGTTATCATTCGTTAATAGATAAGACAAAGGGAATAACCTGAAAGTTGCAAATTTATTTATTTAAAACACGTTTGAGGAATTTAGCGGTATGAGAAGATTTTTCTTTAACAATTTCTTCAGGAGTTCCTTCTGCTACAACGGTTCCACCTCCGTCACCGCCTTCAGGACCAAGATCAATTATATGATCAGAAGTTTTTATGACATCAAGATTGTGCTCAATTACTATTACTGTATTGCCTTTTTCAACAAGAGTATGAAGAACATGCAGAAGCTTTTTGACATCGGCAAAATGAAGTCCTGTTGTAGGCTCATCAAGAATATAAAGTGTTTTTCCAGTTGAACGCTTTGATAATTCGGTGGCAAGTTTTATTCTTTGCGCTTCACCGCCGGAAAGAGTCGTTGCGCTTTGACCTAGTTTAATATAACCTAAACCTACTTCCTGAAGTGTTTCAAGTTTTCTGTATACAGACGGGATATTCTTAAAAAATTCAGCCGCTTCATCAACACTCATATCAAGAATTTCAAAAATATTTTTTCCTTTGAAACGGATTTCAAGAGTTTCATGATTATATCTTTTGCCATGACATACTTCGCATGTGATATATACATCAGGCAGAAAATGCATTTCTATTTTCTTTACCCCGTCGCCTTCACACGATTCGCATCTTCCGCCCCGTACGTTAAAAGAAAAACGCCCGGCAGAATATCCGCGTATTTTGGAATCCTGAAGAGATGCAAATAAATCACGAATAGGCGTAAATATTCCGGTATAGGTTGCCGGATTGGATCTTGGAGTGCGGCCAATCGGCGACTGATCTATATCAATCACCTTATCAATTTCTTTCCACCCGATAATCTCTTTGAATTTTCCGGGATATTCTTTTGAACGCATTACTAAATTCGAAAGAGCTTTATAAAATATTTCCATTACCAGAGTTGATTTACCGGATCCGGATACTCCCGTTACAGAGGTAAAGACACCTAAAGGAAACTTCACATCTACATTCCTTAGATTATTTTCAGAAGCACCTTTGATTGTAATATAATTTACGGGCTTTCTCCGTTCAGAAAGAAAATCAATTTTTTCCTTGCCTGAAAGAAAACGTCCTGTAACAGATTCGTTATTTTTCATTATTTCCTGTGCAGTCCCGCTGGCAATAAGATGCCCTCCTGCTTCGCCTGCACCGGGGCCAAGATCTATGATATAATCGGACGCATGCATTGTATCTTCATCGTGTTCAACAACTATAACCGTATTACCCAGTTCCCTAAGACGTTTTAGTGTCGCAATTAATTTATCATTATCGCGCTGATGAAGCCCGATAGAAGGTTCGTCAAGCACATACAGCACACCCGTAAGAGCTGAACCGATTTGAGTTGCGAGTCTGATACGCTGGGCTTCTCCGCCCGAAAGTGTTCCGGCAGCCCTGTCAAGAGTCAGATAATCAAGACCTACATCATTTAAAAAATTCAGTCTTTGACGTATCTCTTTTAAAATCTGAAAAGCAATTTTTTCTTCAGTCGGAGTAAGTTTTAATCCATCAAAAAATATTTTTGAATTTTTAATAGACATTGAACTTACATCATGAATTGATCTGTCCGCGACTTTTATAGAAAGAACTTCAGGCTTGAGCCTTGCACCGCTGCAGGATGGGCATATCTGGTTATGCATAAAGCCTTCCATCCATCCTCGGATATCTTCACTGCTGGTTTCTTTATATCTTCTTTCGAGATTCGGAATTACGCCTTCAAACGCACGGTTATACGGATACGGCTTTGTTCTTGCATCCGCAGTACCATGCATAATAAATTCTGTTACATTTTTGGGAAGTTTCTTCCAAGGAACAGAAGTATCTACAGAAAAAGTTCTGTTTAAGAGACGCGCCTGTTCTTCTGTCCATTGCTTTCCCCAGGCAAGAACGGCTCCATCTTCTATTGAAATAGTTTTATCAGGTACAATAAGATCTTCGTCAAAACGCATAAGAAAACCCAGACCGCTGCACTCATCACAAGCTCCATAAGGAGCATTAAATGAAAACAGACGAGGCGTAAGTTCCGGAATTGAAATTCCGCAATCAGTGCAGGAAAGAAGTGATGAAAACAATTTTTCATCTTCATCAATAAGCACCGACGTTAGACCTGAACCCATATCAAGCGAAGTTTCAAGAGAATCAGCAAGACGGGGGCGTATACCGTCTTTCATTACAATACGGTCAACTACGATATCAATGTTATGCTTTATATTCTTAGCGAGTTTAATTTCTTCTTCGAGAGACTTGATTTCGCCGTCAATCCGGACTCTGGCGAATCCTTTTTTCCGTGCATTTTCAATTATGTCTGAATGCTCCCCTTTTCTTCCGCGAACAACAGGAGCCATTATGACAAGTTTGGTTTTTTCCGGAACAGTCATAATATTTTCAACTATCTGATCAACAGACATCGAAGATATTTTTTTTCCGCATTTGTGACAATAGGGAATACCAATACGCGCGAAAAGAAGACGGTAATAGTCATGTATTTCGGTAACAGTACCGACTGTGGATCGAGGATTTCTATGACTGCTTTTCTGTTCTATTGATATAGCAGGAGACAAACCGTCAATAAAATCAACATCCGGCTTTTCCATTAACCCAAGAAACTGACGCGCGTAAGCAGAAAGTGACTCAACATAACGTCTCTGCCCTTCCGCATAGATTGTGTCAAAAGCTAGTGATGATTTTCCTGAACCTGATAGGCCGGTAATTACGACAAGAGAATCGCGCGGTATATCAACTGATATGTTTTTGAGATTATGCTCCCGCGCTCCTCTTACCTTAATGAAACTCTTAAATTTGTGAGACATTCACAGATCCGCACATAGGACAAACGACGTCAATATCATCATCGTCTTCTGCTTCATCCGAATCTTTGGTAATATAGTCATCCCAACGGTAGTCGCAGTCTTCGCAGACAAAACTCATGCTGACAGTAACTTCACCCGAAGATTCTTCTTCATCAAGATCTTTTTCATCTTCATCTTCCAATTCTTCTTCGTCATCGTCGTAATAGCTGTCTTCATAAACTTCATCATCAAGATCTTTTTCAAGTTCATTGCTCATAAAAACCTCGGCTTATGTTTTTCCGTTTAAAACAGGCAAAAATGGGGTATTACTTTTGTCAACGAAATTTACGGAGTTTTTTTCACCTATTCCACAATATCAGGCAAAGAAGGCTCCTTAGGCGGTAACGGCTCCAAAACATCAAAAACCTTTATATTTTTTCCCGAATCAGGAGGTAAGTCCTTTTTCACGGATTCATTTACTGATTTTTTTATGGAGTCATCTTCTCTCGGAGTATCAGCAGGCTTATCCTCTTTCTTTTTTATATCAGCCGGAGGTACATTCTTTTTTGCTTCTTTTTTAAAAGTATTTTTTTTCTGCTGAATACCTGATTTTATTTCTTTTACAGGCGGCGGATTATCAGCTGAATCAACTTCAGAAGAATCAGGGAAAGAAGATTCTTCTGCAATTATAATATCCCATGCCCCCCACAAACCCGGATTCAAAGAATACTCTTTGAAAGTAATAATACAGCCCCCCTTGAATGTTACATCATCGGGAATATCTATTCCTACATACTTATCAAGAGGAAGTCTTGTAACATCAAGATCGGCAATTTTAGTTCTATCGGCGTAGATTTCAAGCCTGGAAGAAAGTCCTGATTTTTCCATATCCTTAAAGCGTACAAAATCAATCCACAGAACATATCTTACATGCTGTTTTAATCCGGTTAATTCAATTGAAGAACCGAATTTTGAAACAAAGGAGGCAGTACCGTTTGAAACAGGTGAAAGATCACCGGATAGAAAAAGGTTTTTGCCCCTTCCCCACCTGAAGATTTCTTCGTATTTTCCGTTATTTGTCCAGCCCTTTACAGGACAATCAGAATTTCCGCCGAAATTAACAACAAAATACTTTTTATCAGATGCATTTATAAAAAACGGAAGTGTGAATATTATAAAAAATAATTTCTTCATAGTTTAACTAAAATCGAAAACAGATTTTTGGGATAATAATATACTCTGATATCTTTTTTCCCTCCGCGTTCACGCACCGACAAATTAACTATGGTTTTATCATCATAAAGATTATAGGTTGTAATATCATTTTCATTTATCAGTGACTCATTTTTATATTTTTTCCTTATATCATTTATCTTTTTATCCGCAAGTTCCGGACTTATCTGATACTCCGTAGAACATACACAAATAAGTTTATCCTTGATAAATACGTATTCGGACGCATCTTTGTTAAATATAGAAACATAAGCTATTATATCGGGGTGAATTGAATTAATGTGGGCAAGAATTTTATTTGATGAAATTACATCCTGATTTATTTCTACCTGCGCAAATTCATTGGCTGGGCTATTTTTGCGTATAGCGGAAAGCTGCGACTCCCATGAATATTCAGGTTCAGCACTCACAAGAAATATAAAAAACAGCGGCAACGAAAATGTAATTTTCAACATATAACCTCCGAAGAAACCCCTATAACATACAGCATCTGAAGTCAATTAAAATCCTTAGAGCTGATTTCAATTTCTATCTTGACAGATTATCTTAAACAATTTATCATAATAATAAGGGGAAACTGCAAATGAAAAAGTATCTGATTCTTACTGCCGTTCTTTTATTTACCTTCCAGAGTGTTTTTTCAAATACAACCCAGAATAAAACGTTCTCCGGCAGAATTATCAGCGTTAACGGTTCCGAACTGATTGTTAAAAAAGGAAAAACAGAGAAGACTTTTTTAATTAATGAAAAAACGAAAATTTATGATGAAAACGGCGATATCATTTCTTCCGATCTCATTTGGATAGACAAAATCGTTAAAATCACTTACAGTAAAAAGTCAAAAGAAATTATCGAAATTCAGATAATCAAACGACTCTCTAAAGAAACAACTGAATCAACCGAAATAAAAACAGAACCTTCTACCGACGAAAAAGCAGAATAATAAATTCCCAGGATAATAGAGACATGGAAAAATCACTAATTTTCAATTCAGTTTTCATTTTTATGGCTCTTTGGGGAATAGCTCTTTTCTTTATCTGGTTCAGACCAAAACTTGAATTCTTCTGGAAAATAGCAGCTACTTTAGTTTTTGCTTTTTATATGTATTTTTTCTTTGAAGAAGTATTTAAAGGATATACCGCTTTTAAAGCCGACTGGTACACTGTAATTATGGCTTTTCTTAAAGAGCTCATCGTTCTGCTTTTTTATATCAACTTCATATTCTGGCCGATAGCTCTGACTTATGCTTTCTATAAAGCAGATGATTTCGGATCAGAATTTCTTTTGAAATTTATGTGCGTCTTTACGCTGGCTCTCTGGGTTACAGCTGCGATTTACGTATATAAATCAAAAACGGTTGATGACTTCTTCCTCAACCGTTTGATCAAATCGATTCCTTTCACCGGAAAATAGCTCTAATCTTTTCCGTCTTTGGTTTTGAAATAATCCGACAGATCGCGAAGAGCATTCGGAGTAAATTTCTGACTCACTGCACTTATGTTGGCCTGTTTTATTTCGTCAAAAATTTCTTTTCTATGAACTGCTATTTTTTTAGGAGCCTTAATACCAAGCTTTACCTGATCGCCTTTTACTTCAACGACAACAAGTTCAATATCATCCCCTATCATTATACTTTCATTTGTTTTACGTGCAAGAACCAGCATGATTATTTACCCCGTTTATTCAGCTCTTCAAGAATGCTGTGACGGGTTTTATATTTATCAGACAGGCTTATAGACTGTTTACCGGTTTTTTTCTGTAAATTTAAAATGATAGGACCCTGGAGATTAGCTGTCATATCGGAAGTCTTCTCCGGAATTGTCACAATAAAAAGAACTTTAATATTATCGATTGATTTTTCACCAATAGAATCAATATCATTCTGTGAAACAGCAAGATCGTACGAATCCATAAATGATTCAGGTTCTATAACAACAAAAGAGAGATCCGGTTCACCAATAGCCTGCATCCACATGAACGGAGACGAATCTTCCTGCAGAAAAGCAAAGCTGTCTATGAAGTTAAATCCGAGAATGCCTTCAGGAAAGGAAAAAATCTGCGAAGAAAAAACTTCAATTTCTCCCCATGATTTCGTCTTGATTACAACTTTATCATCAGATTCTCTTAAAAAATTCGGGAGATGATTCTCCGAATACTGTGCCTTAACGGCATTGGACTGAGTCATAAAACCTCTTTTATCTTAAAAAATCCATTAGCGTTGATTTGATCGATTTTGCACCTACAGCTAAAGCATACTGATGAACAGATTCAAGCCATTTAAAATTCATTATCGTCTCGGCATAATCAATGCCTTCAGTTTTAGAAAGCATTTCGGTAATATTGGCTTTAGCGAATTCACTTCTTTTCGCAAGTTCGTCGATTCTTCTTGATTTAGCGCCGATTTCAGCAAGATTTTTCAAGACATTCTCAAGCCCCATGTCAAGAAGACCGATATCACGTCCGCCGACGAGCTCCTGATCACCTGCAACAAGATCCTCGCGAAGTCTGATAACCATTTCAAACAGACTCATTCCGTCAACTGTTACAGTCGGATCGTAGTTATTAGGCGGACTTGGAAACTGCGGATTGATAAGACCCAAATCTTTAAGAACTCTTCCGCTTCCTGAATCTTCAAGCCATGTCTGGTGAGGAGTCGTTGTTTCAATTATAAGATTATTACGTCCGCCCTTGCTCGCTTTTACGGCAAGTCCGGCATTGTTGATTTTATCAATTATTATATCAAGATTATCTCCGGCACTAATTTTAATCTCAACACCGTCAATTTTAATCGCCTGATCTGTATCTGACGAATAAGTTGTCGCATCCTTATTTGAAGTCAGAACCTGATTAGTCGCCCAGAAAACCTGATTTCCCGGTATTCCTATATCAACATATTCTCCCTTTGAAACTTCTCTTGTCAACCGTCCTATATCACCTCTGTATTCAACACCGGTCATGGCATCACCCTGGTTTCCGGCAGTCAAAGTCTGATAAATAGAAAGAAACGGATTCGGATTTTTATCATCGCCGGTCATATATCCGCCAAAGAGAGATCTTCCCGCACCGTCTTTCGCATTAGAAACAGCCACAAGCTCTTCGAGAAGCTGGTTGATTTCTGTAGCCATAGCTTCTTTTAGTTCGAAGTTTGTATATATACCGTTTGCACCTTGAACTGCTAGAACCCTAAGACGCTGAAAAATTCTCGTTACGGACTGAAGTGTGGAATCAGCCTGATCAAGATATGATTTGCTCTCATCAATATTTTTAATGAATTGATTTACTTCTGTAAGATTAGTTCTGTATAACATCTGATTTGTTGCATTGATCGGATTGTCACGCGGAACACGGACATTCTTTCCAGTGGCAAGTGAATTGTTTATTTTATCCATTTCATACTGATGACGTTTAAGATTAAATGTCATGTTCTGATTTATCATCTGATTTGTAATTCTATTCATAATTACGCTCCAAGTCTGATAATAGTTTCTAGCATTTTATCAAAAGTAGTAAGCATTCTGGCATTTGCGTTATATGCATGCTGGAACTGAACCATATTGCTCATTTCTTCATCAAGGCTGACTCCGGAAACTGATTTTCTGAGATTATTCAAATTTGCCAGAAGAGTCTCCTGATTTTTAACCCTGTCGTCTGATTCAGATCCCTGACTTCCTATTTTCGCAACTAATGAAATATAGAAATCGTTAAAAGTTGAATTAGAATCAACCATTGCTGATTTATGCCGCAAGTTGGCAATCCTTAGTGAATTGCTTCCGTCACCGATATTATTGCCTTTATTAAAATCACCTGTTCCGCCGATGTCTTTTCCCTGAGCTGCTGCAATTTTATCAATATCTTTCAATATATCTGAAGAGACAGACATATAAGCCGCAGGATTATACTGAGGTGTAATTGTAACATGCTCCCTGTCCGGCAGAAGTTTGGCTATATCATTAATACGCCTGTAATCAAAGGATCCAGCCGCACCGGTCTGCTTCAGTATTCCGGCTAGACCAACGAAAAGCTGACCGGAATCTTCTATATGGCGAATCATAAAATTCTTTTTATCACTGTCTTTCGCAGTTGTTGCTTTCAAAGCAAGATGACTGTTGTGATCGATATAAGCATTCACTCCGAAATGACCGTCATTTATTTTTTTCATGACGTCATAAATACTGTCTGTTGCAGCATAACTGATTTGGATTTCGCCTTCAATTTCATCATTAGCAACAAAAGTCAGAGTTCCCGTAATGCCTATCGCCGCGGAAGCATCTACTTTATTCGCCCCGGCTACTTTAAAAACAGCAGACACGTCATAAACTCCGTCATTATTGAGGTCATGATTTCCCTCTACATTGTCGCTAACCATAATCTCTTTGAAAAAATTAATGTTTGTTTCACCGTTTTTTCCGAATCCGTCACGATGAATTTCATTCGTCAGATCCATTATGTTTACAGCTAATGAGTTAACGCTGTTTATATTATCTCTTAGTATTTTATCCCTGACTTCAATCAATCCTGCAAGCTCACCATGCGTTATTTTAACAGGTGCTTCGCTTTTCGCCCATCTGACTCCGAAAAATCCCTTATTTTCAGGATTCAGATATGCTTCAAGTTTATGAAGAACTTCCCCCTGAACAAGATTTTCTGAACCGATATAAACAATCGTTTCATCCTTATCACTTCTGCCGACTGAAATATTTACAATCGTTGAAAGCTTTTCAATAAGCGCATCCCGTTTATCGCGAAGATCATTGGGATTATCTCCAACCGCTTCGGATTTCATGATACGCTCGTTCAAATCTCTTATGCTTGCGGCATAATTATTGATTTCTTCAACTTTCAACGCAACCTGACGGTTTGCATCCTGCTGAAGTTCATCGAGTTGACGGTATACATGCTGAATCTCATTTGAAAAGGCATTTGCTTTTTCCTTAACAACTTCCCGTGTCGCACGCGTCTCAGGATATTTTGAAAGCTCCTGCCATGATTCCCAGAAAGCATCCATCTTGCTTCTTATTGACTGGTCAGAAGGTTCGTTATAGACCTGTTCTATCTGATAAATAAAATCATTTTTCGAGTTCCAATAACCCATCGCATTCTTTTCAGAAACTATTCGATCATCAATAAAGCTGTTTCTTACACGTTCAATCTGCGCCACAACAGAACCCTGACCAAGCTGACCTGCAGTTTCTGCCCTGCTTAAACTTGGAACATAAATCGGATCCATTGCAGTTATAGAAACGCGCTGACGGGTATATTCTTCATTTTCTGCATTAGAAATATTATGCCCCGTAACATGAAGAGCCTGCTGATGCGACATCAGTCCCCGCCGTGATATTTCAAGCCCCATAAAAGTCGAGTTCATATTGCCCCCTAAACTGTTCTGTTAATTAAAACAGAATTCTTTTTTACTCTTGATTCTCTTCCGGCAGAATAAGCGCTTTTATCATCAAGCGAATCCTTTATCCCCTCGACAATTAGTGAATAAAAGTTCATGTTATCTCTGATCATTCTGGCGTTGGTTTCTAAAATTCTCTGAAGTTCATTCGTTATTTTTTTTAATCGTTCGGCGCAAAGGATCATGTTTTTTCCCGACACATCATCAGCATATTGAGCTATATCGCGTAATGAAGGATTGGCTTTATTTATATAGAATTTACCTGTTATTTTGCGAACACAGCTTAACCTGCCTGACTCAATAAGTTCAATTTGGTTAATAATTTTATCCTGATCAGAAACAATTCCTTCAAGCTCGCTTACTAGATTTCCGGAAATGCAGTCAGTTTTTTTTCTTTCTAAACCGAGAAACTCTTCATATAGCTCGGCCTGTCTGTCTATAATCGATATAATTTCATGAAATAAATTGCTCATCTTCTACCTTCCGGAATTCACCTTATTATCAGTCTCGGACGATTTTTGAAATACAATTAGGCATTTTTAATCATAATTCAAAAAAAACATATTTAGCCGCCATATCAGATCTTGTTAACTAACAACCGAATTCATCAGAAATTAATGGCGATTATTATTGATTTTCATGTTTTAGGCGGGCTAAACTTTTAAAATTCTTGAAAAAAAAACGTTCTACATCAGGCTTATCCGATGATTACACAAAGACAGCTTCCTCCGGTTTCACTAAAAAGTAAAATTAGAGGTATCATATTTATTATTTCAATTATTGGCTTAAGCATACTTGCGAGCCACATTTTCGTTCCCAAAATGATCGCTTTTACGGTCATGAATGACCGTCTATCTGCAATTACACCTGATAACTTCATTATTATAAAAAACAAGCTGATTCTTCTTCCTGATTTCATGAAACGTCACAACATTGATAAGACTGAAGCTCTAAAATCGATTGATAAATTAAGTTCATCAAATGTAAAAACGGCCGCAGAAAAAGCCTTTCCCGAAAAAGATGACTCTGAACAGTTTATAAAAACATTTCTCAATTCAGCAGAACTTACTCCTTTCTGCAAAGAAACGGTTTACAAGGAAGCCGGATGTGAAATTTCAAGGGATGACATGAAAACCATACTTTCTATTTACAATACATATAAAAATTCATTAATTATGTATCTTCCGGCTCTAAAAATAATCGTAAAAGACATCAATAAATATTGACTCTTTACTTGATTTTTTTCAATAATTATTGATAATAAACAAAACGGAGGAAATATGAAGACAATTATGTACATCATGTTGGCGCTTCTTTTATGCTCATACGCTTCAGCTAAGGACATAACAGCAACAACTGAAGACGGCAAAAAGATAATTCTTTCAGAGAATGGAACATGGAAATATGATAAAAAGAACGACGATAAGAAAAATGATCAATTGATCACACAGCAGTTTGCAACACCTGCAGATTCAACATCAGTTTATAATGCTAAACGCGGCAATTTTATTGTTAAGTATAATCCTTCAAAATGGGAGATATTATCGACTTCATTAAATCAAATGGCTGAGGCTTCTTTCCAGCATTCTTCCGGTGATGCATATGCAATGATAATAACCGAAAGAATCAGAATACCTATGGAAAATTTCGATTCAATCGTTATTGATAATGCGCAAAAAGTTGCAACAAATGTTGAAATAACAAATTCGGAAGTACGTCTGGTAAACGGCAAACAAGTTAAATTTATTGAACTCTCGGGAGTTATCCAGGGCATCAATTTCGTTTATAATTATTATGTTTATTCCGACTCAAAGGGTTCAACTCAAATAACTCTTTTTACAAGCAAGGAACTATATCCGGAATACAAACAGGACTTTACTGATTTTTTAAACGGTTTTAATGCTAAGTAATAGAAATGATATAGTTCTAAAAAATATATTTTTTTCATATTCAGATAAAAATGTTTTTGAATCATTGTCCGCTGTTTTCAAAAAATGCAAACTTACATCCCTGATCGGTCCCAACGGATCAGGGAAAACAACATTGCTTAAAATTATATGCGGAATTCAAAGTCCTCTAAAGGGAGAAGTCTTTATAGGAAACACTTATATCAACTCACTTGGAATAAAGGAAAAATCTTCTATTATTTCTTCAGTTTTTTCCTCTGATTTTTCAGCTAAACCGATTACTGTTGATGAGTTCGTTTTACTTAACCGGTTTCCGTTAAAAAAAGGATTTACTTTTTCAAATGATGATTATGAATATAAAGATACCGCACTTAAAAGATGCAGGATTGAAAAGTTATCCAAAAAACTTTTAAATCATTTATCAGCCGGAGAGCTTCAGCTTACCCTGCTTGCAGGGTGTATCGCGAAAAATTCTGAAATAATCATTATGGATGAACCGGTATCTCATCTTGATATCAGTCATGCATATAACATATATTCAATTTTAAGAGATGAAGCCGACAGAGGTAAAACTGTTATCGCCTCTGTTCACGATATCAATACTGCAATAAGATTTTCTGATAACATTACAGCAATGAAGGATTTCAGTATTTTTTTTTCAGGCTCTTCTGACAAGTTTCTGAAAAATGACATTGCTTCCAAATTATATAAAATTGATTTCAATAAAGTCCGTAATTCCGCCTCATCAATAAATTATATTTTCCCAGCATAGGAGAACATTTTTGGAAACACTTGAAACAATTAAAATCTTTCTGATTGAAGAAAATAAATTTTCAAAAGCTGTTGTTTTTTTTACAGCCTCAGCTCTCATTTTACTTATTCTTTCTGCAACAAAAAGCGCCCTAAGGATGCGTCTCAAAAAGGCTGCCAAAAATAATAAAAAAATAAAACGTATTACTTCGTTTATTGCAGAAACACACTACATGCTCATCTTTGCGTTATCATTTGAAATCGCCTCTCTTCTAATCACTTTAACAAAAACTGAAAAAATGATTTTAAACACCTTTGTTATCGCATCAATTTTTCTTGAGTTGGCGTCAATTGCAGGTAAAAGTCTTAATCTGATTTTCTCCAAAATACATCATGGACAAAAATATAAATCATCAGAAACTTTTTTCAACATCATTATTGTTCTCTCCAAAACGGCAATTTATTCGGCAGGATTGATAATAATTCTTTCAAATCTCGGATTCAAAGTTTCAACTCTTGTTACAAGCCTTGGAATAACAAGTATTGCTTTTGCATTTGCTTTTCAAAACATTCTTTCTGATTTATTTTCATCTTTTACCATATATGTTGATAAGCCTTTTGTGCAAAATGATTTTATAAAATTCGATGACGTAGCAGGTACAATAATCAAAATAGGAATAAGAAGCACAAGAATATTGAGCTTAAACGGTGAAGAAATTATTCTCTCAAATAATCAACTGACAAATAAGACCGTAAGAAATTACACGAAAATGAAAAAAAGAAGAGTACTCCTCTCACATTCCGTCTGTTACGAAACTGATATCAGCAAGCTCGAAAAAATTCCGATAGAAATCAAAAAAATAATCGAGTCTCATGAAGACACGGAATGCTCACGTTCAAATTTAAAAGAATTATCAGATTATTCAATTATCTTTGAAACAGAATATTTTATTACTTCCCCGGATTACGCATACTTTATGCGAATAAATGAACAAATAAATTTAGAAATTATGAAATATTTCAAATCAAAGAAAATAGTATTTGCATATCCGACACAAAATATAAACATCAGAAAATAATCACTTTATCATATCTTCATATTCTGATAGTTTAGTCCGCATGATTTCATTTATTTCATTCAAAACTTTTCTGCGATAACGGTAATATTTTTGCGTATACTTAACATCTTTATCCTTTATTATACACGAGAGATAAGCTTTTCTTTTTGATTGGTTAAACGTTAAAAGTGTTGAATTGAATGTAGAAATTATTTCATCCCGGATAATCATATTCTCAAGATTAAATTCATTCAGCTTCTCCATCTCCATGTATTCAATATTTTCTATCGGTTCAGAAATAATACGCGGTTTTCTCTGGCGGTAGAAATCAATCAGTTTATTTTTTGCGCACACAAATAAATATCTTTTTGATATAGATGATTCCGGAGACAATTCCTTCCTCTTCGCGAATAGATTCGCAAATACTTCCTGGGCAATTTCTTCTGCTGTTTCTGAATTATGAATTTTTTTGCAGATAAATCCTACAATATCGCTGAAATAATTTCGATAGAGCAGATCAAAACGTTTTTCATAGTTTTTCAAAATAATTTTCCCCTTTCAATACTATTTATAATACTATATACGGAAAATACAGGTGTATTTATCATTGTTTTATTAAGTTTTTTCATTTTTTTTTAAATATGGCTTTATATCATTCATATTTTTACATCTATGAAATACTTATAAATTTTCCTATTTATGAAGTAAGATGAAATAACAAAGAGAAAGGATTTATAATTATAATAATGGGATAAAGAAATATAATAAAACACCGCCTTTAAGGCGGTGTTTTATTATATCAATCGGCTTTGTTGCCTTTTGCACGTTTTTCAGCAGCAGCTTTAACTACTTTTTCCTGAACATCTTTTGGAACCTGCTCGTAAGCATGAAATTCCATTGAATAGTTCGCTCTTCCGCTTGAAAGAGATCTGAGTGTAGTTGCATAACCGAACATTTCAACAAGAGGCGCTTTCGCATCAACTTTCTGAGAACCTTTTCTAAATCTTCTCATGTCGCCGATCTTTCCTCTTCTTCTGTTTAGATCTCCGATTACATCACCGATATAATCATCCGGTGTATTTACTTCAACTTTCATTACCGGCTCAAGAAGAATCGGATCAGCTTTTAGAAATGCCTGTTTAAAACACATTGAAGCACAAAGTCTGAACGCCATATCCGATGAATCGACAGCATGGAAGCTTCCGTCTATCAGAATAGCTTTAACATCAAGAACCTGGAAGCCTGCAAGAATACCTTCATCCATAGTTGCTTCAAGACCTTTTCTAACTGAAGGAATATATTCCTGAGGAATTGCTCCTCCCTTAATCATGTCTACGAACTCGAATCCCTTACCCGGATTAGGCTCAAAACGGATAGTACAGTTTGCGAACATACCTTTACCGCCGGTCTGCTTAGCAAATTTATAAGAGTTTTCAACAGGAGTCTTCATTGTTTCTCTGAATGCTACAGCCGGTTCTCCGACATCAACTATTAGACCATACTCTTCTTTTAGACGGTCAACCATGATCTCAAGGTGAAGTTCTCCCATACCAGCGATAACAGTTTCATTTGATTCTTCGTCAACACGTGTCTTAAATGAAGGGTCCTCAGTTGAAAGTCTATTAAGAGCAAAACCAAGCTTCTCTTCATCTTTCTTACTCTGCGGAGTGATCTTCATTTCAATAACCGCAGGCGGAATATGAATTTTTTCAAGAATTACAGGATTTTCCTGATCACAGAGAGTATCACCTGTTTTAGTGTCTTTCATACCGATAAGTGCAACGATTTCACCAGCACCGGCAGATGTAAGTTCTTCTCTGTCTTTAGCGTGAATTCTAAGAATTCGACCTATTCTCTCTTTCTTTCCTTTTGTTGAATTAAGTACAGTTATACCGCTTTCAAGTTTTCCGGAATAAATTCTAATAAATGTCTGCTGACCAACATACGGGTCATTGATAAGCTTGAATGCAAGCGCACAAAAAGGATCAGACTCAACAGGATGTCTTGTATGAGATTTTGAAGGATCATTAACATCCTGTCCGTGCACAGCGCCAACATCAACCGGTGAAGGGAGATAATCGAGAACTGCGTCAAGATATTCTTCTACACCTTTGTTTTTATATGAAGATGCACAGAAAACAGGAGTAATATTCTGATTTATAGTAACAGTTCTTGCAGCTTTTTTAAGTTCTTCATATCCGATTTCTTCTTCAGCAAGATATTTTTCCATGATAACATCATTGAAATCTGCAATTTTTTCAATCATATTCTTTCTTGCAGCTTCAGCTTCGGCTTTCATGTCTTCAGGAATATCTTTTTCTTCTCTTTTCAATTCGGCAGGATAATAAATTGCCTTCATTTTCATAAGGTCAATTACACCAAGAAAATTTTCTTCAGCACCGATAGGAAGCTGAAAAGGAACTGCATTGGCATCAAGATATTTATTCAGCTGGCTGACAACTTCCATAAAATCAGAACCGACACGGTCCATTTTGTTTACAAGTGCAATTCTTGGAACTTTATAACGGTCAGCCTGATTCCAAACTGTTTCAGACTGAGGCTCAACACCGCCCACAGCACAGAAAAGACCTACAAGACCGTCGATTACGCGCATTGAACGTTCAACTTCAACAGTAAAGTCAACGTGACCCGGAGTATCTATGATGTTAATCTGATGATCTTTCCACTTCGTTGTAATTGCGGCAGAAGCGATCGTGATACCTCTTTCCTGTTCCTGCTTCATGAAGTCGGTAGTTGCCGCTCCGTCATGAACTTCTCCGAGTTTTCTACTTACACCTGTGTAAAAAAGAATTCGCTCAGTAGTAGTTGTTTTTCCCGCGTCAATATGCGCGGCAATACCGATATTTCTAAGTTTCGAAAGCGGCATTTTTCCCTCACTATTAAATGTTAATTAAAAAATTTCCTGTTTGATATTAAATCATCTTAGGATATCAACACAAAGTTGTATTCAATCTGACCATACTCTTTTCGCGGCAGGGTTTGTCAATTTTTTTTTAATACTGATTCAGTGCTAAAACTATTTCGCACTAGTTATTTTAGACAGTAATAATTGTAAAAAAAAGATAACTGCAATTATAATAAAAACGACCGAATAAATAAAAGCAAAAGTCTCAGGTGTAAAACAATCCGGAAATGTATAAGCATATTCATAACGCGATACATAAATCTTAATCATAACCGGGATTTGATAAATAAACGCAACAAAAATTACCAATGAAGCGGAAAAAGCTCTTTGAAGAAACAAAACTCTATGAAAAATTTTTGATTTATTTTTACGGAAAGACTTATTCATGATGAAATATAATAAAACCGTTAAAGGGCCCAGCATTTTCCAGGCGTACGCACTAAAAGAATAAATAAAAACAGAATAATTCCATAACAGCAAATTATTTATGACTTCTACATCATACCTGTCGCCCAGATAGGCGAGAAATCCGTCTCTTGGAGAAAAAAACAAATCAAAAATAACAGCAGTGATATCAGGGGAAAGCAAAAGAGGAACTGCCGACAAAGAAATAACAATAATTCCCGGCTTAATATTAAGCCTATAAAAAAACAATGCGGTGAAAAAGCTGAATATAAATACTATAAGGAAAAAGGTAAAGAAATATAAAGCAAATATATCAGCATCAGACGAGAATATACTTTCAATACTGACTGTTCTCAAAGAAAAAAAGAGACCTGCAAGAAAAACAGCAGCAAGAAGAACTGCTGTTACATTAAAAATTTTCTTTTTCAATGCTGTTATCAATTTCTTTAATTTTATAAACATAATTGCCATCATTTAACCAAAATAATTGCAATCAAGAACTTTTTATCTTTACAGATTATTCAAAAGAATTATGTTTTCTACGGTACGGATATTTTCTGTAACTATAAAAATATACTGACGGCTTTATTGATGTTTACAAACAAAATTATTCTATTTGTCTCTTTATTTTCAGCTTTATCCTGCGCAGGCATTGAAAAAAAAACGAATGATGTCAATTTCGCTCTTGTAGCAAATACCCGGCCGGAATCTGCTTTTAAAACAAATCCTGCCGAACTGGCAAAACTTATTGATTCAATCAATAAAGAGAACCCGACATTTCTGATTCATCTCGGTAATTTGATTCAGGGCGGTTCATCAAAAAGCGGCATTATAAAAAATGATGTTGAAAATCAGCTGGATTCAGCAAAAAAAGAATTCTCACGTTTTAGATCCATCGCATATTTTATTCCTTCAGAACATGATAAGTTCGATGACAGTTTTGATCTTTTCAACAAAAGAGAAAATCATGGAGAATATTTTTCATTTAATTACGGAACTCTTCATTTTATTGCGCTAAACGCTTCAAATTCAGGAAAAATTATCACGGAAGACCAGTTAATCTGGCTGAAATCAGACATTCAAAAATATAAAAATTCAAAAATAATTATATTTTCCAAAATACCTTTTTTTGCTCCGTTGAACACCAAAACACGGACTATCGCAAATCCTTCAGAAACCCACAGCATTCTTTTAAAATATAATGTTATCGCAGTTATTTCCTCAGAATCAGGATTCGAATACGATATCAATAAAGACGGAGTCCGTCATATCAATCTCCCGCTTCTATCCATTGATGACAAACGTAAAAAATATGATTACTATATAATTCAAATATTCAACGGCAAACTATCATCTGAAGGAAAAACAATAAAATGAGTCTTCTAGAAGTCAAATCACTTTATGCAGGTTTCAGAATAAGAGACAAACTTTATCCGGCAGCCAGAGATATTTCTTTTACTCTTGATAAAGGTCACGCATTGGGTCTAATCGGAGAAAGCGGATGCGGAAAAACCGTTACAGCTTATTCCATTATGCGGCTTCTTCAGACTCCCGGTGAAATAATATCCGGATCAGTATATTATAAAAATGAGGATCTTCTGCAATGCAGCGAAGCTGAGATGCGCCTGAAAAGAGGAAAAGAAATTTCAATGATATTTCAGGAGCCGTCAACGGCTCTTGATCCGTGCTATACAGCAGGATATCAAATATCTGAAACAATTCTCGCCCATCAGAATATTTCCAAAAAAGAAGCACGCAACAAAGCCATTGAGCTTATTGACAGCATGAAAATTCCTGATCCCGAAAAAATATACTCATGCTATCCGCACGAACTTTCCGGCGGCATGCAGCAGAGAATTATGATTGCATCAGCACTTGCTTCCGGCTCTTCCCTTATGATTGCAGATGAACCTACAACAGCACTGGATGTAACCGTTCAGTCGCAAATATTATCAATTTTAAAAAACAAGGTTAAAGTCGAAGGGCTTTCATTGATATTTATTTCACACGATCTTGGCATTACGGCAAATCTTTGTGAACGTACTGCCGTTTTATATGCCGGCGAAATTGTTGAAATAGGATCTTCGGAAACAATTTTCTCTGATCCGATGCACCCTTACACGCAGGCTCTCATCGAATCAATTCCTGCACAAAACTGCAAAGAAAAACTTTTGAACCCTATACAGGGAAATGTTCCGCCAATAGACTATGAAACAAAGGGCTGTCGTTTTTATGACAGATGCAGGGAACGCAGTCGGGAATGTCTCGAAAAAAAGGTTTTGCTTGAAGAAAAGAAAAAAAATCATTCGGCTAGATGCATAAAAAAATGAGAGGAAGCATGGGCTTCCTCTCTAAGTAAAAGGTCTATTGGAATATTAGTAGGCCAACTTAATTTTATAGACATTTTCAACAGCAGAAAGAATTGCCTTACGGCTGTTATCGTCTGCGTTTGTAAGCATGTCAAACACTTCTGATCTTGTATAAGAAATATCAAAGTGCTCGCAATTTCCGAGTCCTTTATCTCCACAGAAGCTTCTGTTGCAACAGTCTTTACAAAGTGATTTATTCATATTTTCCTCCAGTTTCTTAAGTACACTTAATATAAAGCAATAATCGTGCCAACTTTTAGCAATTTAAGCTTGGCTCAAATTAAGAGTTTAAGGGATTATTTATGAACATTTTATATTATTTGAACATTATTTATCCTTAAATTGGGCAATATATGAACACATTTCACTTTTTGTTAATTTACTCATAATTCAATTAACGTGTGAATTAATATCATTGTATCTTTTTTGCAACATTATCCGACAGTTTCTCTTCACCATCTTTCTCAACTCCGTCTTCAATCTCTTTCATGGTTGCTTCATGAACTTTATGCAAAAAGTGATTTCTATAATGAGACGGAGTCATACCAAACTTCTTTTTAAACGCCGTATTGAACACAGACTTGGAATTAAAACCTGAATCAAGACTCGCATGAAGAATATTTAATTCTTTTTCAGTATTCGAAATAATAACGGCAGCGAAGTCTATTCTGTAATCATTAACAAAATTAAAGAAATTCTTGCCGAAAGAATCATTGATTATTTGAGAAATGTTATGAGTTGATACATCTATTTTGCTGGAAAAATCTTTTATTGAAAAATCAGGGTCAAGATAAGGCTTTTCGACATCCATGCAGTGATTTATACGCTTTAGATATTCTTCCTTAAGAGATTCGGATATCACGTTTTTCCTGTATTTAGCATAACCAAACCCTTCCCGGGCATTATCCGGACTTATTATTCCGTTTGGATAATTATCAGATGAAACTTTTCCAAGAATATAATAACCGGCTGAATAGATAGAAATTACAGTAAAAAATGAATTAACCAGTGATAATATCTCAGGCAAAAAAGGTATCTTTATAATATGAAAAAAAGTCCAGAAATGAGCAAATGATTCTATATAATAGAAATTAAGTGAAAGGAATGGAAGAAGCCAAAGAATAAAAACTGCAAACAAAAAAACAAGGAGCCAAGTAGTCGAACCTCTTTTCATCCCGGGAAAAAATATTTGATGTCTGCTTCGATATCTAAAAACTTCCTTCAGCGAAAAAATAAGATAACTGAATATAATTACATACTTTATATTCTGCGAATAAAACCTGAACCGGGTAATTCCGCTTTCATCAAAATCAATAACAGAGTATGTTCCATATCCAAGATAGTGAGTGTTAAAGAACAAACTGATTCCGAAAAAAAATAATGCCGGAACGAAATGAATTAAATCAACGGATTTTAATCGTACATTCTTCCCGAAAAGAAAGCGTACATAGAGGAGAATCAGATATCCGTACAAAAAGCCTATAGTATCTTTCACCAAAAACAAAAGAAGATAATCAGACCACATGTGAGCCTTATAAACATAATGAAGTGCAAGCTCATAAGAAATAAATAGTATTAGAAATGAAAAAACCCTGCCGGATCTCGATCTGCGAAAAAGCAGAAAAAACAAAAAAATGCCCTGGGCTGAACCCAGAAGACATAATTGAGTAATTATACCATTTATTAATACAAATCGTTCAAACATATCTGCAACTTAACTGGACTATATTCGTTAAATAAAGCATTTTATATATTTTTCATTTCTAACAGGACAGAATAATCCTATTTTTTCAAAATATCTATAAAATGCCATATTTTAACGTTTACTTATGATTGTTCAGAGTACTTTATGGCACATGTTCCTGATTTTTGCGTTCTATCTTATAAGATTGAACGACAAATTTTTTAAAATAAGTATGCTTAGATAAATTAAGCTCATAACCCGAGGAAGTTACCGATGATAAAGCTTACAGATAAAAATGAACGCCAGGCTCTCCGCTTTATGGCGCCTTTTCTGATTCTAATGCTGATATTCACAGTTATAGTATTCGGAATAGGTTTTCTGACAAGTCTTACTGATGCACAAGGAATTAATCCTGGAAAAAATATCGGGCTTCTGAACTTCAAAAATATTCTAAAAGACCCATATTTCTGGAACTCCGTTTATGTTTCATTTAAATTTGCAGCAGTCTCAGTTGCAATTCAGATACCTGCTGCTTTTTTAATATCTTTATGGATAGAAAGCCTCCCCTACAAGAAAACACAGAGTTTCCTTAAAGCCGCTTTTTTCATTCCTTCCCTGATTAACACTCTCGTTGCAGGAATACTTTTCAGACTGTTATTTTATGGAGAACAATGCATCGCCAATATTATCATCGGCTTCTTCGGAGGAAATCCCAGCATGAACTGGCTTGATGATAAAACACTCGCTTTTCCGCTTCTTGTAATTGTTTCTTTCTGGCAATGTATCGGATTTCAAATCATATATTTTTCAGCCAATCTCAGATCACTTGACCAATCGCCTTATGAAGCAGCCAGAATTGACGGAGCCGGCAGACTAAGTATACTAAAGAACATCACGCTGCCCCTTATGAAACCAGCTTTGATTTTCATGACGATAACATCTGCAGTGTCATCACTTCTGGTTTTCGACCTCATTCTCGGTCTTTTCCAATACAATATTTACGACAATGTCACCGGGATTATTCTCTATATCTACCTAAGGGCATTTCAATGGGATCTCGAAATCGGTGCTGCAAGCGCGGCAGGATGGATTGCTTTTTTTCTGATTCTGGCTGTGAGCCTTCTTCAGCTTAAATTTCTCGGACTTGGTGAAAAACATGAAGATTGAAAACAGATTTCCCGGGCTCGACGGGCTACGTGCTGCAGCCTGCCTATTAGTAATATTTCATCATGTCGCGCAGAGGCTCGACATATACTCACAGCATTTCATTCTTCAGCATATACAGCTCTTCTTTCTGATGGGAAACACCGGCGTAAGCTTTTTTTTCGTTCTCAGCGGATTTCTTCTTTCGTACCCGTTCTGGAAAAATTATATTTCTAATCTTGATTTTCCGGATATTTCGAATTACGCCAAAAGAAGAGCTGCACGCATAATGCCGGGCTATTACGCTTCATTCGCAGTAAGTATAATTCTTGCCCTGCTCTTTATTCCTGACATGGATTATTTTGCAAGAAGGCTTATCACGGGATTAACTTTCACGGCAGGATTTCATTACACTACTCTTTTTCCGTCGTTTGTAAATTCACCGCTTTGGTCAATCAGCTTTGAGGTTTTTTCTTATTTGCTAATGCCCCTTTTTATGTTCGGACTATTCCGTATTGCTGGTGAAAAAAGATCTTTCAAAAAGGGAATTATTTATTGGATATTCGCACTAATCCTGATAATCGGAATAAATCAGCTAATACACATGCATCTTACTCCGGATAATGTCAAACGCGGTTGGGAATTCGGAGTCACAGGCGGATCTAAATGGTGGATGCCGAATTATAATCCTATAGGATTTTTCGGACATTTCGCATTCGGAATAATTGCAAGCGGAATATGCGCATATTTCATAAAGAATAAAGAACTCAGAAATAGAATCGCCGATAAAAACATTTTCGACATTGCCTCAATAATAAGCTCTACAGCCATAATCGGCCTTTTATGCTATGTGCGCACTGAGGAAGAATTTACTCACAGCCTTCAAAAACAACCCTACTACTTTCCATACCTGACGGCATTGATAGCAATACTCTCCGTTTCGCTTGTAAATTCAAAATTTACAGGAAAGTTATTTGATTCACGCTTTATGCGCTTTACAGCAAAAATATCTTTCGGGCTTTACATCTGGCACTATGTAATAATAGCTTTGATTTCTTTCTATGTTCTTCCCGAATACATGAACTACATGGCGATCAAAGACTGGAGACTCTGGGCCGGTGCTTCATTTTTGATGATTGTACTTTCATACGGAGCTGCAACACTTTCTTTTCATTTCATCGAAAAACCTTTCATCGATAGAATTCAAAAAGTACGAGAAAAGGTATTTAAGACCAAAAGAAAAATCAGGCCGGGGAAGCTTCTGAGTGCATTTTTACTTTGCGTTCTCGCTCTTCTTTTCATTTTTCCGCTTTTATGGCTGCTTGATGCATCTCTGCGTCCGCCTCTCGAAGTAATGCAATCGCCTCCTGCAATCTTTCAGCAGTCTATATGGAAATCAATTGAAAGCTATACAAGGGACTCTTATCTCGCGGCATTCTGGCATTTTGATGTCGGCCGTGCTCTTTTCAATTCAATAATTGTGTCATCAGGAACAATTTTCTTAACGGCAATTGTGGTCTCTTTATACGCGTATGCTTTAGTGTTTATGGAGTTCAAGCATAAGAAGTTTTTCCTGATTCTTGCACTTTCAACTATGATGATACCAGCTAACGCGCTTATGATTCCGATGTACAAAGTCGCAAAAAATCTCCATCTTCTTAACAGCTGGTTCGGACTGATACTTCCCGGCGCTGTCAGCGGTTTCGGTGTATTTCTTTTACGGCAGTATTTTCTGAAAATTCCGTTAGCAGTAATCGAAGCTGCCCGTATGGACGGAGCAGGACATTTGAGAATCTGGTGGCACATAATTCTTCCGCTCGCAAGACCCGCGCTTGCGGCGCTTGCAATAATTCAGTTCAGAATAGTCTGGAATGATTTTCTAAACCCGGTAATAATCATGCGCGATGAAAAACTCATGACTCTTCCCGTCAGAATTCTGCTGATAAACGACACTGGATCAGTCCTTGCGGCAGGTTTTATTTCTATAATAATACCATTGATTCTATTTTTGAAATTTCACAGACAGTTTACAGAAGGACTTACCGAAGGATTACGCAAATGACACACATAGGAGATAATATGAAAACAAGAAAAATTGCACTGCTTCTCTTAGCAGCTGGATGCATTTTTACAGCCTGCAAAAAATACCCGGCAGAATACAAAATCAAAGACATGTATTCTATAATGCTGAAAAACCCTGATAAAGCGGTAGATTTCGCACGTACCAGTGCAGAATTCTGGACTAAAACATATGACGATAAGAACGGCGGCTTCTTCACAATGGTTGCGCGGAACGGAGATGTTCTCGGAAACAACTACAAGTCTACATTATCTCAAAGCAGAATAATGTATGCCTTTTCACGCGCTTATATGCTGACAGGTGATAAAAAGTTTCTTAAGTACGCAAATTATGCTGAAGATTTTATCAGAACAAAGTGTTACGACAAAGAACACGGCGGTTTTTATACTACCGTTGATGCAACCGGGAGAAATATTGATTTCACTTACGATATTCTTCTAAATCAAAACAACAGACAAAGAGAGAAGTGGTCATTCATGCAGCACTATGCTCTCTTAGGATATTCTGCACTTGTAGATGCTACCCGCAATGAACAACATCATGATTTTCTGATAAAATCCCGCGCACTGCTCGACGAAAAGCTATATGACAACAGAAAGGGATACGAAGGATATTACGAATCGGCAGATTATGACTGGAGAAATCCGAGAGGAAAAGGATTTACCCCGACTATGGATTGCGTAACAACACACGGTCTATCTCTTTATCTTCTTACTAATGATGAAAAATATAAGGAAAGACTGATTTCCCTTGCGGATAATGTTATAACTCATATGTACCCCACATCTCAATCAAGAAAAATCGGTTATGAAGAACAATATGATTCCGAATGGAGACCGAGAGAAGAATCATTCATTTTTATAGGTCATATGCTTAAAACTGCATGGTGTCTTCAGCGCGCAAATCTTATAAGCCCAAAAAAGGAATATTCGGAAACAGCAGAAAAAATTCTTCACAACATCAACGAAAAGGCATGGGACAACTCAAACGGCGGACCATACAATTTCGCAGACAGCTTTGAAGGAGTAATTACCAATGATAATAAAAACTATTGGACTCTTGAGCAGGCTATCACCAGCGGACTTATCAACTATTATGTAACGGGAAACACACTGTACCTTAAAATGGCAGATGAGGCATGCGGATTTTTCGAGCGGTATACAATCGATAAGGAATACGGGGACATCTTTGACGAAGTTAAACCCGACGGAAAAAGACTTAAAACAGACGAAGATGAATATAAGGGCTCTTATTGGAAAAGCGCATATCATTCACTTGAAACAGCATATTATATTTATCTGTACGGGAATCTATATTTTCACAGGAAAAATGCAGCACTGTATTACTACATTGAGAAGTCTTCAAAGAATCGCGAGTTTCCGATGAACCCCGTTGAAGAAATTCAAAATCTCATTATAACAAAAGTAGAACTCAACGGAAAAGATTACACTGATTTTGATTCTAAAAAACGAATTCTCAAAGTTCCGGCAAACACCGAAGGTGAGTTCAGAATAACTTATTCGATATCAAAATAAGAGAATAATCATATAACACTACGATTACTCTTCATCTGAAAAAAAACGGGCATTTAAGCCCGTTTTTTTTATTCAGCTATTTTCTTTTTAACAAATCTTCCGGATTCAGTAAGTAGTGAATTATTCCACTTTCCTGTAGGCTTTGCCTCAACTTTCAAAGCAGATGCAGATTCCATTTTATTAAACAAAGACCAGTTGCACCAACTAAGCTTGTGCTTATTCATAAAATCAATCCAGATCAGGCTTTCTTCAATATCAACAAAACCGTCGCCGTTATTTTCACACGTTCCCCATTCTGAAACAAAAATTGGAAGACCTTTTGAGATAGCACTTTCAGCTCTGTCTCTAAATGTTTTTTTGTGAGTCGCCGCATAAAAATGAAGAGCATATGCGACATTCTTTCCGTTTTTTACAGGAAACTCCGCTGCAATATCCACATCCTGTGACCATGATGTAGTTCCGACTATTATTACATTGTCTGACCCGTTTGCACGTATCGTTTCAATTACAGATTCGGAATATTTTCTAACATCAAGCCATTGATCGTTTATAGGTTCATTAAATATTTCAAAAATAACATTAGGGTATTGCCCGTATCCGGCAGCCATTTCGGCGAAAAATTTCTTGGATTCTTCTGTGTGACTTATAGCATCATGATCATGCCAGTCGATAATTACATAAATACCCTTTTCAATTGCCGCATCAAGAACCGTTTTCAGCTTATCAATTTCTCCGGAATTTTCAAGATAACCGCCTTTGCTGACACCCATTGCGGCACGTATTACCGAGCATTTCCAATCATCAGCAAGAGTATTTACAACATCCTTATTCCAAAATCCGTTTGACCATTGACTCCAAAACAGACTCATTCCCTTTAATTGAACGATGTTTCCGTTCTCATCACAAAGATTGACTCCTTTTATCTGAAGTTTTCCATATTTTGCCACAGGAGATCCCGCAGGAGGTTGAGGAATCTGAATAATACTCCTTTCCGCAATCGGTATGTTTTCCTTCTTTGGTTCATTTTCCTTTTTACAGGATAAAAGCATAACTACAGGCAAAAGCGAGCAGACAATTAACAATCGCATTTTTAATGATGATATCATATCAACCTTTCTTTTTTATATAACTAATAATCACATAAAGAAGATGCTTGTCAACGATTTTACCGTCCAGCCATACTGTATATTTTTTCGATAATCAATATAGAACAAATATAGTGATTTTGTTTAAGATAACTCAATCAAGTTTGGAGGTATTGATACCGATAATAATATAAGACATTTTTTACGGTAA
>JAEWVM010000134.1 GCA_023396615.1 Spirochaetota bacterium | reverse complement strand
ACGGACATGTTGAAGAATACCGTGATGAAAACGGAAACCCTCGTAAGAGATGGTCTAATCCTTCCCAGATAATTGCAATGGCATATGATACTCCTGTGCCGGGTTATATGAATAATACCGTAAACACTATGCGTCTCTGGAGTGCCAAGGCAACCCGCGAATTCGATTTTCACGAATTTAACGATGGTGATTATCATAAGAGCGTATCTCATAAGGCTGAATCCGAAACAATATCAAAGGTACTTTATCCTAATGACAACATTCAGCAGGGAAAAGAACTTCGTTTGAAGCAGGAATATCTTCTTGTTGCAGCATCCTTGCAGGATATTATACGCCGCTATAAAAAAGGCTTTCCTGACTTTAAGATGTTTTCTGAAAGAGTTGCGATTCAGCTTAATGATACTCACCCGGCGCTTGCGATTCCTGAACTTCTTCGCATTTTGATTGATGATGAAAGAATGAGCTGGGATGAGGCATGGGATATTACAACTAAAACATTCGGTTATACCAATCACACAGTTCTTCCCGAAGCTTTGGAGAAATGGCCGATTGATCTTCTTCAGCGTGTTCTGCCGCGTCATCTTGAAATTATTTATGAAATCAATCACCGCTTCATCGATGTTCTTTCTGCAAAATATAAGGACGACTTCAAACGCATGGGAAATATGTCAATCGTCGAGGAAGGTGAGAAAAAATATGTTCGCATGGCTAATCTTTGTATCGTCGGAAGTCATTCAGTAAACGGAGTTGCAGCGCTTCATTCAGAAATTCTTAGAAACAGCTGTTTCAAATATTTCTACGAACTGTGGCCTGAAAAATTCAACAACAAGACAAATGGAATTACTCAAAGACGCTGGCTGAGGCTTGCGAACTGGGAACTTTCTCAGCTTATCACCGATACAATCGGCGATAAATGGGTAACGAATCTTTTTGAACTGAAGAAGATTGAAGATTTTATCAACGATAAGAATTTCCGTGAAAAATTCAGACAGATTAAGTTAAATAACAAGAAGCGTTTTGCTGAATATATTAAAGAGAATAACGGTATTGATGTTGATGTTGATTCGATTTTCGACTGTCAGGTAAAAAGAATTCACGAATATAAACGTCAGCTTCTCAATGTGCTTCATGTGATCACATATTATAACAGAATAAAAGACAACCCGGGCAAAAATTTTGTTCCGAGAACAGTTATTTTTTCAGGAAAATCCGCTCCGGGTTATCATCAGGCAAAACTTATAATCAAACTCATCAATTCTGTGGCTGACGTGGTGAATAATGATCCTGAAGTAAATAAGTATCTTAAAGTCGTTTTTATTGCAAACTATTCCGTTTCCATTGCTGAGAAACTGATTCCTGCGGCAGATCTTTCCGAGCAGATTTCAACCGCCGGAATGGAAGCTTCAGGTACCGGAAATATGAAATTTGCATTGAATGGAGCTCTCACAATAGGAACTCTTGACGGAGCGAATGTAGAAATTAAGGAAGAGGTCGGTGACGACAATATTTTCATTTTCGGTTTGAAAGACGATGAGGTTACAAATCTCAAATATTCCGGATACAATCCGCGCGAATATTATCATAAAAACGGCGAGTTAAGAAGAGTGCTTGATATGATTGAAAGCGGATTTTTTTCGCCTTCGCTTCCGACGCTGTTTAAGCCGATTGTCGATTCTCTTCTCAATTTCGGCGACCAATACATGCTTATGGCGGATTACGAAGCATATATCGCGAAGCAGTTTGAAGTGGCTGCAACTTTTCTTGATTCAGAGAAATGGCTGACTATGGCTATTTATAATGTAGCCCGCATGGGTAAATTCTCGACTGACAGAACAATAAAAGAATATGCCGAGGACATATGGCACATCAAGCCTCTGGAGATAAAAATCAAGTAATCAATGAACCAGCTTCTTTTGTTTGAAGACGATCTTGTTTCCGAAAACGCCGCGCTGATAAAAGGGCGGCGTTTTCTGCATATGAAAGAAATACTGAGAAACAGCGAGGGAGATTCTCTTAAGGTCGGTTTAAGAAACGGAAAGAGCGGGATTGCCGAAGTTCTTTCAATGGGTGATAATTTTGCAGAGATTTCTTTTTGCCTGAATGATGATCCTCCGCCTTCTCTTGATGTTACTCTGGTTCTTTCTCTTTGCAGGCCGAAGTCGATGAAAAGAGCTTTGTATTACGCCGTATCCATGGGAGTCAAAGAAATTCATATAACACGAAGTTACAGAGTCGATAAAAGTTATTTTCTTTCTCCTGTAATATCAGATGAAGGTATTTATGAAACATCGCTTCTTGCACTTGAGCAGTGCCGCGATACTGTTTTTCCTGAAGTAAAAGTCCATAAGCTTTTCAAACCTTTCGCGGAGGATATACTTCCTTTAATTTCTGCAGATAAAAATAAGATTCTTTGTCATCCGTATTCAGCCCTTCCTTTCCCGAAATCCGTATACGGAAAAAGTGTAATTATTATAGGTCCTGACGGCGGTTTTATTCAATATGAAATTGACCTGTTGAAAGGTATCGGTTTCGATTGTTATTCGATGGGAGAGAGAATTCTCCGAACAGAAAATGCCGTTGCAGCAGTTCTGTCAAAATTCAGCTGAGGTACTAATGAAGATTGCCGTTCACAATGGGAAATTTCATGCAGATGATGTTTTTGCCTGCGCTATAGCGCGTATGATATATCCTTCTTGCAGTATAATAAGGACAAGAGACGGGCTTGAACTTTCTAATGCCGATATGCGTGTTGATGTCGGAGGAAAGAATGATCCGGCGACGAATGATTTCGATCATCACATGACAGGCGGAGCGGGGGAAAGAGCAAACGGAGTTCCATATGCCGCGTGCGGACTGATGTGGAAACATTTCGGAAAACAAATCGCCGGAAATGATTTTGTATGGAACTATGTCGACCAGAAACTGATTCAGACTATAGATGCACTGGACTGCGGTGTTGTTTCACCGGAAGCGAGAAAAATATATTCGGCAGCGGATGTTTTTGACTCGTTTAATTCACCGTGGAATGAAGAAGAGAC
>JAEWVM010000128.1 GCA_023396615.1 Spirochaetota bacterium | reverse complement strand
AGGCGATACATGGCTCAATAATTCTACTGATTTTAAAATCAGGGGAAAAACCTATGCAGGACAGAGCCTTTCTGAACAGTCAGAAGAAATTCTTTCAGGAAATGATATCTCAATAGGTATAATTCATAAAACTGCAGCACTCAAAGAAAGAAATCAAAATCAGACTGTTGCTGAATTCGGAAACAGCGAATGGACAAGAATACCCGACGCAAATGGAATAAACAAATACAATTCTCTTTTCTTCAGCAATGCCGGTCAATTTTCTTACAGCACCAAAAAATTTAAAAACTTTGAATTTTTCAACAGAATGAAAAACAAAATAGCTTCCAACTGGTATCCTCCTTCTTTTGCAAATGCCGTAATAGGAAGAAACTCCGCAACAGGAAGGATCCGCCTCGGTCTCATCCCTTCACAGGAAGTTAAACTTTATTTTACATTAAACCGAAACGGCGATGTTCTTGACGTGAAGGTCCTCGAATCGATGGGCAATTACTCTCTCGATGAATCATGTACTGATTCGATAAGACTGTCCGGAAATTTCGGACAAGTTCCGGCTGACATTGAAGGGGAAATAATAGTAATCCCCTTCATTTTCGGTTATTATGTAAGATAATTATCTTTTCGACAAAATTGTCTCAAGTGTTTCCTTGCCGATAATACTGTCTCTTGAATCTTTTAGAGCCGAAAACTTACCTGAAAGATATTTTCCGAGATCTGTATTTATTGCGTTCTGCGGCACATTGAGATTTGCATCGAAGAGAACATCTATTATAGACGATACTGTCACTTTTTTTGAAGATGTTGCCGGTATAAAACATCCTTTATCGGAAAGCATTATCAATTTAGCTTTCAAAAATATATCAGTCAGATCATTAACTTCGTCAAGGCTATTCCCTGTGTTCTTCGCCAGATATTTCAATGAAGAATCGCCCTCTCCTCCCTCAAATCTTCCGAATATAAGAACTAGAAGTTTTATTCCATTGAATATTTTCACATGTGAATCCCGTTTGCGAAGAAGTCTGACATTCTGATAAGATTCAGGATTCATCAAAGTATACGAAACTTGTGCGCCGAATAAAAGAATAAGAGTCGATGAATATATTATAAGCAAAAATAGCGGAATAGCTGCCAAAGCTCCATAAATAGCAAACGTGCTGTTTGCAAATGCTTTAACGTACACAATGAAAAGATAAATGAAAGCAACCCAAACTGCTCCTGTAAATGATGCTCCGATTGCGGCAGCTTTGAAAGGAACATATACATTAGGAATTACTTTATAGGCAAAAAGGAAAAATATCCAGATGAAAAGAAAAGGACCAAAAAACTTCAGCAGATAAATTATAAAACTGGTGCCTTTAGCGCCCTTCCATGTTCTTCCCGAATCATCAGACCAAACGAGTGAACCCAGATCTCCAACCGCCCATATTCTTCCGCTGATATCAAGAAGAGAATTTATCTTATTGGTACCTATAGAATTTTTTTTCCATGTTGATCCGTTATTATCAGAATAAAGAAGGATACCTTTTTCTCCTGAAATATAGACTTCTGAAGAGTCTTTAACAAGAATTGAACTGTAGTCATATTTTTTGAACGATTTATCTGTCCATTTCTTTCCAAGATCATCAGAGTACATGACTGTCCCCTGATTCCCGGCGATATATGATGCTGTAGAAGATAAATAAATCTTGTTCAAGTTAGCCGGTTTTTTTAATTTAGTTTTAATAACTTGTTCGGTTATCCACGTTTTTCCGGCATCATCCGTAGACAACACATAACCGTTATCGCATACAGCAACTCCTCGTTCACTGTAAAATGAAACTGAATTTACATTGTAATGTACATCAGCAATTGAAACCGTAATAAAAGTCTTCCATGCATCTTCTGTTCTAAAAATGTAACCCGAGTCCGCGGCAATAAATCCCTTTTGGGAATCAATCATAACTATTTCATTCAAATTTATTTTTCCAAGACTTATTATATGCCAAGACAATCCCGAATCATTTGTTTCAAGAATAATACCGTCACGCCCGACAATCCATCCGGAAGAACCCTGAAACTCTACGTCATTATAATGTTTCGAATCAAAATCAATACTAAGAACCGGTTCTTCCGACTCTTCCAAAATACCTGAAACCGGATTAACCTTATATAATCTCTGGTTATCGAAATCAATTGATTCTAAAGATAAATCAAAAAAAGAAGTTCCTCCCATGTTTGACGCTATCTTTGATTTATCGCCGACAATCCAGATATCTGTTAAATTTTTTGCATATATTGATTTATAGCTGGGATAAGTAAAAGCAGAAGAAATCTGAGTAGCAAGAGTCGTACCTGATATAAGTAATATAGGCCCCAACGTAAGTACAGCCCAATAATATATGATCTGCGTAATCAATGAACGTTTTTTATGCACGTTCCATATAGCATTTAATGCTTTGTCAAGGGTTCGAAGAACTGCTGTCGCGGAAAAAATCATAAAGACAGCACCGACTCCCCCGATGCTCGCGGCATTATCCACAATCTGACTGATTGCATTTAGAAGCGGATCAATATTCAGTTTCTGAAGATTATGATCAGAAAGAAAAACATTAATATCTTTAAACAGATCATCCTTTTTTCCGCTTCCGATGTATGCAACAAAAGTTAAGGCCACCGTCAATGTCGGAATAAGTGAAACAAGAGTTGTATATGCTATTGCGGATGCATGGGTAAAACAGTCATCAGTAAAAAATTTATTTGTTGATGAAACAAATATACGAACGGTATTTATCATCTTCTTTTTGATTTTACCGCTGAAAGAATCAATATCCATCATATTCTGTTCGCCGATAAAAAGCGCAATAAACGACTGTATTCGTTCTTTTACAGATTTTTTTTCCGTTTCTTGTTTTGACCTCATAAACACTCCGTAATATTGAAAATACTTATACTGAATAATTAAATCAGAATTAAAACATATTATTGATACAGTTATATATTAAATGAATTTATTATTGATTCAACTTTTTTTCTTATCTCCATTGCATCAAATGAATAAATTGCAGGCAGAGAATTATTCATAAAATCCTCAAGCTGAGTAAAATTATAATTTCTGTCAGCCGTCATTGATTTAATTTTCGGATTTTTTGTATCATGAATTTTTTCAAAATCATAATTAAGTTTTTCTTCAAGCTTTTCGCCCTTTCTAAGACCCGTATATCTTATTTCTATTTCTTTATCAGTTAATAATGAAATCATTTTTATTGCAATATCATTAATGTAATACTGCTGTCCCATTTCGAGCATGAATATTTCACCTCCCGAAGAATAAGACGAAGCGTTTATAACCAAAAGCGCCGCTTCAGGAATTGACATAAAGTAGCGTTTCATGTTTTTATCCGTTACAGTAACGGGACCCCCATTTTGTATCTGCTCTTTAAATAAGCGGATGACTGAACCGCGGCTTCCAAGAACATTGCCGAATCGAACTGCGGAAACATTCATATTGAATCTTTTGTTATAATATAGAGTAAGCATTTCACACATACGCTTGGTCGAACCCATAAAACTCGAAGGATATACAGCCTTATCAGTTGAAACGAGAACCAGTTTTGCTTTAACGCAAAGACAGGCTTCTAAAACATTTCGCGTGCCGCCTATGTTATTGGCACATGCTTCCGCCTCATTAATTTCCATAATCGGAACATGCTTGTGCGCTGCAGCGTGAAAAACTATATCAGGCTTATAAAGATTAAAAAGACTTTTAAGATAATCAAAATTCCGCACATCACAAATACGGTAAATTATTTCCGCGGAAGAATCGGGACTTGTGTTCTTTAAAATATTTTCAAGTTCATAAATCGAATTTTCTCCTCTTCCGATGCAGATAATTTTTTTTACAGAAAACCGAAGAAGATTCTTGCAAATCTCAGAACCGATGGATCCGCCTGCTCCGGTAACGAGAACAGTTTTACCGCTGATTTCCGAATTCATGGATTCGATATCCAGCTGAACCTCTTTCCTTCCGGTAATGTCTGCAAAACTAACCTCGCTTAAATCCGACATTAATCCCGAATCAAAATATTTTGCTGATGAAGGAAGAACGGATATTTTAATCGCGGA
>JAEWVM010000097.1 GCA_023396615.1 Spirochaetota bacterium | reverse complement strand
TTCTGATTACATTTTCGTTGATATTTTTATCTACGGAAGAATCCTTCTTCATCTGTTTGCTTATTACTCCGGACGAACCCATTGACTGAATGAAGTCGGAGAACTGTTTCATTTTCTTGTCTGTTTTATCATACATTTCTTTCAAACGGTTATCTGTCTGGTCAATAGCATCATGCATTTTTTCAACTTTGTTCATCATTGCAAGAATCTGATTCATTCTTGCTTCTACATGTTCGGTTAAACTTTCAAGCTCATTGAATTTATCATGTACATCTTTGATTTCTTTCTCTTTTGATTTCAGTATCAGAGTGTTCTGCTCTATGCCGCCGAGATATTCTTTGAGTTTTTCAACCTTGCGTTCTGTTTTGTCTGCAACGTTCTGAAATGATCCGAGACGTTTGTCGAGAGAAGAGGCGATAATATCCATTTTTTCAAGAGACATCAGTGACTTATTGATAAGATCTTCGTTCTCGTTCAAATCGCTGATTCTTGAATCAAGATTCGAATAACTCTGCTGAAGTGCTTCTATGCGCGAATTGATAGCATCGATTTTTGATGAATTTTCCTTGAGGCTGTCAGCTTTTATTTTTACTTCCTCTGCTATGTCAATTACAGCGTGTATTTCTGCGGTAATTGTTTCCATGTTGTCTTTTTTTGCCTGATAAAGTTTAAGTTCTTTTTCGAGATGTTTTTTAACTTCTTTGAATTCATCAAGACCGCTCATGAAAGATTTCACTTCGACGGTTCCTTTCTGGCATGCATCGAGAGTTATCTGAAATCTTGATAAGGCAGTTTCAACATCCTGACGCATTTCGAAAACACGGTTTTTCTGTTCGTAATTTATTATTTCATTTTTAATTTCAGTCAGTTTTTCGCTGAGAGCTCCGAATCTGTTTTCGGTTCTTTCGAATTCATTTGACAGAACACTCATTTTTTCGTTTGTCAGTGAGCTTATCTTTTTATCAAAATCGTGATACTGCTCGTTAAAGCTGTCAATGGCTCCTCTGATTTCTTCCGCTTCCTTTCTTACCGCTTTGATTATCTCGTCTTTCTTTGTTATTGAATGAAGTGAAAGTTCGGACATTGAATCGCGAAGGCGTGAAAGCTGTTCGTCAAAAGAATTGATCATATTCTCTTTATTCGTATCGATGACGGTTTCGAGGCTTTTTATTTTAGCCATCATTCTTTCAGCTTCTTTATCCGCTTTATCAAAGAGATTCTGGCGCGACTGTTCGACTTTGTGTTTAATGTCGTCAACGCAATCATAAAGTCTGTTGAGTTCGGCTTCGGTTTCTCCGATTAACGCTGTTTTTGTTTCTCTGAATTCTTCAACCGATGAAGTTATATCCTGACGGAGAGAATCGGCGCTTTTTCTTATTTCGGAAAAAACAGTCGATTCCATATTTGCCAATGTATCTTTAAGCGTAACGACCTGTTCATTTAAAAATTTGACGTCTTCTTTTGTATCATAGAATATTTCATCTTTTTCCATTTTGAGCGTTTCGCTGAAAGTGGAAAGTTTGCTTTCAAGTGATGTAACTTTTCCGGTAAGATCTGTTATGAGGCGTTTTTCTGCGCCTTCGATTCTGTTTTCAAGTGAATTTACGTTTTTTGAAATGCTGTCAACACGTGAACGTACATTTTCGAGGATGACTTCGCCGGCAGCGGTTACATTGTGCTCCATTGAAGAAATTGTTTCAGTAAAATTCTTGGCAAGTGTATCAATTTTGTTTGAAGACTGTTCAACCAGCTTGTCTTCACGTTTTTCGATATTGTCGGCGAGTCTTGCAATGTGGTTGGCAATCTCTTCGTTGATCTCTTTGTTTTTTTCGCGGAGTCTTTCCGAGAATGAATTTATAAGATCGGCATTTTCTTTTTCAATTTTAGAAACGGCATCATTAAGACCGGAAACTCTTTTAATTATTTCTCCGAAATTCTCTTTTGCGCTGTCTATGTACTTTATCTGTTTGTTTACATCAAGTGCCGCATTCGATACAATCTGAAGGTTTTCTTCAACCTTGCGGAGACTGTTTTTTTCAATATTTAGATTTGATAGCTTCTTTTCGAGATCGTCAATGGATGAACGGATATTGGAGGTGAGAGAGGATGCTTTTTTCAGCATCAGATCCATTTCAATCGTTGAGTCATTATATTTTCTGTTTTCGTTTTCGGCCATCTTCTTGAAATCAGAAAAAGTTCTGTCGGTAAATCTTTTGAGCTTGAATATTTTGCTGTTTGCGCGGTCAAATCTGCGGAAAATTACAGTTATCGCGAGACATGCGGCGATTGTGGCGATATTTATGAACATTTCTCTCTCCATGAAGTTCAAATTGCCGGATTTTCCGGAAAAAAAATAGATAGTTTCTAAATTTTTGTATAAGAGACATAATATTTGTCAAGAATATTATGTCTCTTGAATTTTGATCTTAAGATTGCAATTTTTTTTTGAGGTTTTTATACGAGTTTATTTTTTGCCCGTTTTTTTTGCGAGCATATATCCTCTGAGAACTTTGTTTATCGATGTTTGATAGCGTGGGCTGAGCTTTTGAAAGAATGAGACAATATCCGAATCGAGCCGCAGATTGACCGTCGTTTTTTTTGGTATGTCGTGATCATCAAGAAAATCACTCGGGCGAATTGTTTCAAGCATTGCAGCTTGAGATTTGCTTATTTCCGGAATATCTGAAAAATCGATATTTCGATCACTGATTTTTGCAAGACGTTTACCTCTGGTTTTCATAATAAAACCTCCTTTCCTGCCTGCTTGCGGGACGTGCCGAGATTATTCGAATCGCATTTTTTTTGAATATTGCGACTACGGTAATAACGATTTCAATAGTGTCGATTTCAATAATGCCAATACAAAGATACCGTTGTTCACCAGATTCTATCGAAGATAAAAACCTCTTGTAAATACCTGCGAATATATCTTTTGCTTCTTCAAATGAGATTTCATGTTTTTGAAGGTTGCTCAGGTTTTTGTTTTCGTCCCATTCAAACTTCATCATACAGAATCAATAATAACAACAATATTGACAAATGTCAATATTAAATTTCGTCTGGTACCAGAACATAAACCGCAGTTTTTGAAGATATTGCGGACTGATTCGTAAAACTTAAAGACACTTCAGCTATTCTTTCTGAGAGATGCAAGATGTATTATTACGCCAGACTGTGATTGCTTGACCGATGCTGACTAAAATGATGTCATCAAGATCGACAAAAATCGGAAATTATTACTTTCTTGCGATGCCCGGCATAGGGCTCGACAATCTTAATTCTTTATGGAGCGCCTCGCATTACTCCTTCCGGAAGGGCATGGCCTAAACCTTCAGAATTGCTGACCTGAATATGTATGAGGAATATTCAGCCGCGTGTTTGCCACTAAACCGCGCGGCTTTTACTGCGTAATCATGCGGAATATTTATTTTACCCTCATTGGGGATTGTCGGAGCGGGATATGACTTAGAAAGAATTTCAAAATGTGATATTGTCATTACTGTAACTTTGAAGTGTGTTCTGTTCGAAGTCCATGTTTGAGTTTTATGATGTAACTATCAGCTTCATCTGCACAAAAGTGATTGATTAAATAGCCAATCAAACATTCTGGGATCTTTGTAGCATGGACCCGGTTCGTGACCAAGCCCTTTATATTCGCTCATTTTGAAAAATTCAACACCTGATTTTTTTAGTGTTTTGGTAGTCCGGGAATAGCCTGTAATGGAGTCGGTATTTATTTTTTCAGTTGCGTCTGCGTTTGCTGAGTGGTTTTTGATATTCGAGTATGTCTGTGCGGCGATACTTACTCTGACTGCATCATCATTCAGCCCAATGTGATACCAGATTGATGTTTTCAAAACTGCGGCATTTAATAATGTTGGTTCGCTTTGACCTGCAACACGGATAATAGCGGCAAATAATTTTCCTTTTGAAAACATCTTATAAATAATAACTAATTAATTTCTACAAATATTTTTCCATCAAATAGATATACATTGTTTTTTTTGTGCTGGAATTACCTCAAGCATTTACCGGTTCTTTAATCTTCAATGCGAATTAACTTGTCTTTGCATGGAAAGACGCGGCTAGTTCTATTGTGCCGCTTTCAACCTTATTGGTTAAAACATAAAAACCTG
>JAEWVM010000025.1 GCA_023396615.1 Spirochaetota bacterium | reverse complement strand
CGAGCATATTCAGTTTGAGCATGTCGCCAATTATTGCATTTTGTCTGTTGAGATTTGATATCGTCTTATCGATAAATTTGATTCTCTGCTCATTGTCATCCGGAATATTTTTAATTGTTTCGAGATAACCTTTTGCGATAGTTATCGGTGTCTTTAATTCGTGAGACAGATTCCCTACAAGTTCTCTTTTGAATGAGTCAATTTTGTTTTTCTCAGTTACATCTCTCAAGGAGAGGATGAGTCCATGAAAAGAATTGTCGTAGAAAACCGGTTTTATAAGTGTTTCATAGGTTTTACCGGATATCCGGATAGTTTTGCTGATTTCATTTTTGGTTTCAATGGTTTTTTTGATTGCAGAATTTGTTTCACTGTTTCTAATAGAGTCATAATATTTAACTGTGGAATCCGAAGTGATTGGAAAAATGCTTTTAAATGAATAGTTAGAAGTTAAAAGATAACCTTCATTATCAATAAATGCAAGAGCATCGGAAATATTAGAAAACAGATCATTAAGTTTTTTCTTTTCGATTTCTGTACGGTATATCTGATAATCGATTTTATCAGCTATAAGATTCATTTTTCGGATTATTGAAAAAACTTCGCCGTATCTGTCTTCGCTGATTCTGAATGTATAATCGCCGGAAATAAGTTTGTCTGAAAAAAGTAATACCTTTTGCAGGGGCTTTTTAATTTTCGTCTGGTAAAGAAAGTAAAAAAATAAAAGAGTCAGAAGCACCAGTAGTGAAAGGACTGAAGGGAAAGTAATTGGCTTGAAAGAATCAATTCCGCTTTTTTGAAATATATATATGATTCTTCCGGCATGCTGAAAATTGCAAATATAATAAACGTTTCCGTCGTGAGAGCTGAGTGCAAGATATGTGTTTTCTTCATCCCGGTCTTTTACGAGTGCGGAAGATAATTCCGAAATGCTGAAAGGAAGATTTCCGTATGCCGACAAATTTCCGCTTTCACTTACTGTAATTGCGTTGTTGGAAGACGCCGAAATTATTTCAAGATTTTGCGGATCGGCAGTTATCCGCACATTTTTTGCTGTTTGTTTAAGCCGCGAAATACTTTCGAGATAGTCTCCGCGTTTTATAAAAAAATTCGTTAGGATGAAAATTAAAAGTATAAGACATGATGCCGGAATAATGACGGAAAGAGAAAAGTTGAATGAAAATTTTCTAAGCATCCGTCAGTCCTGCTTGAATCCGTAGCCGACACCGGAGAATGTTGTGACAATATTTTTGTAAGAACCTATTTTTTTTCGAAGATTCATGACGTGAACATCTATTGTTCTATCAACAACATAGATGTCATTTCCGCGTATGCTGTCAATGATATTGTCTCTTGAGAATATTTTGCCCGGGTGTCGAAGAAAAAGGCCGAGAATTTCAAACTCGGTTTTTGTCAGTTTGATGTCCGTACCGTCGACGTTAACGCGGTATTCTTCAGGAAAATAACTTAATCCCTTATATGATAGAACTTTTGACTGATTAGACGTCTCTTCTTTGGTGTTTGAGCAGCGTCTGAGTACGGCTTTTACTCTTGAAGACAGCTCCTTTACGCTGAATGGTTTAGGAACGTAATCGTCGGCTCCAAGCTCTAAGCCGAGAACTTTGTCAAATTCGTCTGTTTTAGCTGAAAGAAATATTACAGGAATATCCTTTAAAGTATTTTTGGATTTGACGTAACGGCAGAATTCGTAACCGTCTTCCTCCGGCATCATTATGTCGAGAATGAACAGATCCGGAATGCCGCCTTTTGCAAGTTCAGCATTTGCAAGTGACGGTCTGGAAAAAGTATGTGTATCATATCCTGCTGAGTCCAGATTGATTTTTATAATTTCAAGTATATCTTCTTCGTCATCAAGAACATAAATCTTTTTTTTCATCTTTCTTCCTGGTCAAGAAGCGCTTTGAATTTACTTTTTGAAAGATGACGGATGTCGTCACCCTGAATGTAGTAAACCGCGCGTTCGGCAATATTCTTGATGTGATCCCCTATTCTTTCAAGCGATTTTGACGCTTTTATGAGAGCCATAGACTGCGCAATTACTGAAGGATTCTCAAGCATATACGAATATAGTTCGCGGTATATCTGGCTGTCAAGTTCATCTAGCATTTTATCCATTTCGAGTACTTTCACCGCTTTTTCCGTATTTTTTTCTGATACGGCAAGCAATGCGGATTTCATCATCTCGGCGGATATTTCGGCCATACGCGGAATATCGATGAGAGGTTTAACCAGAATCTGCCCCGCAAGCTTTTTTGTCTGTCTTGCGACAGTAGACGCAAGATCTGCGATGCGCTCGAGATCTGTATTTATTTTCATTACGCTTAGAATAAATCTGAGATCCGAGGCTGCAGGCTGCTGTGTGACTATTATTTTCAGACACAAATCATCTATGTCTTTTTCCATCTGATCAATTTCTTTATCGTTTTTTGTTACTTTTTTTGAAAGAGAAAGATCCTGGGTTTTCAGGGATTCGACCGCGTCGGCAATTGCTTCAAGCGATAAATCGCTCATTCTGAAAAGCATTTCCTTCAGCTGGCTGAGTTCTTCTTCAAGGTGTATTTGCATATCGTCTCCATGCCGCTCCGGCGGCTTTAGCTGTCTTTGATAAGGAAGATAGTTGAAGCCCTGTAAATAATATATAAAGAAATTATGAATATTCCCTTAAGATTCCTTTTGCTTGACATGACTTAGTCAGTTTATATTCTGACGGTCAATTATTACGAGGTATTATGAGATATTCAAGATATTTAATTCCGACAATGAAAGAAGATCCTTCCGACGCTGTTGTCTCGAGTCACCGTCTTATGATGCGTGCCGGGCTTGTCCGTAAGGAATCCGCCGGGATGTATGTGTATCTGCCGCTCGGCTACAAAGCTCTCAGAAAGATAATCAATATTGTCCGTGAAGAGATGGATAATTCGGGCGCGCTTGAATTTCTTATGCCGGAGCTCACAAATGCGGATCTTTGGAAAGAGTCGGGCAGATGGAACACCATGGGGCCTGAAATGTTCAGGATAAAAGACAGAAATAATCTTGAATACGCGCTTGGCCCGACACATGAGGAAGCCTTTACAAACGCTGTGCGCTCGACTGTAACTTCGTACAAGGAACTTCCCATCAATGCCTATCAGATAAATACTAAATTCCGTGATGAAATCCGCCCTAGGTTCGGAGTGATTAGAAGCAAAGAATTTAT
>JAEWVM010000226.1 GCA_023396615.1 Spirochaetota bacterium | reverse complement strand
GAATATAGTCATCGGGAAACAAGACAAATGAGATCCTCTGACGTTCGTCTCTATTGTTAAGCGATGAAATATATTCTGCCAGTGACGAGACCGTCGGATGTGAGAATATATCAGCTATTTTTATCCTGCCCGGATGCTTCTTGTCGAGAACAGCGTGCATTTTCATCACAAGCAGGGAATTTCCGCCCAATTCAAAAAAATTATCATCAGCCCCCACCGCCCCAGAGTCAAGAAGGCTCTGCCACAAATCAGCTATTTCACGTTGCACACCTTTTAGGAGCACTGGAGAAGACTTTGAACCGCTTTTCTCAGCGGACGAAGGCGGTTTAGGAAGTGCCTTCCGGTTTATCTTGAGATTCTGCGTAAGAGGAAAGCTTTCAAGACGGACATAAATACCAGGAATCATATAATCGGGAAGAACCTGAAGCAGGAATTCCCTGATCTCGAACTGGGAAAGCTCCCTGTCCGCCGAATAATAAGCGACGATTCTCTTCTCATTTCGATTGTCATCATCAACAATGCATGCGGCTTCCTTTACAGTCGGGATTTCGGTAATCCTTTTCTCGATTTCCTCAAGCTCAATTCGGTATCCGCGAACTTTAACCTGATTGTCAGTCCTGCCAAGATATACGATTTCACCATTTTGCTTAAATTTCGCGAGATCACCGGTCTTGTACAACGAACCGCGGACAAAAAGATTTTCAAGGTCTTTCCCCCAGTTGGGGAAAGGCACGAACTTCTCTTTCGTAGTAACCGGATCATTCATATATCCCCGAGCAAGCCCATCTCCTCCCAGATACAGCTCCCCGGGAACATCCACCGGTTGAAGCATTCCACTGACATCAAGGACATAGGCAAGGGTATTCGCAATCGGCCTGCCTATATTCACATCATTTCTATCCTTCAGTTCTTTGACCGTAGACCATACTGTTGTTTCGGTAGGTCCATACACATTAAAAATTCTCGTATTTTTCAGGACGAGCAAATCATCCAGAATATTCTCGCGAAAAGCCTCGCCTCCAACCACGAGCTCGGAAACACTTTTCAATGAATCAAGAGCCTTCTCATGCTGGAGAAACATCTGCAGACGTGAAGGAGTCATCTGAACTATATCTACCCCGTTATCCGCTATCAAATCACATAAAGCAGAAATATTGAGCTGTTCCTCCTCGCGGGCTAAAACTACCGTCATTCCTTTTGAAAAAGGCACAAGCGTCTCGAGAACAAATATGTCAAACGAAACTGTTGTGAGACAGAGAATTTTTTTCTCCGAACTGAAAGTTATTTGTCCGGAAATTCCGTGAATAAAATTAACTATATTCCGATGTTCTATCATCACGCCTTTCGGACGTCCGGTCGATCCGGAAGTATATATAACATATGCCAGATCATTCGGACTGCACTTCGGCACCAACACGCCGGATGCACCGTAAAGAGACAGGGCTTCGTTTATATGAAGGACCCGGATAAATTCATTTCCGTCTGATGGATTTTTCTCCGCAGTTTGAACCGTAAAATTATCAGAAGACAACATGATTTTTGCGCCACTGTGAGAAATCATGTAGCGTATCCGTTCCTCCGGATACGCTGGATCTAGAGGGAGATAAGCAGCTCCTGATTTAAGGATACCTAATATTCCTATAAAAAGATCAGGCGATCTAGGAAGCAGCAATGCGACGATACTGTCCCGGCCTATACCTTTCGCAACCAGACAGGAAGCAAGAATGTCAGACTTCATATCAAGCTCAGCGTATGTCAGTCTAATCTCACCGCACGATACTGCCGTTTTATCAGGATATTTCCTCGCCTGTTCAGCGAACATGAGGGGAAAGGTTGAATTGATATCATATTCACTGCATGTCGCATTGTAATCATTCAGAATCCGCCTTTTTTCCTCAAACGAAAGAATTTCAATAGATGAAAGGAGTCGGTTTTCATTTTCAGCGATACTTTCCAGAACGTTCAGGTAATGAAAAAGAAATCTTTCGGCTGTTTCTCTTTCGATTATATCCGTACTGAACTCGATCGACAATGAGGTTTTATCTCCATTTTCTACAACCACAAGTGTCATGTCGAACTTGGATGTCCGGCTTTTCAGTCTTCTCAAGTTCACGGTTGCCTGACCAAGACTGGACCTTTCGGTCAGCATATTCTGCATCATAAAGGAAATATCAAATAGAGGATTTCTGCTTAGGTCTCCGGAAAGTCCAAGTTTATCAACAATATTCTCGAACTGATAATCCTGATTATCCAGTGCAGCTAAAACATACAGCCTTAACTCCCCGAGATATTCAGAAAAAGTCTTTGTTCTAGAGGGAAAGCTTCTCATAACAAGAGTATTAGTGAAATTACCGATAAGATCATCAAGATCATCATGATTCCTTCCTGCAACGGGTGAACCAACGATTATATCATCTGTTCCCGAATAACGTGAGAGAAGAATACTGAATGCGGCAAGATACACCATGTAGGTTGTCACGCTATTTCGAGACACAATTTTATAAATTTTTTTCTGAAGATCTCCATCCAAAACAAACCCTACTTCCGATCCAGAAAAAGACCTTACGGCCGGTCTTTTGTGATCAGACAAAAAAACACCTGTAGGAAGTTCTCCGGCTAGATTATCCATCCAGAAATTTTCCTGTCCTTTCAGCTTATGGGGACACTTGAATTCCTTCTGCCATTCGGAATAATCCACATAACGGCATGACCTCTCCGCGATCCCTAAACCGCAATAAATCGCAGCGACATCGTTCCACATAATCTCTTCTGTGACGCCGTCAGAAATTATGTGATGCATATCCCTAAGCAAAAGATAGCGCCCTCTTTCAAGCTTGAAAACCTTAACCCTCAGAAGCGGTGCTTTGCGTAAATCAAAAGGTCTGATAAAATCAGCTGAGAGCTTATCCGCCAAAGTATCATCATACTCACAGTCATCATGGAAAGATCCGCTAAAATCCTCGTATTCGACATCAAAATCCACTGAATCAGCAATACTTTGATAAATCTCACCGTCCTCGTCACCAAAAAAAGTACGCAGTGAATCATGCACATTTATAACAGAGACATAAGCCCGTTTGAGCTTTAACAAATCAATCTCACCATCAATAAAGAGTGCTTCCGGCATGTTATACGCAATACCCGGAGACTCAATCCTATCAATCAAATAAAGCCGTTTCTGGGAAGATGATACCGAATAACGTTTCTTTTCCGGCGCACGCGGAATCTTCCGAATTACGGAAACTTCGAAACCCATTATCCCGGAAGCCATCGCCTTCAGCGTCGGATTGGCAAATATCCATTTGATCGGCATTTCAGCACCGAAAACTTTTCTCACGCGAGAACACAGACGCGCGGCCTTCAAAGAATCACCCCCTCTGAGGAAAAAATCATCATTAAGCCCGAATCTGGATATGTGAAGAATTTCGGATATCAGCTTTTCAAGTCTGATCTCATAGTCAGTTTCTGGCGGCGTGTAGCTGGCAGAAAAATCTTCTGAATCTGCAAGATCAGCAAGAGTCCGCCGGTCAATTTTTCCGTTAGGAAGAAGAGGAAAAGCATCAAGCTGTCTGAAGCGTGCCGGAACCACGTTCTCGGAAAGATCTCCCATCAATATCTTTCTGACTTCCCTAAAATCGATAGCTCCTTTTGCCTTCACAAACGCAAAAAGATACTTTTCATTGTTCTGATCTTCCTTTGTTATCACAACTGCGTCATCGACGAAATTAATCTTTTTCAGAAAGGTTTCAATTTCGGTCAACTCCACCCTTACACCACGTATTTTTACCTGATGGTCGATTCGCCCGAGACATTCGATATTTCCGTCAGGCAGAAGGCGACCCTGATCTCCGGTAGCGTAGAGAAATCCTTTCGGATCATCGGAATATGGATCCTTCACAAAACGTTTTCGGGAACCGGCTGGATCATTGATATAACAACGAGGCATATATTGCGATCTGATATATATTTCGCCAATAAGCCCGACGTCGCTCTTTTTCATTCCCGGATCTAGAACGAGGAGTTCCGTATCATCGATAGGTTTACCGATGGGAATGATAGTTCGATCGGCATCTTCCTGACCTATTACATAGTATGACTTTGCAAGCGTCGTTTCGATTGAACCATACAGGTTAACAAGTGTGGTTCCTGTTCCGAACCTGTCGTAGAATTTTCCGATTTCAAAACCTCTTAACGGCTCTCCCGACATCATTATATATCTCAGATCACCAAGAGTTGTTTCATCGTGTACGCCATTGATCATCTCCCGAAAAACGGTTGGAACCATATGAGCCAAATTTATTTTCTGCTTCTTGAACCATGTTATGAGATTCGCCGGATCCGGAATTATATCGGAATTTTCCGGAATACAGAGTGTTCCTCCAGTGGATAAAGGTACAAAAACATCACGCATAAATGGATCAAAAGACGGAGATATCAGCTGACTTACTCGGAAGGCCTTATTAATACCGAAAGTTTTTACTTCCCAGTCTATAAAATGCTTAACACTATCTGCGTTTCCCATCACTCCTTTTGGTGTACCTGTTGTTCCGGAGGTGAAATACACATAACAATCACTTTTTCCACCCCTTTCTCCTTCATCGGGTTCAAAAAAACCTGTATCCTTGCATGAAATCTTATTTTCTCCATCAGGACATAGCACCGAAAGGCGAGACCCTGCGGCAAACGGCATACGTTCCAGTTTATCACGGAAACGTTCTTCAGTTATAATCGTATTGCAACCAGCTTCTTCCATCATTATACGGATACGGTTTTCAGGCATCCGTACGTCAATCGGAATAAAAACTTTTTCTGCTTTTAGCACACCAAGAACCGATTCTATCAAAAGGGGGCTTTTCTCAACCAAAATGGATACCCGGTCATTTCTTCCAGGCATATCTTTCAACATGGAATATATTCTGTTAGATCTGAAATACAATTCAGCATAAGTACGTTTATCCGTACCGAATTCAACTGCTATTTTATCAGAGTGTTCCGTTACATTTTCATATATTGACCGAAACAAAGGTTTTCTAAGCATGCGTCACTCCAAATATTATTAACTAGCGTAATCAATCCAGTTAACATCCATCTTTCTGTTATTTTCAGATATATCTACTCAGCCCACCAAACAATCTTCAAATCGTTCTTTTCTATAATGTCCAAAGTCATCTTCAGATCATCGGAACAATCAAAATCATTAATGGTTATCTCAGTGTACCAACCGTCCAAGATCGTTGTTTTATTTTGACACAAGAATTTACCCGTAAGTTTTTTCGCTCTGCCATCATCAGAAACTGCAGAAATTCCTATCTTAAAAAACCTCGGAAACCAACTAGAAGGGAACCGATCTTTTCGAATTTTAATGTCAACTTTACCGTCAACAGTCAGAAAGAGATCAGCGCTCGAAGACCTCAACAGAACAGCACCATCACAGTCAATTGAAATTTCTGCACAACTGTCTTCACTACATCTTTTTATACACCAAAATATTTCCACATCTGATTTTATTCCCAACTCCAGATCGAAATACACATCTAAACCTGGGCAGATGCTATCAATTTCAATTTCAGTATAAGGACCGGCAAGATATGAAATTTTTCCATTGGATATCACATGTGGAGAAAATTCACGAATTTTTTCATCCTTAACCCTGATTCCAACGATAATTTTATCTAAATCTCCAAGATCACTTAACTCGCTTATTCTATTTTTTTCTATCAGGAACGAGGTTATAAGATCAACCGAAACGAGGTTTATTTCTCCACATGGGAAAAGCTTGATAATTGGATTTCCGCTTACATAATTTGCAGACAAGACAACAATCTTCTTCTCATCTGTATCCCTTCTACCGCTTTTCACAATCTCACATGAAATGCGATGCACTCCCGCATCATGGAAAATGTGAGTAAAAGAGATTTCGTTCTGTAATTTTTTCTCTCCGTCAATTACCCATGTCACTTCAAAAGGACAGCTTGCATCATTAACACAAAAACTTTCCAATACACTTATTTCTGTATTCTCTCCAGCTTGACAGAAGTCAGCAGAAGTAATTATGGCAACTGGTTCAACGTGACTTATAACATCTTGCTGGTTATGCCGTGTTGCATAACAGTATCCAGTCTTAAGAATATGATCCCTTTTCGAATACTCATTTATATAAAATCCCTTTCTATTTAACAAAGACACCATTTCTTTTTCCGAATAACCCAGATGAGTTTCCACTGCAAGATTCATTATCATTTCATCATACTCATCTTCTAGTGCAGCAAAAATAGAATATTCCATACCTTCGCAATCAACTTTAAGAAAATCTATAACTTTCTTCCCATAACTGCGAAAAATGGTATTTACAGATACGGCTTCAACACTATAAGTGAGGAATTCAATGTTCTTATTTTTTTCTAGATCGTTTTTCATCTTATCTGCGGCTGTCGCGGATCCAAGAGAATACATTTTATCTGAAACAGGAACAAATAATTCAAGAGTTCCATCAGAACAAGCAACAGCCTGATTAAAAGCCGTTATCCTGTCAGAAAAACCATTCTCCTGAATGTTTTTAAGAAGTATTTCAAATGTCATAGGATTAGGTTCATAAGCGTAAACAGTAGCCCCGCAATAAGCAGCAAAGATGGAAAATATTCCGATATTAGCCCCTATATCAACAACAATATCACCATGAATGATTTTATATTTCCGATTATACACACCTTGCGTCCATATTTCGGTAATGACTGATTTTGCAGCATCAGGAGCAAATATGCATATCCCATTCCCAAGGTCTTGTCTTTTTATATCCATAGCTTAATTCTCCGTACAAAACCTAATCTACCAGTAAAAAAAATTGGGTACTTTAATCGATCGAATCTCAACTGGGAATATTAACGTTCAGTTAACCTTGCCTTCTCTTGGTTTTGATCTAACGGTTTCAAAAATCCGTCCAGACTGCTTTTTTTGTAAAAAATATAAATTATTCATTTATTGTACTAAATATATTCACAGACGATTTCACTGCAACAATATTTTTTGATCTTTGATGAATTGACAACGAAACCAAGAGAATTTTTTCAAACTGTCTTTAAATCTATATGAGGTATACACATGTAGCATTTCACAAGCAATTTGAATAAAGGAAATATCAGTTATAATGAAGTCATTATTTTTTATTATAAAACAATACATCAGAGAAATATGAAAAAGATTAATATTTCGACCCCGAAATTCCCATTATCTTTAAAATTAATCGAAAGAACTCTTACTGCAAGTTTCAAAAGATGTCGACCCGTTCAGGAAAGTTGTTCGGAGATGAAATGGAAAAAGTTGAAAAACAATTCTTCTGATAACAGCTTCAAATAAATGTAAATACTTCTTTTGTTCATATCCGGATGATTCTACATTATCCCATGAAAATAATCAATCATTTAACGGTCTCTCCTGATTTCTCTTTTATCATGCGGGCAGTTCATGCATCTGCGCAGGCGCTTTGTAGAAAAATAAAACAGGTCAGAAAATTTTCTGCCGGATTTCCCTTCAAGCATCCACCTGAACGGCTTCAAAGGAGGAAGTATGCTGATCATTTTATGAATTGCCTCACCCTTTTTTAACACTTCACCTTTTTTGCCGATGAGATGAATATCTTCCTCAAGTTCATCATAACTGAACTTATCAGTTTTTTCAGCGTAATCAGAAAACGAAATGGAATCTATCATTTTATCCCTGTCAAAGCGGGCAATCATCTGAATGAATTTGCGGCACATCGGGCAATCGCCGTCATAAACAAGTAACCAGTAAGCCATTTTCACCTCGCGAAACCTTATATTTCAGTTTCGCCAATAATGTAAATATTTATAAGAAGTTTTTGCAGGGCAGTAAGGAATGATCGCTTAACAAATTTTGTCTTGACCTGACGACATACTCCACAAAAGATTTTTATCAATAACCGGAGAGTTTATAATGTCAGCGATTGAAAAACTGAATGAATATGTTAAAAACAGCGGACTGAAAATCAGCTCTCAAAGAAACCATATTCTCGAAATTATGGAAAGCGAACACATTCACCGCACCGTAGAAGAAATATATGACATAGTTAAAAAAACAAACCCTGAAATAGGAATCGCGACTGTTTACAGAACCGTAAAACTTCTCTGTGATGCCGGAATCGCCAAAGAAATACATATGAGTCATGACGTTACCCGTTATGAAATAGTATCAGATAATTCACACCACGACCATCTCATATGTCAGAACTGCGGTAAGTTCATAGAAATAGAATCCGATATCATCGAAAAGGAACAGTTAAAAATTGCCGCGAAATACGATTTCGAATTAAAGGATCATTGCCATATACTTTACGGCGTTTGCGGAGACTGCCGCAAAAAAACAAAAAGAAAATAAACTTTTTTAATCAAAAGTAAATTTAAAAAGCCGTGTTTTAATACTATAAAATACAATTGCAAAAAAGCTTTATTTCTAAATTCACCCGTGATACAGTTAAATAAATTCGATTTACTTATCTTTTCTGTTTATAATATTTTTTTATAGTTCACGGTGATTGATGTTAAAATTCGGTCCGCTGTCGGTAAGAACACAAATACTGCTTCTCTCACTCATAGTAGCCCTTCCTTCTATCGGAATGATCATTTACTCCGGGCTTCACATGAGAGAAATGGCTCTTGATTCGGCAAAAAATGAAACTCAGCTCATCGCCGAAAATATAGCTATTGAACAAAAAAATCTTGAAGCATCGGCAGAGCAGCTTATTTCCGTAATGGAAAAACTCCCGTATCTCAAAAATAAAAACAATAAACTCATGATTGATATTCTTACAAACACCGTTAAGCTCAATCCTCAATATACCAATCTTCTTGTTGCAGACATAAAAGGAGATGTCTGGGCTCATGGACTGCCTGTTTCATCGACTTTCAATGCTTCCGACAGAAGATACTTCAAAAACGCTCTTTCAAGCGGACAAATTTCATCTGGGGAGTTTCTCCTCAGCCGATTAACATCTCAACCGACTTTTAACCTTGCTTCACCGTTTAAAAATGAACGAAATGAAATAGAAGGTGTTTTCATCATAGCATTTTCTCTAGGCAATTACACTAAAACACTTCTCCGCTCACCGCTTGCAGGACAAGCAAGCTTTATGCTTCTTGACCACAAAGGAGTAGTTCTTTACAGCTCATCCGAACCGGAAAAATATATCGGAAAAGAATACAGCAAAAAAGATTTTCATGACATGCAATCAGGACCTGACTATAAAACCTATATCAGCAAAATATCAGGCTCAGATACAAAAAGTATTTTAAGTTACCGCAAACTATGGCTGCACGAAGAAAAATCTCCATATCTATATATCCGCGTAACAGTACCTGAAAAAGATATACTTGCGCAAGCCAATATAATTATGCTCCAAAATATTCTGTTTCTAACACTGTTTCTGTTTACGGCACTTGCCCTAGCATGGTTTGCCGGAAAACGTTCTATAGCAGACCGCATTATCATGCTCGAAAAAGCATCTAAGAAAATGGCAGAAGGTGATTTAGATATAAGCCTGACAAAGCTTGACACAGGCGGAGAAATCGGAAAACTCGGAAGAACATTCCTCGAAATGGCAGAAAAACTCAAAGTCCGTGAAACTGCACTTACTGAAAGTGAAAACAATTATAGGACTATTTTTAATACTAATAAAGACGCGCTTTTTATTCATGATTCAGCAGGAAAAATTCTTGAAGTTAATGACAGCGTACTGGAAATGTTCGGCTTCACACGAGAAGAAATAATCGGAAAAGATGTAACAGGGATGAGTTTTAAAAAATCTTCTCATACATCAAAAGAATCACAGGAACTTATGAGTAAGACTTTCAATGAAGGTCCACAGACTTTCGAATGGCTCTCAAAAAGAAAAAACGGAGAATCATTCTGGACAGAGGTTATTCTCTCTTCAGCTATAATTAATAAAACTAACTGCATCATCGCGGCAGTCCGCGACATTACTGAAAGAAAGGAAGCTGAGGAAGAACGGAAAAAGCTGCAAAACCAGTTGTATCAGGTTCAAAAAATGGAATCAGTCGGACAGCTTGCCGGAGGAATTGCTCATGACTTCAACAATATTCTTGCAACAATTATGGGATACGGAAGCATAATGCAGGACAGCATGAAAGAAGATGATCCCAACAGAGAAAGCCTGGAAGAAATAATGAATTCTGCAGACCGCGCGGCAAATCTCACACAGAGTCTTCTTGCATTCAGCAGAAAACAGCTTATTAATCCGAAAGAAATAGAGATAAATGAGCACATACTACGCATTGAAAAATTTCTAACTAGAATCATCGGAGAAGATATAATTCTCACGACTGAGCTTCTTTCTGAGAAACTGTGGATTTATGCAGATGCGACACAGATCGAACAGGTACTAATGAACATCGCGGCAAATGCACGTGACGCGATGCCTTCGGGCGGAAGGCTTATCATTTCAACCTACTCTGAATTTTTAAAAGAAGACGATGTAATAACAATAGGATACGGAATAGCCGGAGAATGCGCTGTTATAGAAATCAGCGATACCGGAACAGGAATGGATGAAGAAACAAGAAAAAAAATATTTGATCCTTTTTTTACTACAAAAGAAACAGGCAAAGGAACAGGTTTGGGATTATCAATCGTATACGGAATAATTAGACAGAACAAAGGGCATATATCAGTATATAGTGAAAAAGGAAAAGGCACAACATTCCGGATTTATCTTCCTCTGATAACAGCTGAAAAAATATCAGAACCATCATCGTTAAAAGAAATATCTATTAACGGCGGTGTTGAAACGATACTTCTGGCCGAAGACAATGAAACTCTTAGAGAAATTAACAGCAAAGTTTTGAAAAATTACGGCTACACAGTAATTTCCGCCGAAAACGGTGAAGAAGCAATACTTAAATTCCGTGAAAATAAAGACAGAATCGACATCATCATTCTTGACATCATCATGCCGAAAAAAAACGGACGTGAAGTTTTTGATGAAGCAAAGCGTCTTAGACCTGACATCAAAGTACTTTTCACAAGCGGATATCCGGCGGATCTCATTGCTAAACAGGGTGTTTTGGAAAAAGGCATAAATTTTATACCTAAACCTTCTCCGACTAATAAATTACTAAGAAAGATAAGAGAATTGTTAGACCAAACTGAAATAAATCAATAAAGCTTATGCCAAAAACATAAGAAGAAGTCGTAAAAACCGATGAAACTGAAATATCTATTATCACTGGGGGCGCTATTATAATCAAAACTATTATTACACAAAATACACTCGATGATGAAAATCTTCTCAAATGCAGAGAACCCGGATGAGAATTGAATTCATAAAGAATAAACGCATCCGGTTTATCCGGATGTGTTTATTAACGCTATTCAATGCTCAGCAAGAATCTTCGAATCATTATCACAGCAATTGTATCCGAACTGAAGCGTCGTATGGCTTATATGAAATCTTTCCGTGAGAACATCCTCGACATCCCTTCTGACTGACATCATCTCGTTCATCCGGATATTAGAACTCAAATTGATATGAGCTTCGAAATGAATCTGCGAATCATTAAGTTTCCAAACGTGAATATGATGGATATTATCAACACCTTCAGTTTTTTCAATCGCTTCTTTTATTTCATCAAGATTGATTTCTTCCGGAACAGTATGCATCAGAATATCAACAGTTTCCAGTACAGCGCCCCATGCATGATATATGATATAACAGCAGACAAGAACGGTTACAACAGGATCGACCCACGTCATATTCCAGAAATAAATACAAACACCTCCGGCAATAACCGCGAAAGAGGAAAGAGTATCCCCCAAAAGATGAAGATAAGCCGTTTTAATATTCAGGTTTTTCTTTTTGTCTGAATTAAGAATAATAATTGAAACCAGATTAGCAAGAAGCCCAAATGAAGCAACAGTCAGCATAATTCTTCCGTCTATCGGCTTTGGAGAACGGAATCTCTCATAAGCCTCAAAAAAAAGGAAAAGACATATCGCTATCAGAATAGATCCGTTAAAAAGCGCCGCAATTATTTCAGCCCTTTTATATCCGAATGTTTTCTTTTTATCAGCTTTTCTCAGGCTTATGCGGTTTGCCGCGAAGGCTATAAAAATGGCAGATGAATCAGCAAAATTATGAATAGCATCCGACAAAAGAGACAAACTTCCCGAGATAAGACCGCCGATTACCTGCACAGCCGTTATGGCCAGATTTAATAGAGTCACAAGAATGAGCTTTTTCCCCTGAAGTTTTCCGTGATGATGAGAATGTTCGTGTTCCATAAGTAAACCTTTGTTTATGACTTTAATATTCATTATCATTATAACAAAACCCCGTAAATTGTCAAGACACAAATTTCGCGCTTGATTATTTAACGGCAAAAGAGTAAATGTCTTATAATAATTAACATCCGGAGATTTATGGAAGGTGCAGATAAACTTGCCGAGCTGATACGGCAATCAGAAAAAATAGCCGTTCTGACAGGTGCCGGAATCTCTACATCCGCAGGCATTCCTGATTTCAGAGGTCCGGAAGGACTATATTCAAGAAAAGACATTGACGCAGAAAAGCTTTTTGACATTAATTATTTTCACTATAATCCGAATCTTTTTTATGAGGCAATCCCCGAATTTTATGAAGGCTGTGAAAAAGCCCGCCCTACTTCAGGACACAACTTCATAAAAAAACTTGAAGACAATAATAAACTTTTTCTTCTGGTAACCCAGAACATAGACGGACTGCACGAAAAAGCGGGCAGCACTGACGTCATCAACATTCACGGCAATTTTAAAAAATTCATCTGCATCAAATGTTCTTCCGAATTCTCCGAAAACGAAACAATAAAAGCTTCAATCAAAGCTTCGAGAGTACCAATTTGCCCGAAATGCGGCGGAGTAATGAAACCTACTGTAGTTTTTTTCGGCGAAAGCGTCATCGGTTTTGAAGAAGCTGCCTCGAGAATACAGAAAGCCGATCTTTTTATCGCAATCGGATCAACTCTGATGGTCAATCCGGCAGCAATACTCCCTCAATACCTTAGTCACGATGCATCTTTTGCGATTATCAACAAGGGCAAAACACCATATGATTCAATCGCAGACATAAATATTCAGGAGGATATTGACACTGTAGCTTTGGGAATTATCCGCATTCTTAAGTATTAGGCATTTCCTAGTTGACTAAGTCTGTATAAAATAAGTTATTTGATCGAAAGTGAGGATTTATGGATAAAGATCTTTTAGACATACTGGCGTGCCCCAAATGTAAAGGAGATTTTAACGAAGACAACAGCGGCAATTTCCTTATATGTGAGGCTTGCGGTGCAAAATATCCCGTAATCGAAAATATTCCCGTTCTTCTCGAATCTGCCGCAATTATGCCCGAAGATACCGAGATAAACTAAACCGTCTTAGTAATATTATTGACAGAAAAATGGTGTGGATTCCTATTAAAAGTGTTGCTTTTACGCCTTTCCGGCTAAAACAAATAAATCAAATTAAGGTGCAGAAATGAAGAAATCAGCAAATCCTATAATAAAAATCGGAACATATCTTGCTCTTGGATTTTTCACTGTAATTATCATTATAAATTTCGGAATGCCGGATTCCGGCGGATGTGCTTCGGTCGGCAAAAACGACGCCGCTTCCGTAAATGGCCAGAAAATTACACAAATTCAGGTTAACCGCTTTATCGAGATGAGATTGAAAGAGCAGGGAATGGAAATAACGCCTGAAATTACAGCCAGGGTTCTCGACCATCTGGTAAGCATGGAACTTGACGTACAATACGCTAAAACTGCCGGAGTTGATGTTTCGAAGGTTGCAGCTGATAAAATAATACGCAAAAGTTTCAGTGACGAAAAAGGTACTTTCAACGAAGATTCACTTAAACGTTTCATGAATAATTTTAAATTTACACTCAAAGATTATCACCAGAGCATGAAAAAAGAACTGGTTAGATATGAACTCAATAAAATTATCGAATTCTCATCAGCTGTAAGCAAGGATGAAATTCAGTTTGCAAATATCATCAGAAACTCAGACTACCAGATCAAGTTTGTATTCATTCCGAACCGTGATCTTTCAGAAAGATATAAAGATAAAGTGAATGTTACAGAAGATGAAATATCAAAAGAACTTAAAAATAATCCTGCTGAAGTTAGAGACCCCGAAACAGACAGAGATAGAATTAAAAACAAACTTCAGTTGAAAAAACTCGAAGTAATAAAAGCAGAGCTTATCAGTTCTCTTAACTCCGTTTCCGAAAAAGGCGGAAAAATCGAAGAAGCAGCAGCAATACTCGGGGCAAAAGTTATGAATTCCGCTCCTTACAAAATAGGCGCAAAAATTTCTGAAGAAAGTAATCAAGAGAATGTTTTGACCGGTCTTATGATGAGTGAAATCTATACCGACGGCATTATAAATCTTGAAGTCGGAAAAACGTCTAAAGCAATAAATACGATTGATGGAATTTATGTTTTCACTCCTTCAAAAAAGGAACTTCTGCCGATCGATATCAAATCAGAAATATCCATTAAAAACGATCTCTTTTCTCAGAAAAAAGATTATATGTACGAAAAACTGATTTCGTCATTTTCAGACAAGGCTAAAATAAGAAAGAACAGAAAGATGTTTGAGAGTATAGAAAATTCTCAAAATCCTGAGAACTAATTTTTTAATTGATATTAAACCAAGGGCGTGATACTATCTGTTTAGTATTAAAGGAGATTTATACGTTTTATGAACATAAACGCTGAATACGTAAATCCTTTTCTTGAGGCAGCAAGTGCTGTTTTCAAGTCAATTATGAATGTCGATCTTCGCCGCGGCAAAATGATAATCAAGGAAAATCCTGAGCCGTCCCATGATGTAGCTATTATAATCGGGATAACCGGCTCGATAACCGGTGAAGTCGTTTACAGTATGGGTTACGAAATGGTTTGCAAAATTGCTGAAATTCTTATGCCCGGATTATCCGAAGAACAGATAAAATCAGAGTATAAGGATATAGTCGGAGAACTTGCAAATATGATAACCGGAAACGCAATGAACTTGTTTGCGTATTCCGGAAAGCAGATAGACATCACAACACCAACAGTTGTCAGCGGAAAAGATTTTACAATAACTCTTGTAAAGCAAACTACCCTGAGTATAAATCTTTACAGTACAATCGGACAACTCGAAATGAACGTAGCTTTAAAATAACCAATAATAAAACTGATAACAAAAAAGGCGGTATTAACCGCCTTTTTTGTTGTAATAATGCCGATTAGTTGAATTATCTTTCTTTTAATTTTACAAGCTTTTCAACAGCTTCTTTTACTGCAGCATCCTTGGAATTAACACAATAGACCGACTGCGGAACTAAAGGCCTTATCTTATTGTGAAAAAGCTTATAGTAATTTGTCGTAAATTGAAGATAATATCTGCCGTCCTTTCTTCCAAAGAAAAAATCACCCATAATAGTGCTTCTATTGTCAGGATCATAGATTTTAACGGTATAACCGTGCTGATATTTATAGATATCTTCATTTTTATTTATTTTTTTCAGAAGATCTGACATAGAACGCATTGTATAGGTATAATTTTTCGAAAATATCTCTCCTGAAATAATATCCTTCTTCATTGATTCAATATCATAAACAAGATCCGACGTTGATTTAGGCAGAGAAATTATATTATTATTTTCCGGTCTGTCGGGATAATACTCATAAACTCTGTCAATGCTGTTGTCGCTGTTATGATCTTCGATCAATATTATTTTTTTTTCTGAACCGACAAAATCACCGACAATTATATTTGTCTGATTATCGATAGACTGCAAAATAAAGTAATTTCTGAAATCTTTAGAAACGGGAAGAAGCCTTAACTTTTTACTATTCATCATTTCGGTCATAAGATCGGCAGAAACAAAAGCCGTCTTGCCCGAAATACCGGAGGATAAAACAACAATACATAATGTAAAAAAAACTACTGAAAGCCTTTTCATGAAAATCTCCTCCAAAAATCAGCATAATTATCCTGTGAAGATTATAACTTCAACTAAAATAAAAGTCCAGATTTTTATTATAAATTATCAGACTGCCGCAGTATACCTTATGACTTTCTCATCGGGTGATTCGTAAAATTTAGCATTGTTGATTTCGGAATCTATTTTTCTCGTACGCTTTTTGATGTTCAATGTGGCGCCAGGATAGGTCTTTTCTTTTATAATTATATAAGGTTCTTCTTCAAGCACAAGACGCTGTTCAACCTGCATTCCCTGAATACCAAGCTCTTTTATGCGTTTATTGATGTTTGAAACTTCTGAAAGAAGTTCAAGGCACTGTTTTTTCTTTATAGGAGGCAGAACTTCTATATATTTCTTTGGATCTTCAAATAATCTTCCGCCGAAATTCGTTTTAATCTTCGTCATGACTTCTTCAAGAGATTCTTTCTTTGAGTTAATTTCCATACGAATTGCATCCAGCTCTCTTTCGAGTTCCAGATTACGGCCTACCGTCAAAACAGTATTTGTTTCCTTTGATGATCCGGCAGAATTAGCCTCTATTCGGTAAAGGGCGGATATTTCACCGCCCATAATCTTACCATGCTGACTGGTTACAAAAACCTTGCTGTTTGAATAAACTTTGCTGTTGATTATTGAATCTTCAATAATCACATCACCTTTAGATTCGAGATGTGAATTTAGCACAAATTTTGCAGAAATTCCGCCTTCACTCTTAATTACTGCCGAGCCCTTACCGGATATGCCCATTTTAACGCTGATTTTTCCGCCGGATTCGAGATATGCATCATCAACACTCTGATCAATAAAAATATCACCTGTTGCTTTTACTGAAAACCCCGGTTTAACGGAACCCGTAATTCTGACTGAACCGCTGAAATCTATATTTCCGCTCTCATAATCCACATCGCCTTTGATAGTGGCGACAGCTCTTACGTTAATCTTTTTTTTATCGGTCTCAAGACAACCGTCAATTGCAGATACATAAATATCAGGATCAGATCCTGATTGAACAATATTCTCGCCCCGCTGAAAACCTTTGGTTTCTTCAATAACGGCAGCGGCTTTTTCACCGTAAATATCATAACCGTCTGCAGCTTTTATTTCCTCAAATCTGCGGAGCAATTCCTGACCTTTCGTAACCTGAACAATTGAATCAATTTCCTTAAAATCCATTCTTCCGTCTTCAAGCATCTTCCCGGCTTTTTTGCCGATTTCGACTAAAGGCGTAAAATACTCTGCCCTTCCATTAACAGGCTCTTTCGATTGAGCAACCTTCAATCTTGTAATCCCTCGGTTTTTTGGATCTATTTTCGACAATTCTTCTCGTAGAATTTTCTCATCAACAGGAGTAACAATTTTATTCAGCTTAAGAACTTCCTCAATATCCGAATACGAAGGAAGCTGCCCGTTTTTTGTCGGATGAATAAGGTAAAACGCTTTTGTCTTTTCTTTTGTTATCTGAAACGGAACTATCACGCGCATAGTTTTTACTTTATCCAGAACAATAAAACCATAGTGATTAGCTCTGTAGGATTTTGTTGATTCATCGAAAAAAATACCGCTTCCGATTTTAAATTGAAAATACGGAACTAAATGATAATAGTTTATATGTTCTTTATCAATGTAACGTTTTGCATCTTCGGGTCCTGTTGCGTCGACAATACGGGCAACAAGCTCATTTCTCGAAACAAAATTATTCGGAGATGAAAGGACAGAGGTTGTCTGACCGGATTCATTCGTTGATTCGGTAAACATCTTACTGGCACGATTGTCAAAATAGAATATTATTATCTTCATTTATACATCTCTGAAAACACAGCTTGTTTGATTATCGGACTTATTGTTCAATAATTCCAGTTTTTTAAGCAGAAATTAAAAAAAATTAACCGAAAGAAGGCAATAAATTAAGAAAGGATTTCTATCATTTTGAGCATTCCGCGGGTGTTGTGATACGGGCATTTCCAGAAACCGGCTTTTAAAGGATTGCCCAGATCAATATGGTTTTTATCTACACCGCTTATCCATTCACCATTTTCAAAATCAATAATATTTTCTTTTAGAAAATTAAACAGTGAACTTACAGCGGAAAGGTATTTCTCATCTCCGGTTATTTTGTATGCATAAGCGAAAGCCGTCATTGCTTCCGTCTGAGGCCAGCCTTCTTTGTTAAAAACCTTTACAATATCCGCATCACCTTCGTAATAAACGGCACCATCAGAATCAAGAGCATTGAGAAGAGCCCAATCGCATGATTCGATAAGAACATCTTTAGCAATAGAAATTCTTTTTTCATCCGAAAGAGTCAAAGCGGCATCATAAAGAAACCATGCAGTCTCAAGATTAAGTCCATACCATGTATGTTTGCTGAATTCAGTAAAATTTTCATTAGCAGTATACGAGAAATAACCGCCTTGATAGAATTTCATAATAATATCAAAACTGTCTGAAACAATATCTTTAAGAAAATCCGAACCATTGTTTCTTAAATACGCTGTACATGACTCAATAACATGAACCTGAGCATTTAATGTCTTTATGGAATAATCGGTGGTTTTATCTTTTGAATAATCATTAGTCAAAGAAGACACATAGCCGCCGTTAGCGGGATCTTTAAGTCCGCCTTCAAGAAATCCGATTATTTCACATGCAAGATCAAAAACATCACGTCTTCTTGTAGCTGAAAAAAATTCATTAATTCCGTAAATAGCGTAGCATTGGCAATCTGTCATCTTAGAAGTATTAAGCGGCTTGCCATTGGAATCTATCGAGAAATAAATTCCTCCGAATTCTTTGTCCCAAAAATCCGCATAAAGGGAATCATAAGCCGTTTCTGCAATTTGCAAGTACTGTTCATCCTTAAACATATTGTAAGCTGCAGAAAAAGCCCATAATATTCTTGATTGAAGAATTCCTCCTCTTTCGGCATCAGGATTGGGCTTTCCATTCCTGTCGATTTCACCGAAAAAGGAAGAATTAAGAGCGTTGACAGAATGCTTCATCCAAAATGAAAGAATATTGTCTTTTAGAATATCCCCGCATTCACGGACTAAAGCAGTTCTGTTAATACTCATATTATTTTCCAAGCTCCACTACTACATTATGTTCTTTTCCGTCTTTCATATCAGGAATGATGCAGCCTTCAACAGCTTTGCCGTCAACGGTAATTGATTTAACACCATTGCATACGCCTGAATTCTTGACTTCGATATTGTAAGTAGCTCCGCGGAATTTTCTTTTTACAGAGAAACCTTTCCATCCCGCAGGAATACAAGGGTTCACTTCAAGACCGTTATATGCAGGCTTGATACCGAGGATAAACTGCGTGATAGCATAGTAGTTCCAAGCTGCTGTTCCAGTAAGCCATGAATTCTTAGCCTCACCCGGTTTGAAAGCGTCTTTACCGGCGATCATCTGAGCGTAAACATACGGTTCAACTTTATGAAGTTCGGAAATCTCTTCTGTATAAGCCGGGCAAATCTTTCTGAAATATTCCCATGCAGTTTCACCGCGTCCGAGAATAGTTTCACCGATAATTACCCAAGGATTGTTATGGCAGAAAATACCGGCATTTTCCTTATATCCGGCTGGATAAGTGGAAATTTCGCCATATTCAACAACATATTCTGTAAACGCCGGATTATTGAGAACAATTCCGTGTTCGCAATCGAGATATTTTTTAACTGAATCAAGCGACTTCTGAACCATGCCTTCTTCAAGACCGATTTTAGCCATTGAGCACCAGCCCTGTGATTCGATAAAAATTTTGGCTTCGTTGTTTTCTTTACTTCCGACTTTTTTACCATAGTAATCATAAGCACGAAGATACCATTCTCCGTCCCAACCGTGTTTCTTAACAGCCTCGACCATCTCATTGATGAATTTTTCTGCTCTAAGAGCTTCAGCTTCATTTCCGATCTGACGGCAAAGTTCAACATAATCTCTTCCGTAAACAACAAATAGACCCGCGATCATCAAAGACTCAGCTTTGGACCCTTCTGACTGGTTTTCTGTAGTCTGGAAGGATTCATTCGGATCCCAAGAGAAACAGTTGAGATTGAGGCAGTCGTTCCAGTCGGCGCGTCCGATAAGAGGAAGCATATGAGGACCGAGATTTTCAATTACATGATTAAAAGAAACAGTCAAATGGTGGAAAAGGCTTTTTTCCGAACCCGGTTTATTGTCAAAAGGAACCTTTTCGTCAAGAATCGAGAAATCACCGGACTCTTTAATATAAGCTACAGTACCGAAGATAAGCCACATCGGATCATCGTTGAAACCGCCGCCGATGTCATTGTTTCCGCGTTTTGTAAGAGGCTGATACTGGTGATAGCATCCGCCGTCAGAAAACTGAGTAGACGCGATATCGATTATTCTTTCACGCGCACGTGAAGGAATCTGATGAACGAAACCTATCAAATCCTGATTTGAATCTCTGAATCCCATTCCTCTTCCGATACCGGATTCGAAGAATGATGCTGATCTTGAGAAGTTAAAAGTAATCATACACTGATACTGATTCCAGATGTTCACCATACGGTCGAGTTTTTCCTCTCCGCTCTTAAGAACAAATTTATCAAGAAGATCATCCCAGTATTTTTTAAGTTCATCATAAGCAGCATTGACTTTTTCAACAGTATCGAATTTAGCTATAGTTTCCTTTGCTTTCTTCTTGTTGATTATGCCTTTTGACTGCCATTTTTCTTCTTTTTCGTTTTCAACATAACCGAGAACGAATACAAATTCTTTGCTTTCTCCGGCTTTAAGTTCAACTTCAATATAATGCGAAGCTATAGGAGACCAGCCGTGAGCCTCTGACATTCCAGGTTTACCTGAAACAACAACCTGAGGATCGCGGAATTCATTATAAAGACCGATAAAAGTTTCACGGTCAGTATCATATCCCTGAACCGGAACGTTTACGCTGTAATAAGCATAATGATTTCTTCTTTCTTTGTACTCGGTTTTGTGGTAAATTACAGAACCTTCAATTTCAACTTCACCGGTTGAGAAATTTCTCTGGAAGTTTTCCATATCAGTTGCGGCATTCCATAGACACCATTCCTGAAATGAAAACAATTTAATCTTTTTGGTTTCTTTGTTATTATTGGTAAGTTTAACTTTCTGAACTTCTGCCCATGTTTTCAATGGCACGAAAAAAAGAGTTTCCGCGGCTATGCCGTTCTTTTCCCCTTTTATGACGGTATAGCTCATACCGTGACGGCATTCATATTTATCTAGATCGGTTTTGCAAGGCTTCCAGCTAGGTGACCAGACTGTGCCGTTATCATTGATGTAAAAATAACGTCCGCCGTTATCCATAGGTACGCTGTTGTAACGGTAACGTGTTATACGGCGGAACTTTGCGTCTTTATAGAAAGAATATCCGCCTGCTGTATTTGAAATAAGCGAAAAGAAATCTTCATTTCCGAGATAGTTAATCCAAGGCCAAGGAGTCTTAGGATTTGTTATAACATATTCCCGGGAAGCATCATCAAAATGTCCGAATTTCATTTAATTATCCCTTTTTAATAATATAAGACCACCCGTACATTTACGGGTGGTCTATTGTCAAATATAATAAACCATTATTTTTGATTTACTATTCTTTAACACCGCCGGTAAGACCTTCGATAAAATGTCTCTGAAAAATCAAAAACACTATCATAGGAACAAGAGCGGTTATAAAACCTGCAGTGATGATTACATCATAAGGTTTATTGTAATTTATACTGTCAATGAGCAAAATTCTGATCGGCAAAGTGAAAAAGTGTTCACTTCTTAAAACAATCATCGGCATAAGGAAGTCATTCCATATTACACGGAACTGTACAATCGCAAGTGCCGCAAGAGCAGGTCTTGAAAGAGGAAGAATAATATTCCACCAGATCTTTAAGTGCCCGGCACCGTCAACACGTGCAGACTCTACTATTGAGAAAGGAATTCTTATATAGAACTGTCTCAAAAGAAAAACACCGAATGCACTCATCGCGTATGGAAGAATAATCCCGAGAGGATTGTTTACCAAACCAATTTTTGATATTACCCGATATGCTGGCGCAATCATTGTGGCCATTGGAAGCATCATAGTACCGAGGATAACCATAAAAAGAATTTTTCTTCCTGGAAATTCCAAATACACAAAACCATATGCGCACAATGAACACACTATTAACGTTAAGGCAATCCCTGCACATGTTACGAAAACCGACATAAGAAAAGCCAACCCGACATTATGTGTAGTGAAAGCAGAAACATAAGAAGTTAAACTATATGACTGCACTGATTCCCAGATCGGCTTCTGAAAAAGAGCCGGTGGAACATTGAATATCTCAAACATAGGTCTGAATGAAGAATCAAACATCCAGATTAACGGATAAAGATAAATAAAAGCAACAGCACAAAGAAAACCGATTCCCAGCCATTCAAAAACTGTCAGCTTGGCATCTCTAAATCCGAATCTGAATAAAAGCGTTCCCGCTATTTTTTTACGAACTGACATTTTCAACACTCCTTTTATTCGTCATTCGAACCAAAGCCGAAAGCTTTAAGCTGAATCAAGCTGAAAATAAAAATTATAAAGAAAACAACCCAACCTACTGCTGCTGCATAACCGAGTCTAAACTGCGAAGAAAAACCCTGATCGTATATATGTGCGATCATAGTCATTCCCGCCCCGCCTGGACCATATGACGCATTAGGAAACAGCATGAAAACGAGATCAAAAAGCTGGAGTCCGCCGATAGCCGAAGTTACGACTACAAACGTCAATGCCGGACGCATCATAGGAACGGTTATACGAATAAGAGTTTTAATTCTACCCGCACCGTCAATCTTCGCGGACTCATACAATGTAGGATCGATTGTCTGAAGCTGCGACACAAAGTAAACCATGTGAAAGCCTGTCCACTGCCAAAAAGAGACAATGATAAGCAAAGGCATCGTCAAATTCGAATCCATCAAGAAATTATAAGTGTTTGGAAGATGAAGAAGTTCAAGCACCCAGTTTACGATACCCTGGTCTGGATTAAATAACATTCTGAACAAAAGAGCGATAACTACGGTATTGATCAATACCGGAAGAAAGAAGGCCGCACGAAGAGCCGACTGAACACGCTTGAGAGGAAGGCTATTCAAGATAACTGCAAGCACAAAGGCAACAGGAATCTGAGTTATTAGACATCCGCCGGTAAAAACAAATGTGTTTTTTACCGCTTTCCAAAAGTCTACTGAACCGAGAACTTCTTTATAGTTTGCAAGTCCGATAAAATCACCAGGATTAAGCCCCTGTGAACTTCTGAAACTCTGGTAAAAACCATATGCGAACGTATAAAAACTAAATATCAAAAGGAGAAGCATAAAAGGAGCTATCAATGAATAACCGCTTAATGCTTCACGCCAGTAATTCTTATTATGTTTATGTTTTTTCTGAGCAACTGAATCTGCCATTAATATCTCCTTGTAGTCCCTTTCTATACAAACAGAGCGGCTTTCGCCGCCCCGTTTATACATCTTTCTTTAGAAGAGATTACTTCTTAATTCTCTTTTCAGCTGCAACCTGAGCATTATTCAAAGCATCATCAAGAGAGATTTTGCCTGAAGCAAGTTCAGTGTACTGCTGACCGAAGTCACCAATAGCTTCCCAGAAAATGTCACCAGTGTTAACTGAAGGCATTTTCTTGGCAAGATTAGCCTGAAGTTCGCCAAGTTTCTGTCCGCCGAAACGAGCATCTTCTTTTTTGAAGATTGCATCATCCCAAACTGAAGAGAAAGGAGGAAGCATTCCAGTTTCCTCGAAACGAACTTTGATTGCACTTGCATCATACTGCAAATATTCCATGATTTCATAGATGCGTTCAGCATCCTGAGTACCTTTAGGAATAGCTAGGAATGATCCACCCCAAGAAGCAGTCACAGCACCGCCGGCTTTATAAGCTGGAAGCGCGCGAGCTTTGAACTGGAATTTTCCGTCTTTAGCTGCAGCATCAACCTGAGATACCCACCAGTCTGGAGAAGTGTAAGAGCAAAGTGTTCCGTTTTTAAGAAGAGCACTGAAATTACCCCAATCCCACATAGTGAATGCGCCAGTTTTCTGCCACTCAAGCCATTTAGCTACATATTCTTTAAATTCAGGAGAAGTGAAAGATGGTTTGCCGTCTTTTGCAAGAATGTTAGAACCAGTCTGCTGCCAAATCATGAACATAGTATCGCCAAGTCCGCCGTTTCCAGAAGGAAGAGCGTAATTAACTGATTTTCCGCCTTTTTTAGCTGCAGTAAGTTTTTTAGATTCTTCGAAAAACTGATCCCAAGTTTCGATCTTTTCTACATCAACACCAGCTTTTTTCCAAAGAGTGTCATTATAGATAAGAACTACAGGGTGAACGTCGTGAGGAAGACCGTAAGTATGCTCTCCATATTTTACCCAAGCAACACGGCCAGGTACAACATTTTTGAAAGCTTTAGAATCGTTTACGAACTCATCAAGAGGAAGAACAAAGCTCTTCTCAGGATCAGCGTTAAGGATTCTGTTGTTTTCGATCATCCACTCGATCATATCAGGAACTCCTTTGCCGTCCATCATAACAGCCTGAAGTTTCTGTACGAAAGCGTTCTGAGCAACCAGTTCGATCTGTAGATCGATGTTGAACTTCTGGTCGATATCAGCTTTTCTTTTTTTCCATTCTGCACAGTTATTGTCTGCGAATGACCACAGAGTTACTGTACGCTTCTCTCTTTTAGTACAAGCTACGCCTAGTACCAAAGTGAGAAGAACAAGAGCAGATAGCACTCTCTTCATATAAATTCTCCTTAAAATGATAAATATATCTGAAGTGCATCAGATTGACTTTTAGTTCGTTCCGAAATATGTTTTTGTCAAGAATAATTTTTAGGCTGTTCAGTCGGAAAAATTGCTTAAGCCTGACAAGCAATGTAAATACCTTAAATATAGTGATTAATAGCTCTTTTTATAAACACTTATCTTCATATTGTTTATACAACAAGCATCCCTTTAGAGCTTGATTCATAACAAAGATGTCCTTTTTTTATTTTGTCACGCAAATACTGTCACGCAAAGAGATATCAAACATTCAACAATTGCTTGACTCATTCGATTCATTATTCATCATTAATATAATGATGAATATACTTTTCAGGCAAACAGAATCTGCCGATGCCCAAGCTATTGAACAAATTGAACAAGTACTTTTCAAAAATCCATGGAATCAAAACAGCATTAAAGAATCAATCGCCAATCCCCTCAATTATTCCGAGTTAGCAGAAATTGCGGGAGAAGCCGCAGGATACATTATTTATTCAACAAACCGTTTCGAGGCGGAACTTCTGCGCATCGGAGTTATTGAGAAATTCCGGCGTATGGGGCTTGCCGCTTCCCTCTTGAGACGCATGTTCAGCGCCCTCTCGGAAACGGGGATCAGTGAAGTATTTTTAGAAGTAAACGAAAATAATCCAGCTCTCATATTTTATAACAAAAATGGCTTTACCGAAACAGGGCGCCGGAAAAACTACTACGGTAATGAAAATGCAATTATAATGAAAGCAACGGTATGTAATGAAAATAATAAAAGCTGAATACATAAAAAGCGCGACCGATCCGAAAGACTATCCTAAAATCAGTCTTCCCCACTTCGCGTTCATAGGAAGATCAAACTGCGGCAAATCTTCATTAATCAACATGCTCATAAACCGTAAAGATCTTGTTCGTGTCGGAAACAAACCCGGAATGACGCAGAAAATCAATTTCTTTAACATAAACGACGAAATGGTGATGGTCGATTTGCCGGGTTACGGATTTGCTAAAGTCCCGCTTAAGCTTAAAGAAGAATTTGCCGTGATGATTGAGAAATTCATTACTGAATCTGAAAACCTAAAGGCAATATTTCTATTAGTTGATTCAAGAAGAAAACCGGGGGAAGAAGAACGCCGCATTATAACCAAACTATCTGAACTTAATATACCTACGGCAATAATCGCTACGAAATCAGATAAGCTCAAAAAACCTGAACAGAAGAAATCCCTTGAGACAATAGCTGAAGCTCTTGAAATCGACATAAAGGATATTTTTCTTTCTTCTTCTACAAATAAAAACGGAAGACGCGAAATTCTTCAAACGATAAAGGAGCTGACTTCCGCATAAAATTAATATAATGAAGGCGGTCTATCATGAAGTTATCTGTAATTTCAGACACTCATATTGGAGACCCTGAATCAACACTTGTAAAACTTGACGAGTCAAGGAATCCGATTGACGGCAATAACTTATCAAGTCTTATTGAAGCTCTGGAAAAAGATAACGATTATCTGATCTTTCTTGGTGATATAATGGATTTCGCCGTAAATGACTACGGCGATGTTTACCGAATGGGAGCATACTTTTTTACCCGGCTGAAAAATGAACATGTTGCTAAAAGATTTGTGTATATTCCCGGAAATCACGACTACAATATCTGGGACACTATCGAACATCAGTCAAACGTCATCAATCAGATAAACTCAAATCAGAATGTCCGTCCTTTTAAAATGTCAGTTCCTCTTTTGCTTGATGACAGAACCGGAATAAACGAAAATGACAGAATAAAACTCGCGGGAGTTCACAAACGTTCTTCCGAAGAACCTTATGGAGGAATGTTTTTAGACTATCTCATTCCTGGCAATAAACCCGGAACTCCCGGGTATATACCTTTTATAATCGCATTTCCGAACGTATATCTTTTCACCGACAATGAAAGTTTTTTAATGACTCACGGACAATATCTCGAATCATACTGGTCAATGA
>JAEWVM010000021.1 GCA_023396615.1 Spirochaetota bacterium | reverse complement strand
CCAAAATCAAGGACAAGGATATATCCGCACCATGGTATAAAATATACTATAATGGGAAAACCGCCTGGGTTTTCGGAGGTGCCGTTTCTCTAAGCTCCCCGCCTGATAAAGAGTATGAAAATATCATTTCCAATACATATGAAGGATATACAATAGCAACAGGAGACGGAAAGAAAATATTACTTCCAAATACTAATTTTGACCTATCAAAAAATGATTTCGATTGCACTTTCCATAAATTTCAAATATTTCACAAAGGAATTAATTTTTTTCAATTCGTCAAATATTTCTACGGCGGATCTAATGACTCCTATCCGGAAATAATACTCATCAATGCCGATACTGGAAACAAGTTAGAAATTCCTGGTAAAATTTACATTTCTCCGCAAAACAATTATATCGCCAGCGTATATTATTATGAACCAGGCGGATCAGGTATTCTCGCAGTTTACAAATTTAACGCAGATAAATTAACAAATTTATATTCAAAATATTTCCCATTCATAATTTTTAGATCTGCGGAATGGATAAGCCCGAATAAGCTAAAAATCGGCTTTATAAGGGATTGGAATCAAACAGAAAAAGAGTTTGCAATCTACGAAATCGGAAAAGAACTCTCTATACCTAAAAAATAATTACAATTGTCTGAAGATATTTGAAGAGTGCGGAAGGACTGATTTAGTACTCAAGGTACGTTAGGCATCTATGCCGCGTCTCTTCCGCACTGAAGCAGGGGATATTGACATTAAAACCTCGCAGTGCGCTTCTACAATTAATATACAATTGACTGCAGAAACGTCAACCGGCAGATTATATTATTTTTCTTCTGAAGAAATTTTTTTCCAGATTTCAGGATTCTCCTGACCTATACGCCAGAAAGCAATCTTCGCTGCTCCTGCATTTTTATATATGCCGAATTTTTTCTGAAGCGATTCCGCGTCATCATAATAAAGCGACACTTCAACAGTTTCAGTATATCTAACATTCGGTATTCCGTCCGCAGTTCTGCTAATTGATAAATTCTTCAACTTGATAAGATTTGCAACTCCGCGGTTAATATACGCTTTCGCAGGATTCTTATCAATCCATGCCCTACCGTAAAACGGAATTCCCATGACAAGCTTTTCGCGCGGAATATGCTTAGCGGCATAAGACGAAACTTCACGGCACCATGCGTTTGATGCAACAGGGCCGGGTTTACTCGTACTCCAATGCTCATCATAAGCCATAATAATGATGCGGTCAACTGCCTTTGATATTTTTTCATAATCATAGGCATCATTAACTTTTTTTCTTCTCGCGGGAAGAGCAACACTCAAAGTCTTATCTTTGATTTTCGCCTTCAGCTCATAAAGAAAAGAAATAAAATTATCTCTGTCTGCCGGACGTACAGCCTCAAAATCAATCTGGACTCCCGCAAACGGCTTCGACTTGACGGCAATGCTCTCTAAAAGCTCGGCTCGGAACGGAAGATCCGGACGCAGAACAAAGTGGGTCAGAGAATAATCCGAAGTCTCGGCTATAACGAGATGAACTCTTCTTCCATAATTATTTATTTTTGCGGCATCGGGAACGCCCCGAATACTTCCGTCAAGGGAAACCTTTGCGGAAAAATATCCGATATCCGTAACCGGAGAATTCTTAGTAAAATATTTTTCTTCACCGCTCATCAGATATCCCCATATTTCCGTAAAAAATACGGGAGACGCGGCATCTGCCTCAATATCCGCGCGGACGTAAGAAAACGCCAGGCAGAAGAAGCCTGTAACAGCACATAATAATAATTTTTTCATTTAAAGATCTTTAGAAATAGAATTCGGGGAGCGGCAAGCGCTCCCCGGGATTATCGTTGATTACTTAGAAGTTCTTGAAGTAAACTTGTCCGGACCTGCAACGTCGATATTAACGACAGTCTTGATGTCTCCCTGAGAAACAACAAGTTCAGCAGCGCCTTCAGCTCTAGCTCTAACAGCGGCTTTAGGACCAACAGGATTTACAAGAGTTATGATACCTGCGAATTTTTTGTCAACAGACCATGTAGGATTGATAACAACAGGATTACCTGCAGAATCAAGACCTTTAGCTGTAAAAGAGAAAACATTTCCTTTTTCAATCTGTGCAGATGAAGGATCTACAACGATTGTAGAAAGAACTCCGAGAGCAGTTTTAGGCTGTGCAGTTTCGCAAGCCGCGGCAACAGCAACAACTGTCAATAGAACCAAGCATACTAATGCTTTTTTCATTTTAGTCTCCTTAATTTTGTCTTTTAAAATTGGTTCGAAAACCGAATAAACTATAGTAATATTCCGGTTAAATTATTGTAAAGCATTTTATTTCAGCAGTTTTCAAAGAATCCGCTTACAAAATATTACGGAACACTTTGATTTAGAATCGAAAGAATCTGTTTTGACGAATAACTGCTTTTGACATGATGCCGTCTGAGACAGAAATTATCTCTTGTTACGGGATTCATTCCGTATTCGGTGGTAAATGCTCTCTTATATCCCGCAAGACGCGCCATATTAACCAGATGAGAATTATAGTTTCCATACGGAAAAGCTATAAACTCGCATTCATCTCCGGTTTCAAGCGAAATGATTCTTCTTGATAGATACATCTCCTTAAACAATTTGCGGAACGAATCAGGATTATCGGAAGACAAAATCTTAACAAGATCGGCATGCGAATAAGTGTGTGATTCAACATCGATTCCGGCTCTTTCGAGTTCGCGGATTTCTTCCCAGTTGATAAGGTTTTTTGAAGACGGATGAACAAAGTC
>JAEWVM010000078.1 GCA_023396615.1 Spirochaetota bacterium | reverse complement strand
CTCTGCAGCAGCAGTTCATCCTTGAAGATTCTACAGTAATTTATCTTATAACACGCAAAAGAAAAGCACACGAAGACGAAGCGCCCGACAAGGAATTTGATAAACTTGTCGAGCTCTGGCAATATAACATCAAAGAAAAATTATACTGATTCAGGCGAATCCAAAAGCTTAACATCAGGATTATTCTTAAGAAAATAATCCATTGACCATGTGTTCGGAAAAAGTGCTACGGCACGTCCTCTGTCATCTTCTGCCACAGCGGAATTACTCGGAAGAAGAGAACGTATTTCGTCGGCGTCTCCGCCGATCCAGCGCATCACTTCCCAAGGCTTGGTTTCAAGATTCGATTCGACTCCGTACTCATCGCGAAGTCTATACTGCAGAACTTCAAACTGAAGCGGACCAACCGCTCCGAGAAGAGGAGTTACGGCACCGTATTCCTTCATATAAAAAGTCTGAACGATATCTTCAGCAAGAAGATGCTCAAGACCTTTCTTGAAAGATTTATTTGCTGAAACTGAACTGCTTTTTAAATAGGCAAAACATTCAGGCGCGAAACGCGGAATTTCATTATATGAAACCGAAGGATCAGTGCTCAAAGTATCGCCGATTTTAAAATCCGCGTTTGTAATAAAACCGAGAATATCACCCGGGTACGCTTCCTCAGTAGTTTCCCGCTCACGCCCGAAAACCGTATGAACGCTCGAAAGGCGCACCTTTTTCTGAGTACGGAAATTGATAACATTCATGTCGCGTGTGAATTTGCCTGAACAAATTCTTGCGAAAACCATTCTATCGCGGTGAACTGGATTCATATTTGTCTGAATTTTGAAAACGAATGCCGAGAAAGTATCGCTTTCAAGAGGAAAAGGCTCACCTTCGACGTTTCGTGCCGTCGGCGGCGCCGAATGATCAAGAAATCCGCTCAGTAAAAGCTCAACTCCGAAATTATTTGCAGCACTGCCCCAGAATACCGGCGTAGTCTTTCCGGCAAGAACGGCATCAAAATCAAAACCTTCCTGAGCACCGTCGAGAAGTTCAATCTCCTCGAGTATGGTCTCATATGAAGCTTCTGAAAGAATTTCCTTAACAAAAGGGTCTTTTATATCATGAATCGAAACCGGAGCTCTGTAAGCTCCGCCGGTCGTACGTTCAAAAAGATGGACGCTTTTATTCATGCGGTCGTACACACCCTTGAAGAACGGTCCGCTTTCAAGAGGCCAGTTCACAGGAAACGCATGAATCTTTAGAACTTTTTCAAGCTGGTCAAGAAGATCAAGCGGAGGCATTGCCGGACGATCGAGTTTATTCATAAAAGTAAAAATCGGAACACCGCGCTTTTTGCAGATTTCAAAAAGTTTGATGGTCTGATTTTCAATACCCTTACCGGCATCAATTACCATTATGACGGCATCGACAGCGGTAAGAACACGGTAAGTATCCTCTGAAAAATCTTTGTGTCCCGGCGTATCAAGAAGATTGAGCCTGAAATTCTTATACTCAAACTGAAGCAGAGTCGAAGAAATAGATATTCCTCTTTTTTTCTCAAGCTCCATCCAGTCCGAGGATGTTTCTCTCTGCTTCTTCTTTGCTGTAACGGAACCCGCGAGTTCAAGCGCGCCTCCGTACAGAAGAAGTTTTTCAGTAAGCGTTGTTTTTCCGGCATCCGGATGTGAGATGATGGCGAAAGTGCGCCTTCTCTCTATTTCATTTCTAATATCGGAACTCATATTCTCTCGTAATAATTCATTTTTTCAGCAAATGCTGTTTTACTTCTGCATGATAATCCTGCAGAGCCCTGACGGTAATACTGCAGTTTTTCATTCTGATTATTCCTTCCACCGCGGCCTTAATCGCCGAACCGGTTGTGATGATAGGAATCTTATATCTCAAAGCAACCTGTCTTATGAGATTGCTGTCGCTCTTCGGAGCCTTTCCGCGAGGCGTGTTGAAAATCATATCGATTTCGTTATTTTTAAGCAAATCAAGTATGTTCGGTCTTCCCTCGCTCACTTTGTTTACAGTAGAGCATTCCATACCGTTGCTCCGTAAAAATTCTGCAGTACCGCCTGTAGCTAGGAATTTAAATCCTTCTTTGTACATCATCAAAAGATCCGGAGCAAGATCCGAACGGCTGCGCTCATTCAGTGATACGAAAATCGATCCTTCAAGAGGCAGACGGTCTCCGGCCGCAAGAGCTGATTTATAAAAAGCCTCACCGAAATCGCGGGCAATTCCCATTACTTCGCCGGTTGATTTCATTTCAGGAGAAAGAACAACATCAACTCCCGGAAATTTATTGAAAGGAAGAACCGCTTCTTTAACGGATATATACGGAGTTTCAAATCTTTCAGAAAGACCGAAATCCTTAAGCTTGGCACCGAGCATTACCTTCAGCGCGATTTTTGCAAGAGGAATACCCTTTGCCTTCGACACAAAAGGAACCGTTCTCGACGCTCGCGGATTAACTTCGAGCACATAAACAACATCATTTTTCAGTGCGAACTGAATATTGATAAGACCCACGACATTGAGTTCAATAGCCAGAGCCTTAGTCTGACGCGTAATCTCTTCTATGATTTCTTCTTTTATTCCAAGAGGCGGAATTACGCAGGCTGAGTCGCCTGAATGAATTCCGGCCTGTTCAATGTGGCGCATAATCGCACCTATATAAACGTCTTTTCCGTCGCAGATAGCGTCGACATCTATTTCAGCCGCGTCTTCAAGAAATTTATCTATAAGCACCGGATGTTCAGGAGTCAGTTCAACCGCAGTCTTGATATACTCAATAAGAGATTCCTGATCATAAATGATGCACATCGCTCTTCCGCCGAGTACATATGACGGACGCGCAAGAACCGGATAACCTATCTGACCCGCTACGCGGAGAGCGTCTTCCTGCGAAAAAGCTATTCCGTTTTCAGGCTGATTGAGTCCGAGCTTCTTGACCACATCAGAGAAACGTTCACGGTCTTCGGCTCTGTCGATTGAGTCCGGCGAAGTTCCGGCGATGTTCACACCGTTTTCTAGAAGCTGGCGTGAAAGTTTGAGCGGAGTCTGTCCGCCGAACTGTACAATAACCGCCTCAGGTTTTTCTCTTTCGTATATGTGAAGAATATCTTCAAGAGTCAAAGGTTCAAAGAAAAGTTTATCCGAAGTATCATAGTCGGTTGAAACAGTTTCAGGATTCGAATTAACCATGATGGATTCGATACCTAACTCTTTGAGAGCAAAAGATGCGTGACAGCAGCAATAATCGAATTCAATTCCCTGACCTATTCTGTTCGGCCCGCCACCGAGAATCATGACCTTCTTAGTATCAGTCTTACGCGCTTCGTCGCAATCGTCATATGCCGAATAGAAGTATGGAGTATACGCTTCGAACTCTCCCGCGCAGGTATCAACAAGTCTGTAACCCGGTTTGATAGAATTCGCGTTTCTGAAATCACGTATAGTTTTTTCGCGGTTTTTTACCGCTGTCGAATATTCTTTCTGCGAGTCACTGCCCTTTTCGTAGATGCGTGAAAGATTTTCTGCGTCAGTAAGATATCCGAGCTGTCTATCCGAATAACCGAGTTTTTTCATTTTGAGTACATTTGCAACAGTAAGCCCGTTCATGCGGACGTCTTCTACGAATGTTTTTTCTGCATCAACAAGCTCTTCAATCTGCCAGAGAAACCATCTGTCAATTTTGGTAAGCTCAAAAATTCTGTCCACTGACCAGCCTAGCTTGAGCGCAAGCTTTACATAAAATATGCGAAGATCATGAGGAGTGCGCAGACCGTTTTCAAGAAGATCTCTCTGCTGAAAAAGCGGCTGACGGTGAATCATTCCTTCAAGCTTAAGATTGGCATCCGAACCAAGTCCGTATCTGTCGATTTCAAGCGAACGCATCGCCTTCTGAAGTGACTCCTTGAACGTACGTCCGATAGCCATAGTCTCGCCGACAGATTTCATCTGCGGTCCGAGTCTTGTATCGGCGCCCTGAAATTTTTCAAAATTCCATCTCGGAACTTTTACAACAACATAGTCAATTGTAGGCTCAAAAGAAGCAGGAGTCTCGCGCGTAATGTCATTGTTGAGTTCGTCAAGAGTATAACCGACTGCAAGCTTCGCCGCGATTTTCGCGATAGGGAAACCGGTCGCCTTTGAAGCAAGAGCGGATGAACGGCTGACACGCGGATTCATTTCTATTACGATGACTCTTCCGGTATCAGGGTTAACCGCGAACTGGATATTCGATCCGCCCGTATCGACTCCGATCTCCCGGATGATGTTAATCGACATGTCGCGCATGTTCTGATATTCAGCATCAGTTAATGTCTGCTGAGGAGCAACTGTGATGGAATCACCCGTGTGAATTCCCATCGGATCAAGATTTTCAATCGAGCATATTATAACGACATTATCCGCTTTATCGCGCATAACCTCAAGTTCATATTCCTTCCATCCGGCAATCGATTCTTCAAGAAGAACCTGGCTTATCGGCGACTCATCAAGACCTTTTCTTACAAGATCAACAAAGTCTTCCTTGTTATAAACGAAATTTCCGCCTGTTCCTCCGAGAGTAAACGCCGGACGTATAATCAAAGGAAGCTTGATATCTTCAAGAAGCGCAAGAGCCTCGTCGATAGTTGAAGCAAAACCTGATCTCGGAAGATCGATTCCGATTTTGAGCATCGCTTCTTTGAAAAGTTCGCGGTCTTCTGCTTTTTTGATAGCATCGATATTCGCGCCGATAAGCTCAATTTTCATCCTGTCAAGAACACCGTTATTATAAAGTGCAAGTGCCGTGTTTAAAGCAGTCTGACCTCCGACAGTCGGAAGTATCGCGTCAGGTTTTTCAATTTCGAGAATCTTTTCAACAGCTGCGGGTGTTATCGGTTCAATATAGGTTCTATCGGCAAGATCGGGATCGGTCATAATTGTTGCGGGGTTCGAATTGATCAGAACAACCGTATATCCCTCTTCCTTAAGTGCCTTGCAGGCTTGTGAGCCGGAATAGTCAAATTCGCAGGCCTGGCCGATAACGATCGGGCCCGAACCTATTATCATTATTTTTTTAATATCGGTACGTTTAGGCATTATATCCCTCTTTGAATGTTTTCAGACGGAAAAGAATGTACAAGAGCGGCAAAACCTGAGAATTTTTCAGGGTTAACCTCATATAAAGGCAATTTATGGGCATTCTTTGTCAATAAAAAATATTGAACATCGGCAGATTAAATGCCCGGACAAATAATCCGTTGACAGCTATTATCAGATATAATAGTATTTTGGCGGATATTCTTATCCATCGGGTTAAATTAATGAAAATAAAATTCTGGGGAGTCAGGGGTTCCATTCCGACCCCGCTTGATTCTAATGAAATATATGACAAGTTTAAAGAAGCGCTTGATCTCATGACCTTACATGACGCTAAAAGCGATTCGGCAAAAAAAGCTTTTCTTGATTCTCTGCCGATATCGCTTCGCGGCACATACGGCGGAAACTCAACCTGTCTCCAGGTAATTCCGGATTCCGGAGATACCATAATAATAGACTGCGGAAGCGGAATCAAAAAACTCGGAAACGAACTCATGAAAACCGAATTCGGACGCGGTGAGGGAAACGCCAACATTCTCATAACCCATACCCATTGGGATCATATTCAGGGGATCCCGTTTTTTATGCCGTTTTTCGTTCCCGGCAACCGCTTCACTTTCTATTCTCCCATAAAAGATCTCAAGAAGCGTATAGAATATCAGCAGATTTTCACACATTTTCCGGTAAATCTGGATTATATGAGCTCAACAAAAGAATTCGCAGAACTTGAAGGAGACAGCGAATTCGTTCTTAACGGAATTAGCATAATAAATAAACGATTCCGCCATCCCGGAGGTTCTTTCGGCTACAGAATAGAAGAAAACGGAAAAACATTCTGTTTTACTTCCGACTGCGAATTTAACCTGGATGAGCTCGACAACATAGGTTCGTATGAAAGTTTTTTCCGGAATGCTGACGTATGTGTTTTTGACGCACAATATACTTTTGATGAATCTGTTAATAAAATCGACTGGGGGCATTCATCCGCTTCAATCGCAATAGACATTGCCGCAAGATTCGGAGTAAAAAAACTGATTCTGTTTCACCACGACCCCGATTATAATGACAAAAAAATTGAGCAGGTTCTGGCTAATGCAAAAAGTTATCTTTCAGTTAACAAAGAAAAGAAACGCTCCGATCTCGAAATTGATATCGCAGTCGAAGGCAGCATAATTGAATTATAACTATTCCGCTCTTTGCAGTTTCTGAATTTCTGAAAGCTTGCCGAGAACGATTAAAATGGAATTTACACGTATAATGTCTCCTGCCGAAGGAGCCATCTTCGTGTTATATGATTCAACATTTCCGGTTTCCTCAGGGGTCTTTATTCCAATAACCTGACAGCTGAATCTTGAAGTTATTTTAAGTTCGGCAAGAGTCTTGCCTATAAATGAGTTCGGCGGAATTACCTCAACTATGCCGTAATCATCCGTAACAGGAAGATAATCAAGTGCATTCTTAAGAAGGATTTTATTGCCGAGTTTTACGGCTATGTCCCTCTCCGGAAAAACAACTTCATGCACACCGAGCTTATCGAGAATTTTCGCATGATCTTCGGAAATCGCTCTGGCGACTATATGGC
>JAEWVM010000063.1 GCA_023396615.1 Spirochaetota bacterium | reverse complement strand
ACAGGATTTTTTCTTCGGTGATTACACCGAAAACAGTTTCATATTTAAGCTGATAAACGCGGCCGAATTCACCCCAATGCTTTAGCCAGAGAGACTTATACGTATTTATTCTTTCAAGTCCGGGGAGATAAGATCTTGTCTGATGATTTTTTGCAGATATGTACACATAGTTAATACGTAAACGGAAAAGAAAATTTTTTATTTACTGCAAAAGGAAGTCCACCGGCATAAGCCGGTAAATACTTTATCTTCTTCCGGCCAGAACCTTTACCAGATCTTCACTGATAAGATTTCCTTTTCTGTCAAGAAGACCGAAGTCCATTCCCTTATATGTCCAGTATGAACGTCCGATTTTATACCTGTCAAAAAGCGAAACGGCATCACGGCACCAGTTGATACGGCTTCTCATCGGAGTCGATTCGATTACACCGAATTCACCGCAATAAAGTTTCTTTCCGGTTTTATTGATAAAATCAATTGCCGGCTGAATGTCTTCAATCATTAGTGAAATATCGAGCTCCTTCGTAAGATATCTTTTTACATCAAACTGCTCTATATCTCCTATTTTTCCGTCTTTTACATCTGATACCAGTTTATCAAGATTATCAAATGTTCCGGGATAATTCAGTGTCTGATTATAATGAACAAGAAATGGCATCCATACCGCTTTTTGATGAGTGAAAATTATCGGTTCATAAAAATGAAAAGTATAAGCGATGTTTTCATCACCCTGAACTTCAATATCTTTCAGAGTGAAAATTGAATTATAATTTATTCCGCCGAAAATCAATAGACGTTCGGTATCTATTTTTCTGATAGACGAGATACATTCACGTACAAGTTTATTCCATGGTTCAGGAGAAGGAAGAACCAACTCATTCAAAAGATCAAAAGCGATATGTTTTTCGTTTTTATATCTCAGAGCTATTGTCTCCCAAAGTTTTATATAAATTTCCTGCTGAGATCTGTTTTTAAAAAGAGTGCTGACTTCGTAGCTTCCGAAACTGAATCCGGGAGCGGAATGCATATCCAATAAAAGAGATATGCCGTATTTTTTTGACCAAAGAACCGCATTATCGAGATACTTGAATGCCCTTTCATTAAACACAAAAGGATTATCCTTATTTTCAAGAATTTCATAATCAAAAGGAAGTCTGATATGGTCGAAGCCCCATGAAGCTATTTTTTCAAAATCCTTCTCGACAATAAATGAATCAAAGTGTTCATATCCTTTATTGAAGTACTGTGAAATCCACCCGCCTACATTAAGTCCGTTCATATAGTTTTTCATATTTACCCCCAAAATATTTTTACGATTGCGCAAACGTTTGCTTGACAAATTATGCCGACTGCATATAATCGTCAACAATAAATATATAGTGTACGCAAAGGGAGGAAAAAAATGAAAATATCAGTGAACCATCTCGGCTTCAAACCAAAATCTGAAAAGAAAGCCGTCATCTGGGGAGATGAAGAATTCGACTCATTCAGCGTAATAAATCTCACAGAAATGGGATACAATGAAATCGGTCCCAACACAAAACCCAACACCGTCATTTTTACAGGTAAACTTGAAAAGAATGATTATCCATGGGGGAAGTATGCTATTGCAGATTTTTCAGAACTCAAAACTCCCGGAATCTATCTCATTTCGCTCAACAACAAATATAATTCAGTACCTTTTCAAATCAGAGAAGATATTTACGGACGGACAATACGCAAGCCTTTCGACTATATCCATGCTCAGAGATGCGGCGATCATGTGCCCTTCTATCACGGTCCGTGCCATCTCGATGACGCGGTATTCCGCGACACAAATAAATACTGCGACACAGTCGGAGGCTGGCACGACGCGGGAGATTTACGCAAATGGACAGCCCACACAATGATGCTCGGAATCGCCCTAAACCATCTCAAACGTATCGGAAATCCCGACTGGAGAGTTTTCGACCCTGCTCACGGCGATATTCCAAGTGAACTCAAATGGGGCAACCAGTATTTTCTAAAAGCTCAGAGCGAATCCGGTCTGGTATACCACGATGTTGCCGGCGGAGTCGAAGGCGATAATTCCGACAACCGGTGGACAAAAAATATAATCGGAGACGGAGACGACAGACATATCAATACAATGTATGACGGTGTCGTGCAGTGGGAATTTATTTACTTCGAATCTATGAATGCACTCACATTTGCTGAAAGCGATCCGTATTATTCGGACATCTGCAAAAAAGCCGCACTAAAAACTTACGGTTATGCACTTACCAAAGACTTAAGCAAATGCGAAGAAATATCTTGGGCAGTTCTCGCACTGAAAGAACTCTACTCGTCAACCGGCGATGATAAAATTCTTTCCGAACTCGAAAGCAAAACAAAACTTCTACTTTCTCTTCAGGAAAACGAATTTAAATTCGGTCAGAAAAATCTGCGCGGATTCTTTTACGCAGACACTTCAAAAAATGATTTCTTCAGAAATCCGAGAGATGGAGGAGTTCCCCTCATCGCGCTCGCAGAAACATTCAAATACCTGAAGCAATCAAAGCTCAAGGAAGAAGTGAAAACTGCTATTGAACTTTACTGCGGCAGTTACATGATTCCATTAATGCAAAAATCACCTTTTGGAATTATACCTTACGGCATTTATTCCAAAACAATAGAAGGCGAAGTATACCGCAAACTCGAAGGAGAACTCTCGTACCGCTTTTTTGCCGAAGTTGTAGGAAAATGCGCTTTCGGCCTAAACAGCCATCTTCTTTCAAATGCTGTCGGGCTCTTTCTTTCTGCAGAAATTCTTAACAAGGACGAATATAAAACACATGCGAAAAACCAGCTTGAATGGGTCATGGGATTCAACCCTATCAACACCTGCATGATGACCGGCGAAGGAGTAAACAATCCTTATCCTCATTCACGTTTTCTAGGACTTATAATCGGCGGCGTCATGAACGGAATCGCCGGAGAAGAAGACGACATGCCTTTCATGGATATGAACAATACCATGGACTGGAGAACAACGGAATACTGGAGTCCTCATGTAGCGTATTACATCTGGCTTTCATCCCTATTAAACGAAGACTGCAGAATTGACAGTCTGCCTTATTAGCTTTTTAATCAGCAGAAGAAAATGGGGGGTGTTTCAGCAAGACTCCCCATTTTTTTTAATTCATATAGTAAAAGAAGTAATATAATATTTATTTGACATTAAATTCACCATATCATATCATCCCTATTGAGTCCGTTTACAGAGACAATTCACAGAGGGTTTTATGAAAAAAGCAGTTATATTAGCAATTATTCTTTTCACCGCATCCTGCACAAGCACCCAGCAAGGCGGAAGCTATGTACAGCGAACCGTGCCTGCCGGAAGCAGTATCGGAGTGATAGTTGACGGTTCCAATCCGATGAAAAACATGATAACCATGCGTTTCATGGCAAAGGGATACAACGTCAAGGCGATAAACGCCAATGACATTTACACAATGAAAGATTATTTCAATATCAGCGATTTCAAATATCTCGCCTATAATGAACAGCTCCCTGTTGTCGGAGAAAACGGAGATCAGCCGATTACAAGCGCACAGAAAAGCTTCGACAGCATATTCAAACTTCATGTTTACAATTATGAATTAAACAAAGCCGAAACTCTCAGATCTATCAGAGAGAGATGGGATGTCCGCTATCTGATTATTCTTGAAATGGCGGATTGGGAAAAATACAGCTGGGGAAGAGCAATTGATCTTTCAACTATGGATATTATATGGGTTCAGAACCACCCTACCTCATATAATGACACAGCCGAAGCTATTACCGATAAATTTATTTCAGTTCTTTCCGGAAGATAATGAAGAAGACCGCAATAGCAGTTTTTTTTCTTATTATTTGCTCAGTTTCTCCGGCCCGCGAAAGCAAAGGTGTCAAAATAGCCTTTTTGCCTTTTTCTAATATGACCGGAAACCAGAATTATGATTACCTTTGCGAACTGATTCCAAACGGTTTGACTTTTTCATTCAGAGGCGCTAATTACACAGCAATCAATGCTTCAACATCATCAAAGTCAATAAAACAGAATTTCAAAGAAGATTCACCGATAAGTCCAGACAACTACATGGAAATTTCCGATCTTCTCTCTTCCAATTATCTGATTCACGGCACGTTTAATGTATCCGCTTCAGAGAAATCTTTTGTAATACGCGTTTATAATAGAAATCTTGATGAATATATTTCTTTCGAAACAAATGGAGACATTGAAACAGAAACTGAAATTTTCAGCCTCGTAGACAAACTTAAAAAACTCCTGAGTGAACTAGCCGGCAGTGAATATATTTATAAAACTGAAAAAATCCGAAGCATGTCCAGAATTGCCCTGTTCTCGAATTTATCAGGTAAAAACTATAATGAAATGGTGATGGAGTTTCTCAAATCCGGTCACAAAGTCGCATCCTGTCAGGGCAATGAAGTCCGCAACGATTATTCCTCTCAGGAAATCGGATTTTTCTACTCACTTTCTGCAAAACAATCTTCAATAGAAAAACCGTTCAAGCATAAACCCAAAGCACTGGTCATAAAACCCTGGGTATCAGGAAAAGATATTGCGGAAGAAGAAGCGGCAATTTCTCTCAAAAACAAAATGCTTTATGCAATAAAACAAGAAACCATAAAAGCAGTTGCTTCATTATCCAAAGAATACGGCGGACTGGATTATATTTTTTTCATAAACATTGATGAAAATACTGAAAAATTCTGGCTGAGATGCATAAATCCCGCATCGGGAAAACTCATCTGGATTGAAAGCGGATCTGTAAAGAAAGACGGCAGTGAAAATTTTTACTCATCGGCTGTAAAACAAATCATTTCAAAATACGACGAGAGCACAGAATAAAAATCAGACTCTTTTTTTACTTTTCCGTAACAGCAGACTGCTGAACAATTATCTTGACAATCCGCCTTAATTTGAATCACTTGTTGATGTATGTTATGCATCGAAAGGGGTCAGCATGAACACAGAAATTCAATCTCTCGGAAGAGCATCAATACCTTCTCCTCTCGCTGAAAAATATAAAAACAGCAGCGAAGCTTTTGTCTCGGATTCCGACAGAGTCGTTTACGAATCTAATCTGAAAACAATAATCGAAAAAAAAGACTGCTCGGAAATAATATCTTTTGAAAAAGCCGGACCGAGAAAAGAAATATATTTTGATCCGTCAAAAGTTAAAGCGGCAATAGTCACATGCGGCGGCATATGCCCCGGGCTCAACGATGTTATCCGCTCTATAGTAATGGAATCTTACTACGGCTACGGAATAAAAAACATATTCGGAATTCAGTACGGTTACGTCGGACTTCTTCCCTCAAGAGGTTACGAACTCATTCAGCTTCAGCCGAAAATGGTTGATACGATACACACCTCCGGCGGAACAATTCTTGGTTCATCCCGCGGCGGAACTGACGACATGGAAGCAATTGTTGATTCACTCGAACGGCTCAACATCAACATACTTTATACTATTGGCGGCGATGGAACACTCAGAGCCAGTCAGAAGATCGCGGACATCGCAACAAAACGCAATCTAAAGATAGCCGTCATCGGAATTCCGAAAACAATCGATAATGATATCAATTTTGTTTCAAAAACATTCGGATTCGAAACAGCCTTTTCTGAAGCAAGCAGAATTTTGACTCTTGCTCATATCGAATCAAAAGGTGCACCGAACGGCATTGGTCTCGTTAAAGTTATGGGAAGACATTCCGGATATATTGCTGCAAATGCAGCCCTCGCGACAAATGTTGTAAATTTTGTTCTTATCCCCGAAGTGCCTTTTGACCTTGACGGCGAAAACGGATTCCTCAATCATCTTGAACAGCGTGTTCTAAAAAGCGGTCACGCGGTAATATGCGTAGCAGAGGGCGCTGGTCAGGAATTTATTGCAAACGAGAGTGTTGAACGCGACGCATCGGGAAATCTTAAACTAGCGGATATTGGAATCCTTCTCCGTGACAGAATAAATAATCATTTTCAATCAAGAGGCTTAGAAGCAAACACAAAATATATTGACCCAAGCTATATCGTAAGAAGCATTCCGGCAAATCCCAATGATTCACTTTATTGCGCTCAGCTCGGCCAGTATGCGGTGCATGCAGCTATGGCCGGAAAAACCAACATGCTTGTCGGATCATGGAGATACGATTATACTCATCTGCCTACATCTCTTGCTACAGAAAAGAGAAAACAGGTAGATTCCAATTCGCGTTACTGGTATTCTGTTCTGCAGGCAACAGGTCAGCCTCCTGTAATGAAGAACTGATCAAAACCGGGTTTCATTTTTGATATTAAAACAGATGTCTGCGGTTGCATAGGTAAACGTATCTTCTGTGATATCGAACTGCAAAACAGATGATTCACAGTAACGCCAGCGGAAAGCATAGGTATTGCAGACAGTCGGCAAATCCAGACGTTTGACTCCAGTATCATATATACTCGAATGAATATAAAATTGAGCTATTACGGCGGCATTCTCACTTATTGCGTAACCGCCGCCGATGCACAAGCTCGATATATATTTTTTGTCCTGATTCAGTTCATAACTGAACGAACCGTTGCCGAATAATTTTACAAAAGCAAGAGAACCGAATAAATATATTCTGTCTCGCCTACAATCAACACCTGCAGATAATCCTAGATCAACCGTATTCGAATTAATAAAATCTTTGCTTCCGATTGAAGGCTTAACAGCCGCAGATAAATAAAAACCTAATTGATCCGAAACAAAACCTTTTTTAAGGAAAAATGACGGATCAGTTATACCATAAAAGCTCTTATTTGTGCTGATAGTTTTTCCGTTTCTTTCATAGTATATTTTCACTTCATTACGGTCTACATGTTCGCGTCCGCCGTTAGGAAGCCCTGAACCGAAAACCGGCAATGAATGAAAGTTTTCAATTGGTCCATCCAAAAAGCCGCTCCAATGCCTGACAAAAGATATTGAAGCAGACAATTCAATATCATATAATATTTTTTCTGAATATAATAATAACATACAGCTTGTTTCAACATCGATTACTGCATTCTTATCATTATTTTGAAAATATACCGGATCATATATAGTATTGGATTCGGAAGCTGAAACAGAAAACATTCTTTTTGAATAAAATGAATTCGAAGAGAATTGAGGCATAAAAAGGTGTGAAATATAAAAAACAAATGTATTTTTAGTGTCTACCGGTTGAAGCAGATCCGAGGAAAAAAGATTAAAGCTTACAAACAAAGCAGCAATGGTGAGAAGTGATATTTTCATTAAGTTTTAGAAGCGGAAGCTTTTGAAGCTTCCGCAAATCCGTATTACAATTCCGTCACATCTTCATAAGTTTCTGATGAATAATCATCTTCAGATTCTGCTTCATTATAATCGACTCCTGAATCGTATGACATCTTCTCATCTTTTGGCGCATCCGGTTTATTCTCATAAGAATCTGATCCGAGCTTTTCCGAATGTTCTTTCTGTGATATCTCGGCAAGAGCCTGTTCTTTCCATTTAGATGCAATTGAGAAATATTTACCGTTTCTATACTGCTCCATGTATCTGTCATAATCTTTTACAGCTGAAAGATATGATTTCATTGAAAAATATGAATGACCTCTTTTGATAAGAGAATCTTCATCTTTATGGTAATAAGAATTACTCAAAGCTTTGGTGAAAAATGCTGCTGCATTTTTATAATTACCGAGAGCATAATATCCTTCGCCGGCCCAGTAATATGAATTTTCTGAAAGCTTTGATTGAGGGAAATTGGCTAAAAGACGGCGGGATGCCGCAACCGAAGAAGAATATTTTCCGCTGCGGAAATAAGAAAGCGAGCAATCATACAGTTGTGAAAGGTAAGCTTTTCTTACATCCTGTGCATACGGCGAAAATTCTCCTTTGAATTTCAAAAATACATCATATAATTCAAAAGCCTCTTCATATTTACCGAGCCTGATCAAGGTACGGGCCTTTCCGAGAACAGCTTCTTCGTTTTCCGAATTTTCACCAAGCGCAAGATTAAACGAATCCAGCGATTTATTCATGTTGCTCTTTTTCAGGCTGTCATATCCTATTTCTGAATATATTCGTGCACGAAGCTCTTTTTCGGAAGTTTCATTAAGTATAGAATAGAGCTGATTTAAACCTTCATCCGTTCTGTTCTGACGCAATTTTAATACAGCAATTCTTGATATAATATCATGCCGCAAACCTGCCGAATCAACACGTTTCGGATATGTTTTTATCAGATAATTATAATTGATGTAAGCAAGTCGATAAAGGCCTATCTTCTCATATAACTCGCTTATTGAAAGGTATGACTTAAAGGAATATGAACTTTTGGGATACTGAGCCATAATTTTTACATGCATATCTATGGCCTTATTATATGAAGTGCGGTCGCATCTCTGGGCAACTATTACAGCTTCCCTGTATATTTTTCCAGCTTCTATTTCGGGCTTTATTTTGTATTCATATACAGCGAATCCTCCGATTCCCAGAATAACCATAAATGCGCCGATTATAAGAGTTTTTATGTTCATTTTCCGCCTCATTTCCCTTTTGCTTTTGCTTTCTTGATGCAGTAATCCTGCCAAAATGCCGCCTGCTTAGGCATACTTGCCTTAACAGATTTATTTATAAAATATTTAAGTGCCTTATAGTACTCTTTTTTCTCAGCATAACAGCGTCCGATATAAAACAGAGCTTTTGCGCTTTCCGGGTTCTTTGATGAAGACAAAGCGGACAAGTGCTTTATCGCTTCATTATATCTTTTCTTGTAAAAATAATTTTTGAGTATCAAATCAACAGAATCCGCAGAATACTTAATCTCTTCGCGTGGTCTGTCATCTTTTTTCTTTTCAACAGGAATTTTTACATTACCCGGTTCTTTTTTCTTTTCGATTTCATCTATTACAATCTCTTCATCTCTTTGAACTGAACTTTGCTTCATGAACATCACCGGAACCGAAGTGACATTCACACCCTTCTGAAAACGAACGCTCTCATTTTTTAAATAGTCTTCAGGAACAATTGCATAATAATATCTTCCCTGAGACTCGGGTTTATCACTGTAAATTTCGGATTTAATATCAACTGTTGCAATTAATACGCCGGAAGACAAATCTTCCTTTGTTTTAGGAAAAGATGAAAGTCTGAATATTGAATAATTGCTAAGCCCTTCGCTTCCGCTTATATTCCATGTCAGCCTTATTTCCGATGCCCTGTCATTTCTTACGGCACTTAACGAATGAACGGAATA
>JAEWVM010000031.1 GCA_023396615.1 Spirochaetota bacterium | reverse complement strand
ATGTAAGAAGACAGTTTCATCAGACTGTATACCGTCAGGCGTCCCGTTTCATCAGTGAAATAGATAATGAGCTTCTAGAAAGAACTAGATATACCTCTGCGGGAAGTTCATCTTATTCTGATTATTCGGAGTCATATTCTTCTGTTTCAGCATCAGCGAAAAGAGCACCCGGAAGCGCTAAATTCAATTCTCAGTTTTCACGGGGAGATCTTGTAAAGCATCCGAAATACGGAAACGGAAAAATTGTTAACATTGAAAACAGCGGAGATGATACTACTTTAACTGTCAGTTTTCCGGGATCCGGATTGAAGGTTTTTGTAGAAAAATACACGCCTCTTGTCCGTATCTAGTCAAGGGCGGGTATTTTTAAGATTGCTATTTCTCGTTGCCCAGTTTTATCGCCAGGCCGAAATTAACTCCGACGTAAATGTTTTTCTTTTCCATTTTAGGGTCTACTGGTATGTTGTATCTGAAGAAAAATGACGGTGCGGCGTATGTTTCTCTTCCAATCGGCGACAAAAGACCAAATGCAAGTTTTACTGCCAGTAGGCTTTGTTCTTCATCCCGGGATAATTCCGTATGAATAGGAATTCCTCCGACATCATCGACATAATAACCGTCAATCATTGTTTCATATGCGAAACCGAAACCCATCCAGAAATTAGGTTTAAGGAAATATTTAAACGTAATGTCGACATCGGTATAGGTAACACTGCCGCTAGTTACATCAGTAGAGCCTTCAAATTCTTCATCGGTACTGATTTTTGCATTCAGGAGTGATAAGCCGCTTTCAATAGCAAGCCTGTTGGATAGAGGAAAGTGAATTGCCGCGCCTATTGAATAAGCCGGAAGCCGGTCGACTCTGTAAATCATTCCCCAGTTCATCAAAAATAAACTGCCTGTATTTTTAAATTGCGGATCGGAAATTTCGTAAGAATTATTTCTTCCGCCAGCAGCTTCTTCGACGGTAATATTTCTTTTTGATGTATCTTGAGGAAAAATGAAATTCGCAGAAAAAATAAAAAGAGCGCAAAAAATAAAAGTTTTCATGAATAACTCCGTCATAAGAGATCAATAGATTATCGGATAAATTACGGCTAATATTTAGATCTCATACTGATAGGTATAATAATTGAATTTGAAAGATTTTTCAAGAAAATTTAGGGCATTGAATCAGTAACGGTTTTATGATTGTTTGAGAAGATGTGTTGAAATAGTATGCTGAAAAAACAAAATTGTATAATGCTTGACTCGTTTAGATTGAGAATTTATATGACTTCTGCATTAGTGCATATATTCAAAAAAGGAGAATTGTATGAAAAAAGTAATTTTTGCAGTTGCAGCCGTTATTCTGGCATCTTCCGTTTATGCCGGAGAAATAATTAACAAGGATAATGTTGATTATAAATTTAAAATAGTTAATGGAAATTCTACCAGCGAACTTAGAGTGTCGCGTCATTCTTCTACCGGAAATTCCGGAGTTAAGAAAGGTACTGTGATTAAAATGGAAAATGGTACATCCTTCAAGGTAGATTTCGAAGGCGATGTTGTAATGGAAAACGGAAAGCTCAGAAAGAAATAATTATTTTATTAAAGGAAGAAGTTGCTAGCTTCTTCCTTTAATCTCAATGGTTTCCAGTAATTGTTTTACTTTTTCTTTGTTGTTTCCATTGGTGCTGAAGTAAGCCTGAATATAAAACCCGGTATTTCCGTTTATTTCAAAAATTTCGAAACCGGCAAATGTACTATCTCCTTCTCTGAAAAAATAATTCATTATTCTGTTTCTTGATTTTGAAATTAGTTCTCTTTTATAATTGTCGGAAACTATTTTTTTTTCAGCAAAATTCCTGTACGTTTCGACAGAATCGAAATTGTAAGGAACCTTTTCGCTGACTATTGAAATGATAGAGCTGTAATATTTGCTATCTTTGTTGGTAAAATTTACTCCGAAGCTCAAAGAATCTCTAGTATATGAATGCACGGCTTTTAATTTTTTTTTGAGAATTACGGTTTTAAAAGGGATATGAAACTCAACTCCGCTTTGCATGAAGATGTGGTTGATCTCTCCGGTTCGTGCAAAATAGACAGACGTTTCAAGGTCGAGCATCTTCCATCTGTCGCCTTCTCTCGCAATTATTCTGTTTAATTCTTTTGATGCCTCAGATCCGCGTTCGTATAATGATTTATCGAGATCGGATAAATAGATTATTGATTTAAGGAGAGTTACGCCTTCTTTTTTGTAATGATTTTCTATGAGATCTTTTGCCTGTTTGATGTAATAAGGAAACCCTTCTGATGCAACTGCTTTATAATCAAAATCCGGTTTTTCTTCCAGATAGAATTTTCCGTTTTGATCCAGAAGAAAAGTGTTTCCGTCCATGTCATTATATTTTATCCAGCCGGGCATTTGGGCAAAGACTGGAAGTGAGAGAATGGTGATTAACGCAATGGCCTTTAATAAAGAAAAATTAAATAAGTGCATAGATTACGAAAAAAGATATAAATATAAGAGCGACAAGAAGAATGATGTAGAGCGAAAGGCTTGATTTTTCATTGTTCTGTTTGTCGGAAGATGAAGAATCTACATCAATTTTTACGTTTTCTTCTTCAATGATTTTTGCGAGTATTTTTTTGCCGACAATACAGTAAATGATATATCCTTTTTCGTTTGGATATTTTGCCTTTAGTCTTCCGCGGATAGGCATTATTTCTCCATTCTCGCCTATTGTTTTCTGTGCCTGGGCAATTTTCCGTGAAAGGGGATCATCTTTGAGCGGAAGCAGTTTTATTATCTCACCTGGACGGATGTCGTTTATATATTTTCCTTTTACAGGAGATACTATTATTTTGGCATTTATTACGAAATCTGCTTCTCTTTCAATGTCGGGTTTTACATCTTCCTGTGAAGAAGTTTTCGTTTCAGTTTTTTTCAGCATCGGAATTTTTGATTCAGATAGAGCAAGAGACGACAGCATTTCTATTTCAGTTTCGCATAGTGCGCTTTGCAAATTGAAAAATTTATTAATGATCTCCTCAAGCTTATCGCTTACCGCAGGTATATCGGAAGCCTGAATGTCGGGATAAATATCGAAGCCTTCACAGCTTGTCAGTATATGGTTTCTCAGTTCCGCATCTTCGGTTGCAACGGAGCTTTCCGCAATTTTCGAAATATTCGAATAAAAAGTTTTCCATGAGTCACGCTGTGAAATTTTATCGTAGGTTAGACGGTCTTCAAAGGTAATCGCGTATGCGGAAAGAGTAAGGTTTTCTTCAGGTTTGACTGTGATAATAAAAGCTCCGAAGATATCGGAGTTTTCCATCTGAAAACGGCATTTAACTGCTTTAATATCGGTGTAGTCTCCGGAAATCATACGCCTAGCTTTATCTTCGTCCCCGTTGGTGAATTGCATTGCAGCATTGAATCTCGATATTTCATTGCTTTCTGGAATTGCCATTATTGTACCGCCGTCGGATTCGCAGAAAGATATGTTTCTATTATTTCATATTTCTTCTGCGGAGTCATGTTTATCATTTTACGCATATTGAGAACAATCGATTCTAGATATTTTGATGAGCAGTCTAATGTAAAATAGCATTTGACGGAAAGCTGATTGTCTATTTCCGCTTTTCCATTAGGGAATTTGACACCGATTGTTGATCCGAAATGCGCTATTATGTTTCCCGGTGAAATGTATTTGATGCTGAATTTGGTTACACCGATTTCATTTCTTTTCAGCATTCTGAAGCCGGCATATTTTTCGGGCGGAAGATTCTGCCAGTTTTTTGGATTGTCGGTTATCTGAAGTGATATGAGTTTGTCGGTTTCATTTATCATTATGCGAAGATAAGATATGTTTTTTTTATGCTGGGAAAGCAGACCGAAAAGAGAATCATCTTTTTCAACAAGTTCTTTCGATTTTATTATTACCTTCATGTCTTTCCATTTTCCCCGGTATTGATTGCCGCTTTGTCAATTCTAATGCTGAAAACGATCAAATCAATCAAAATTAATTAAAAATATTACAATACGGAAAAATATTTTCCAGTTTCATCGGTCCGCACAATTCTTAATTTTTCGAGAGTCTTGAGACAGTTAACCGTTTTTGATTCCGTAAATGAAAAATTGTCGGATATTGCTTTGGTTGAAGCTGTTTTGTTTATGCGCAGGAACTCCGCGATTTCTTTCTCCTGTAAACCCATATTGCCGAGAAAATGTGTTCCATTATCAAGAAGGTCTTCGACTGCGACTGCGTAATCTTTTTTTGCGAAATCTGTATATGAATCAATTATTGCTGAAATGTTGCTTTGAGCTGATTTAGTTAGATTTCGAAGTCTGACATAAAAATCATTCGAATGGGACAGTTTTACAATGTTAATTACAAATTCATCTGCAAAAGACGGATCGATTACTTTTATGTCCATAAAATCGAGAATCACCACTTCTCCTTTCATGGCAGAAGAAATTTTTTTCTCAGCGGACTGGTAGTATTTTTTACCCACGGGGCGCGTTAAAAGATCGGAAGATGCTTTGCCGCTTTTTTTGGGGATAAGATCTTTGACGAATATTGTCATAACGCATGCCTCATTTATGAATTTGTTCCCATAATAAAAAATGAAATCTGAGTTCCCTGAAAAAAAGGAAGATTGCTTTTAGAAAAAAACATCCGTCCGTTTTTCGGAGAATTCATTGCTGCAACAGAATCCGAGTTTGAACGCAGATAAAGATTGCCGTTCATCTGTTCTACTATTTTATTTACTCTGCAGAGTCCGTAACCGAATTCGCGTTTGCTTGATATCGGAGTTGTGAGGGCTTTTACCAGAAGATCTGATCCCTTTCCGCAGTTTCTATTCATGCGGACAAAGCTCCCTTCAATTCCAATTCCTGAATCAGCTACAACAAGATGAACGACCGGCCCTTTTGCTGTTTTGTACGTCTGAAGTGCGACATACCCCGAATCAAGTGAATGCTCAAAGATGTTCTGGCACATTTCGGAAATAACGGTAATAAAATTATCGGTGTTGTTCTCGGAAAATGAAGATTTAAATATGAATTCTGCTCTTTTTCGAAAAAGAGCGACAACGTTTGTAATTGCTTTGACGCTTTCTCTTTCTTTTCCCGGAATATCGGTAATCTCAATTATACTTTTGCTCATTCCGCTTCTGGACAGTTTATTGCTTGCTGTCGTTTCAATGCTGAAAATATTTCTTTTTACAAAATCCATTCTTTCGAGATATGAGGAAATCTCCGGAGAAAGATTGATCAATGATATTTTTCCGCCTGTCTTTTTTAGATAGTTTTTGCCTAAAAGCAGCAAATTGACTGCGCAATAGGGATTAATGAATTTAATTTTTGAGAGATCTATTTTTGCATTTTCCACGGCATAAAGAGACTGCTCCAGAGATATTATATTTTCAAAGGAGTAGACGTCATTTAGAGCTTCGGGAGAAATTGTTTCGCTTTGCATATTTTTCTATTTAATTGTCGGTATTTTTTCATATTTGCTTGACATTTTTAAGCATGGAATTTATGAGACATAAATAGAGATTTTTTATTATTGTTTTTGAGCGCCAATCTTAAATCTGCCATTGCATAAACTCATTGTTAAAGTTCGGTCTCTTATGAAAATTGTTTTGATTCGTTTCTATTGCTCTGGGGGTGTGAGGGAATGTTTCTCTTGACGCCGGCGATTGTTGAAAATAGATTGGTCACGGTCTTGTTGGCGCAAAACCGTGACATCAAGAAAAGTTATCAGTAAAAACCCTGATATTCGTTTCTTGAGATTCTATGCTTTTTACGGTAGTATTTGACGATGGTCGGTCGTATCATCAGATAGTTGGCTATGATCTTATCAGGCCAACCATATGATAAAAGTTTCAGGACACTTTTCCTCATAAAGCCTCCGTTAAAATTTGAGAATAATTTTGACTTATAATAATTAGCATGCTGCTTCCGATTAATCAATCACATTTTTTCCGTTTTTTTAATTAATTTTAATTTTGATAGATATTTTAAGCTTGTATTAATTCTAATTTGTATTGTCTTAAATTTATAATGAAATTACAAACAGAAGCCGTGATTATGTTTAAAATATTTCTTTGAGTGGTAAAAGGAATCTTGAATGCCGGAAGAATTATCTCTTCCGGCGATTTTAATTATAAGCTGATTTCGTTTATCCAATATCCATGAAGATTGCAGTTTTCTATAACTGTAATCTTTGAAGCCTGAATTCTGAGATGTGCAGTAATTGCCGGAACTACTGCCGGGGTGAAGTGAGCTCTTTTTATCCACTTATTGTCAGCGTAAATATCAACAAACTGAATAAAATGTTTTTCTTCCATGGGGTGCGGAACTTCGCCGATTTTAGCATGTACTGTAACGAATTCAGTTCCCGGATATAATTTGGTTTCTTTGTCTACCCAAATCGACGGAACGTGTTTTGCCGCACCTTCGGCTGCTTTTGCTTTTGATTCTTCAAAAATTGCATCATTTCTACTGAATTTTTCCTTCGGTGCCGTGCAGACAGGACATTCCTCCGGCGCAGAATCCATTGCGATGTATCCGCATATTCCGCAAATAAAATAGTTCATAATATTCCTCCGATATTTTCGATTTTAAGATATTTTATCACAATGTATAATAAAAACAATTTATTAATTTAAGAAAGTCTGATGCGGTTTTATTCTATTGACAAATCAAGCGTCGGGATTTCGCTTGAAATGCAGACGGGGTGGTGCTTTACCTGAGATGATACCCGATGAACCTGAAGCGGTTAATGCTGACGTAGGGATCTGTTCATCCGCATTTCTTAACACCCCTCTGATAAAACCGGAGGAATAATGACACAAATCGAATCCGCATTGAAAGGAATCATTACAGATCAAATGAATGAGGCTGCTGCTCATGAAGGAATTGATGCATCTGCTCTCTTGAAGCTGATCGCATCCGGAAAAGCCGTTATTCCGTTTAATAAAAAAAGAAAAGCAAAACATTCTATTGCGGTAGGTAAGGATCTTCTTGTTAAAATTAATGCAAACATCGGAACATCGCCGAAAAATTGCGATATTGATTATGAAATGAAAAAGCTTCATGCGGCGGTTTCTGCAGGTGCCGAAGCGGTAATGGATTTGAGCATAGGCGGAGACGTCAAGGAAATGCGCCGGCGCTTTATGGAAGAATGCTCCGTTGCTACAGGATGTGTTCCTGCGTATTCTGTAATAACAAAATGCAAGGGAAATCTTTCAGAAATGAAGGAAAAGGATTTTATAGACGCGGTATATGCTGACGCCGAATGCGGTATCGATTTTGCAACCGTTCATTGCGGAATAACCATGTCTGCTGCAGAGAAGGCTTCATCGAGAATAATGGGTATTACTTCGCGGGGCGGATCAATTATCTCAAAATGGATGAAGTATCACAAAAAGGAAAATCCGTTCTTTACTCATTTTGATGAAATATGCGCGATTGCGAAAGAGTTTGATCTTACGCTCAGTCTTGGAGATGCTCTGCGCCCGGGCGGAGGTTCCGATGCAGGAGATTCAGCGCAAATGAGCGAACTTTCCAATCTCGGTGAACTTACGTTAATAGCACGTGAAAAAGGCGTTCAGGTGATGGTAGAAGGACCGGGACATGTTCCTCTACATTTGATTGAAAACCAGATAAAAGAAGCAGACAGAGTCTGCCATGGCGCTCCGTTTTTTGTTCTAGGTCCTCTTGTTACGGATTCTGCTCCGGGTTATGATCACATAACAGGCGCGATAGGAGGAGCTCTTGCCGGAATGCATGGAGCCGCTTTCCTGTGTTACCTGACCCCGGCAGAACATCTTCGTCTTCCGTCGGTTGATGATGTAGTCGAAGGAGTCATAGCTTCAAAGATAGCCGCTCATGCGGCGAATATCGCAAAAGGAATTCCGTCAGCACGCGTGAAAGATGAAGTCTTTTCAAAGGCCCGCCGGGACTTTGACTGGGAGAAAATGTTCGAGCTTGCGGTTGATCCTGTAAAGGCAAGAAAATACAGGGAAGGAAGCACTCATTCTAATGAAAAAGAATGCTCAATGTGCGGAGAATTCTGCGCAATGAAGGAGGAATTCGGTGCTGATTAAGGAACTTGGCGGCGAATTCGCGCTGATTGACCGGATTGCGAAAAATCCGCGTGATAAAAATGTAATGGTTTCTATCGGTGATGACTGCGCGGTTGTTGACATGTTGAACGGAAAGCTCATGCTCCAGACGGTTGACATGCTTGTCGAGAATGATCATTTTTCGCGCAGATATTTTTCTCCGTATGATATCGGCTGGAAAGCCATGATATCCAATGTGTCTGACATAGCTTCATGCGGCGGAGCCGTTAAGTATGCTCTTATTTCTATTGCACTTACGTCTGATATAAGCGTTGAGTTTATGGACGAATTTTACAAAGGCGTATATGATGCCGCTGAAAGATATAAGTTTGATATAATCGGCGGGGATACGACTCACGGTGCTTTGATGAGCATCAGCATTACTCTTACCGGCGAAACAACAAAGGAACAACTCCGTTTGCGTTCAGATGCAAAAGCAGGAGATCTTATCGCAGTGTCGGCGCCGCTCGGCGGTTCTACTGCCGGATTAAAACTGTTTCTCAAAAATATAAAAGGATATGAAAGCGTAAAGAAATACCATGTTCATCCGGAATGCGGAATGGATTTTCTGCCTCAAATACTTCCTATTTCGCATGCCATGACCGACGTCAGCGACGGGCTGGCTTCTGAAGCCCGCAACATTGCACGAAGAAGTTCTCTTTCTGCGCATATAGACAAGTCATCTATCATACTCTCTGATGGTATTGCCGAAACTGCCGCGCTTCTTGGAGATGATCCTTATGACTATGCGCTTTTCGGGGGTGAAGATTTTGCACTTGTTTATACTGTTTCTCCTGAAAAAGCTTCTGATATAAAAGGTTATATCGTAGGAGAATTGAAAGAAGGCGAGGGTGTTTATATTGACGGAAAAAAAATCACGAGGTTCGGATATGACCATTTCGCGTAACATCGACTATTCGCTTTACTTTGTTCTTGAGTCTCCTTTGTGTATTCATGATCCGCTTTTTACGGTTAATGAGGCGCTTGCCGGAGGATCAGGAATTATTCAGCTTCGCGATAAGGATGCTTCTTACGGAGAGAAGCTTGTGATCGGCCGGGAAATTGTGAAGCTGTGCAGAAAATTTGATGCGGTTTTTATTGTAAACGATTCGCTTGAGCTTGCGCTTGAACTTTCTGCCGACGGCATTCATGTCGGCAAGGACGATGAACCGATAGAATCAATTCGTTCGAAAATAGGTGATAAACTTATCGGTTATTCTCCGGTCAGCATCGAGGATGCAGTTTCAGCTGAACAATCAGGTGCGGATTATCTTGGTGCCGGTGCAGTTTTTCCAACCGAGAGCAAGCGCGATATCGGTTCTGCACATGGAATAGAATATGTCAGAGAAATGGTTAAAAGCGTTAAAATTCCTGTTGTGGGTATTGGCGGAATTAATAATGAAAATGCCGGTCTGGTGAAAGAAACCGGAGCTGCGGGGATTGCCGTTATTACTGCGATTTCGCGTGAAGCTGATCCGAGTGCAGCCGCAATGGAATTGAAAAAAATATTCCTGTAATTAATCTATAATTTCGCAGGAAAACTTATCTTAAACATAGTTCCTTTGCCTCGAACGCTTTCGCATGAAATCTTTCCTTTGAGTGTTCCTTCTATCAGATTTTGAACAATGCTGAGACCGATTCCTGTTCCTCCTTTATCCTTTCTTGTTGTAAAAAAAGGAGTAAATATTTTTGATAAATTTTCTTCAGAGATGCCTTTGCCGTTATCAGAATATACCATAATAATTGAATCATTATCCATTCCGGCGTCTATGGAGATGACTCCTTCTTCTATTCCGTCAAATCCGTGAATCAACGAGTTTATTATCAAATTAGACATAACCTGAGAAAGAACCCCCGGATAGGTGCTGATTTCTATATGTTCGGGAATGTTGATCTGAATGATATGTTTTGTTTTTCTGATTTGAGGTTTAAGACTGAGAATAATCTCTTCAAGATAATGTTTCAGGTTGAAAGACTTTGTGTTTTCATTTGTTCTGTCCGATGCTATTTTTTTGAAATTCTGGGATATGGTTGATGATTTTGAAATGTTGCTGATTATGAGAGATATGGATTCTTCAACTTCAGCGAGATAGGCTTCGAATTCAGAACGTGTCAGGCTATTCTTCTGGTATGACTCGGTAAAAGATATTGTTTTATCTTTGAGGTGGGTTGCTGCTGTGAAAGCGGTTCCGATTGGAGTGCTGATTTCATGCGCCGTGCCCGCAGCAAGTTCTCCGAGTGATGCCATTTTTTGAGAAAGCATAAGCTGGTTGGTTCGTTTTGATAAAACGGATTCGAGTTCAGATATTCTGATTTGAGTGTTTTCTGCCAACATGTTGAAAGTATCTGATAATTCACCGATTTCGTCATTTGATTCGATTCTTGATCTTGCGGAGAAGTTTCCTTTAGCAAAAAAAATAAATGTGTTTTTCAGGCTTATGAGCTGAGAAGTAAGAATTTTTCGTAAGGCGGCTGATAGAAAAACAGATAAGATAATGCAGATTAAGACAATTTTGATTAGAGATATTCCGGTATCAAACAGCATTTCGCGTTGAAGATTATGGTTAGAAAAATAGTAATCAATAGTGCCGAACGGCTGAAGATTAAAATTTCTCATCGTGAATGATAAAGAAAGATATTTGTTCTTTTCAAGATAAGGAAGATCGTCTTTGCTGCAGTCGTGAATATTTTTGTAGTTTCGCGTAAATCTTCCGATTATAATTCCGCCGGACTGATCAGAAACAATTACACCGATTAGATCGGATGAAAGAATTGCCGAATCAATAATGCTTTTGGCTCTCTCATAGTCTCCGGAATTAATATGCGGAAGCAGTGCTTCCGACATCATGTTATTGATCGATGTTGCGGATCTGCTGAGTCTTTTATGTGCATTACTTGAATGATAGAAGAACAGGAAAATTGATACGAATATCATTGAGGATGCTACAACCGTTAAGATAGAAGCTATAATTTCATTGTTGATACTCTTGTGCTTATTCCGGATATTCAGCATTTTTTTATTTCGGTTATCAATATTGTTTTATCATCATCAGGATCAATTCCCTTTGAGTAATTTGAAACATCTTCGAACACTTTGAGACACATGTCTTCTATCGGAAGAGAATTCCTTTCCGAAAGTATTTTATAGAAATTTTCATTGCCTATCATTTTGTCTGAAGTATTTCTTGCTTCAACCAGTCCGTCGGTAAAAAGGACAATTCGTTCTCCGCCTTCAAGCTTAGCCGTGTCTGTTACGTATTCCGCGCCTTTGAAAACTCCAGCTACAGTTGCGTTAGAATTTAAAAAAATTGTTTCGTTGTCCCGAAGAATAATTCCCGGAGTGTGACCGGCGTTTGCGTAATCAAGAGTCATTTTTTTGTGGTTGATGATTCCGAAGAAAATTGTCGCGAATATTCCTGAAACACCTACAGTGTTCAGAATGCACTGGTGAATCTCATCAATAATTTCTGCGGGTGTTTTCCCATAAGCGCTTTTTGCGTTGAAGAAAATTTTTATCATAGCCGTTACAAGTGAAGCAGATGGCCCATGACCGCTTACATCTACGATTGCAAATGCGGTATTGTCTTCGTCAATCGCGAATACATCGTAAAAATCTCCGCCTAGATCCTGCATGGGAACATAAAGACCAAAAAATGAGCATCGTTCATTATTCGGAAAAACTCTTGGAAAAAGAGCCATTTGAACTTTTCTTGCCATTTCGAGTTCGTGTTTGATGCTCTTGTTTTCAGCGAAAGTTCTTCGTTGACTGCCTGCAGCTGAACGGTTCTCAGTTCGACAAGATTTTCAAGCTGTTCATTTAAACAGACATTTTCAAGAGCTGTTGCGGCGTTTGAGCAGAGAATGTCGACCATGTATTTTTCCCATTTGTCGAGGGGAGTGTTTCTTTCAAGATAAAGAATGCTGTCAAACCCTGTTTTTGTTGAAAAATAATTTACATACTTGGATCCTTGATAAATATGAGATTTACTTTTTTTTGCCTCGTGAATCAGGCTGAGTGTTTCAGGAGGAAGAATATCGTCGATGGATTTATCGACAGAATCTTCGCCGTATTTGCCCGTTGCCGCAACTATTTGTATTTTACCGTCTCCGGTGCTTTCTGCCGAAATTCCTGAAGTTTTGCCGTATATAGCATCGTCTTCAAACTGAAGAATTGAAACAAACTGAAGCAGTATGCCGTTCAGGAAAGATTTTAGAGATTGTATTTCGAAAATATCAGCAGTTGCCGTGACTATTTTTTCGAGCCCGATTTTACTTTTTTCGATGGTCATTATATCGCGGTATGAGCGGATAGCTGAGATCACAGTCGTGAAAAGTTTTTCGCTGGTAAGTTCTGTTTTTGCCTTGTAGTCGTTTATATCGTAATTTAGAACAACTTCATGTTCGGGAGCCTGGCCAGGCTGACCGGTTCTCAGAATAATCCGTACTGAGTGATTGCCGAGATTTTCTCTGATGAACTGAACGAGATTGAGTCCGGAATCTTCTTCTTCCATCACGACATCGATCAGAGCAACTGCTGTATCAGGATTTTTATTCATAAAATCCATAGCTTCAGCGGCGCTGTATGCGCTGAATAGAGAAAGTTTTCTTCCGGCAAATTCGTATCCCGAAAGAACAAGTTTTGTTACCTTATGAACATCTTTTTCATCATCGACGATAAGAAGTTTCCATTCAGCCTGTTTCGGAAGAACGGTGATTTCGTTTTCATCGGCAAAGCGGATAAGATCATCGTTAGCAATCATATCTTAGTATCTCATAATTTGAGATGGAATTCAAATAAAAAAATGCCCTCGAGCCGGGCGGGCTCCAAAGGCTTCGCCAGTTTCCGCACGGAGGCGGAAACATTGCCCGCGAGATGGATGAAGTTCATAGCGGGAAAACGCAAGCGTTACCGCATAGTTTGAGGCGATAATTTAAATTATTGATATAATCGAAACGGTCAAGGAAGACTGTTGAGACAAAGCAATGAATTGCTTAAATACGCTTTGCCTGAGAGTCAGGTGTACCACACAAGGCTTCGCCTTATGGATTCTTTTTTCACATGGTGTCATGCAATACACAAAAGGTGCTCCGCACCTTCTAAATCCGTTTGCCGATTTCTTTTGCGTGCCCAAAAGAAATTCGGCGAAAGAAAAGGGCACCGCTGCGCGGGGCTTGTCGCGACAGAACTATCGCGCATTACTTTGTAATGGCTGCGATAGTCTGCGCGAAAGCGGTGTCGCGCTAGGCGCGACGTTTTGATGTTCTTTAAACCATTCTTTTATATCTTGAGCACACGGCTGATTCTCCTGCTGTACGTAAGGATAAGCAAAAATTAAACGCGGGAAGGAAGTACTAAAACCGACAGATGAATATATGTTTGACAGTCTGAATATTTATGAATATTCTGTTTTGTGATAGAGGTTCAAGTATAATGAAAACAATTACTCTTCGTATTGAGGATGATGTTTATAATATTCTGAAAAAAGCAGCCGATGGAGAACGTCGTACCATTTCAAATTTTCTCGAGAATGCATCTTTGTCATATCTGACAAATGAAATATATGTTTCTGATTATGAAATGAACGAAATTTTAAAAGATGCCGCATTGGGAATTGCCGATTGTTTTTCAAAATGAAATATGTTTCTTAATTTATTTTTAAAATGTATAAATAATTATAAATGAAGTATATAATCCGGAATTAACAAAATGTATAAGGCAACACAAAAAGACGTTTCCAATGTTCAACTTCGTTGCAAGTTTTCGCGCAACAGAAAAAACGATCAGCATCGTATCTTGAACAAGTAATACTTCAAATCTCATGGTTTTCAGAGAACTTAATAATACTGCGATAAAAGACGATATTGAAAATATACACTCCATTGAATGCGATGCAAAGTATTTCATCGAAGCGGAACTGCATTATGCTGAAAATTATAAAATATTTAGTAAATATTATTCTGTTTTCAAGATGCGACTTTCTATCAAAGAAACATCAAAAATGATAGTAATAATGGAGTTTTGATTTTATTTGGTCGCAGGTAATTGTAAGGGTAGGTAAATAATGATGAAGAAAATATTTATTATGCTATTGATATTAAATTCAGGGGTATGTCTGGCAAATCCATTTTTTGCCGGAGTGGTTCTCGGTCATATGTTAGAGCCGTTTATTCCTGATTTAAGACTGGAGTATTCGAAACAAAAAGAGAACTCGTCCGTTGTGTTCTCATGGCCTATTCATTATTGGTTTAATACAAATGAAAATTCAAATTTTTTTATATCGGCGTTTACCGAGCCGCAGATAGCTTTTAAAAATGATGAGCAAAGAATTGTTGGGGGGAGTAGGGCGCTCTTGCAGTCTGGCAGTGAGATTAATTATATTGCGGAAGCCGGCGGCATCGTTGCACAAAATGGCGACAAAGGATTTTTTGCAGGAATTGGTTTCGGATGGGAGCTTGATCCAAACAACAATACAGCATTTATTTTGCGAACTACGAAAACTCGCAGGGATTTCCGGATAGACTTTTCATTTGATTACTGGAGCCTTAAATATTTCAAATTCTGACTATTTGTAGATAAGGAGCCATAATATTTGAAGAGATACAGCTGCAAGAAAAGTTGCGGGATATATGATAAATCTGAACCTAATGCTTGTTATCATAAAGGTGCTTTGTATCGATATAATAATATGATATGGGCAAAAATTGAAGGTGTTCCTGACGGTGGAAACGAATATTATGTTGTTGATAAAAATGAAATTCGTTATATAAGTTATGGAACATTTGATAGCTCAACACGAATTCTTAAGTAAAAAAAGTTCAGTGTTCCTTTTCACCTGACACAACTCTCGAAAGTATCATAATTGAGTTAATTTCCGGAATGCAGTTGGGAATATTTTTCAACTGGAAGTCTTGATGCTGTCTTGATTTAATTTCATTTGCTAAATTTCACTTAATGAAATTTCTGCTTGAATTTAAAAATGCAAATGAACATGAAACAGATTGACAAAATGATGCCGTAAGTTTCTATGGTAATCGTTTGGTGGTTAAAGAGAGAAGGTCACACCTGTTCCCTTTCCGAACACAGAAGTTAAGCTTCTCATCGCCAATGGTACTGCATGGAACACTGTGCGGGAGAGTAGGACGCTGCCAGACTCGGAATTATAAATTCA
>JAEWVM010000022.1 GCA_023396615.1 Spirochaetota bacterium | reverse complement strand
ATTTATCTCTTTTTCAATTGGTTTAAACCGATCTTTAACTTCCTCCCCCGAATAGAAATCAAGCAAATCCTTCTTCGTGAGAGTTCCATCCTTTAAGAACTTTCTCATGTATTCTTGGTTGAATTCCATAAGCAATATAGATTTATCTAATTGCTTTAAAATTGCTTTGTTGTTTTCTATATTACTGCTTACAAGAGACTTTATGGATAAGACTTCGTTTATGTCTTTAATAATTCGATTAACGAGGATAGCCAATAAATCCTTATCTAAATCGACCCGCTTTGCATTTAGGGCAATATCACGAGATAGCATGTATGCAATAGACAAATTCGAATAATCGCCTTTCTGAGAATCAACAACAGCTATAAACCCTATCCCCGAAATAAAACCAACATTATCTGCATATTTAAGAATGGAGTTGTCAACTAAAGACCTATCAAATACAATGATGCTTACTTTACCATCTCTGTTAGCTTCCGCTTCAATTAACTGACTCCATGCAGAATCTGTTTTTCGAATAAAAACATCTTTAGAATCAATGTCGCCTAAACGGACACTTTTGTCAAACTTACATTCGATAACGATTCGCAAATTATTATCTCCATTAACTTCACATACAATATCTCCTGTTTTGTTCTTTGCGATATTCCCTACTGTATTCCCTGTAAGCACGGCTCTATCTTTTAATCTCTTTTCTTGGAAATAACCATTCAAGAATTCTGCTATTTCGTCCTCCGCCAAAATTCCCTTTATAGTCGATTTATAAAAGAGTTCCTTTTTCATCTCGAAAATCATCTTGAGACTTTCAAGTTCTGTACCTAATTCATTGGAGGTTTTAGATAAGAATGCAGATATTCTATCTTCCATCAATGCTAACACACCAATATATATGGCACGCAAGAGTTTTTCATCGCGCTCATTTGCGGATAGATTGTTGAAATAGTTGAAAACAATAGAGTTCTCTATTTCAAACTCTTTGATTTCAACGCGATTGAGTTGTTGATTCAATTTTATAGTTGACATATATTCATTCACTTAAACTTTTAACTTCTCTGTATAAAGCTATAAGGTGATAAACCGACATATCAATCAACGGCTCATACATAAATGCATTCATGTGGATATTTTCGGGAGTCATTAAATTGACTTTATCCAATACCAATAGCTTTGCAGGTTCAATTCTCTTCTTTTTAACTTCATTAAATAATGCTCTCGTCTGATTTGAGGTAATGGCGCTTAAGTCAAACTCAGGCACACAATCTTTCATATACGATTCGGCACGCAATCTAATGGCAATGGAAAGCACAATCTTATTCTCTAATAAAATTTCATTTATATTCTCTTCCGATAAAATTCCATCCGCAACTTCAAGAATCAAATCAATAATATTTTTTTCGCCAAAAGCAATTGATATTTCCTCAAAATTGTTCAGGGTCGTCTTATAAACATCCAAAACATCCGCAGCACTAATCCCAGCGCTTTCGTCTTTAATATGTAAGCAATGGGTTAATTTTTTGTATGCATCTGAGCCTTCTCCATCAACATATTCAACAATATTTCGGACAAAAGATATTAGGCTAATAAAAACTTTTGAATCGGTTACATTTTGAGTAAAATACTTGAAAACATCTTTCCGGTATTGACCTTGAACAAGTTTAATTTCTCGATTCTCATCCTTTATAGACATTAAGACAGAGCCTCCTAAACTTATCCGAGAAGAAACTGTCCTGTAAAAATCAAAATTGTGAGTTAGTATTATTGACTTGAAAAGGCTTGATTCGTGAACGTCCTTTAGATACTCAATTATAGCATATTTGTTTTTATAATCGAAGGAGTCCGCGATGTCATCAAAGATCAATAAGCTCTCGACTCCTAAAGCCTTTCGTGCTTCAATGTCAAACAAGAGTTGAAGAATATAATATGCTCGCTGTTCTCCTTTGCTTAGGACTTGTAATAAACTATTTTTATCTTTCGTTATTGAAGGTTCATCATTTTTATCGTTATATTCAAACAATAGATTTGCAGTCTCTTGTTTCAATATGACATCTTCCTGATTAGAAAGAGTTACTCTAAATGGGACATAAAATCTGGAATTAAAAATAGTGATAATCTCAGTCCAGATATCCTGTTCTTTTTTTGCTTCTTCTAAAATTGCTTCAAGCTCTCCCTTCTTTACATTATAAAGAGTAATTAATTCATCCACATCCGCTAACAGTTCAGATAGATAACTCACCCATACTTTCTTTTTGAAGACCTCATAATCCTGAAGTTCGAGTAAAAGCAAATTATTTTTTTCGATAATAGATTTAAATGTTCTTAATTCAACATTTGCTCCAATTGCTTTGTCAACCGTGTCAAATGTTTTCTTCAACTCCTTATCATCGATAATTTTCTTTATTTCTTCTTCTACTAAAGTTTTTAATTTATCAGTAGAGTCAATTTCTACACCTCCATCTAAAACCAGTTTATGTCCAGCCTCAAAAAAAGCATTGTCATTAGTTGATTTTACAATTTCATTAGCTTGCATTGTTCCGAAAGTATTTCCGGATTTTTTGAAAAAAGTTGAGTTTGAATATAATACTCCCCATTTCCTGTACCAAAGGGATTTTTTGTTAAGTTAAACATTTCTTTGATTTAAGCTGCTTTTTTAACAATTGATTCATGG
>JAEWVM010000254.1 GCA_023396615.1 Spirochaetota bacterium | reverse complement strand
ATACTTTCAGTATGATTTTCAAGTCTTGATACTGCACTTTTAGTTGTCTTCAAACGTTTAGCAAATTCCTCTTGGGTCATACCTTTCTTTGTTCTCATTTCTTTAATTTGAGATCCAATTCTAAGATTATTGTATTCATCGATTACAGCCTTTTTAAAGCCCGGAGATTTTTTTTCACGTTTCGCTATATACTTTTCAAGATCACTCATTTTCGTTTCTCATTTTATAATAATTCATATATTATAAGTTAGCGTTATTGTGAACATTGTCAATTTAAAATTTTTAATGATTTTAAGGGGTTCTTATTTAGCACCACTGAGGGATTTCTATTTATCATTTACATGAGCGGATCGTCAACTCTCAGTTGTCTGAAGGCGCCGTACTTGACTTAATCTGGTCTAATGAACTCAAAAACTCTTTTGGACTCATTATAGATATGATATTCTTTGGATAATCCTTCGTATTTCTTGTAACAATTATATCTATCAATTCATTTTTTGCTGCAAAGAATTGAATTGAATCTTCAAAATCTTTTATGTTTGAACTCAATGCTGAATCTATTATTCGACCATCAATCGGAATTATATTAATGATTGATCGAAAATCCTTTATCTTCTGTCTTGCAATTTTGCTACCCAAGTGCTTTGACAAAATATAATATAGATTCCATATTATAAGTGAAGAAATAAAACCATTAACTTTTTTCGATTCTATCAGAGACACAATTTTCATTGCATTTTCAAAAAATTCTTCTCTTTGATATAGAAAATCAATCAGTACATCTGTATCGATTAGTATTTTCACTTGTGTTTCTTTTCCAGGTATTCAGTTATTGATGATCTAAAGTCAAAATCATCTTTTCCTTTCAAAATTCCTGCAAGAGATTTGGTTATGGGCGGTATATTATCTGTAGGCGACTTTAATACCTCATTTGCTGATATGGATTTTAGATAATCTTCAACAATTTGAGAAAGGCTCTTTTCTCTTCGATTAGCATAGAGTTTTGCCTTATGAATAACAGTTTTATCAATTGATAAAGTAAGTTTTGTCTGCACAACATACCTCAATACGTATATAATAACCACTAATATCACGTATGTCAAATATATATTTTATTAAATTAGAATGCGGCGCTGTCAGATAACGAAATCGGCTAAACGAAGCAGCTGAAGTATTTAGTAGCGCAAGTCTATTCACTAATGGAAATTTTAAAAATATTCAAGTATTTAACGCTTTCTTCAATAGCCGTTTTTATCAAGTTTGATACTTTAGGCATTGTGTCCTTGGCAAGTTCTTTGTTTAATTTATTATTCTCAATAATATATGGACGACGAAGAATTGAATAAATTGATGCATTATGATGATCTAATAACTGATGTGCTTTAAAGTGGGTAGCATGATGACGCGCCAGTATTATATCATTTGGTTTTATATGTTTACCTTTAAAAATGCAGAAAGCTTTATTTCTATTTCCATATTCTTCAATTTCTTTCCAAGAATTTGATAATTGATAACAAAGTTCAAGCATATTTGCAGCATAAAAATGTTCAATATCAATTTGCCAAAACTCACCAGCTAGACCATTAACTTCTCCTTTACTCAGTTCACTCATGGCTATTTTAGCTAAATATGAGTTTATTTTAAAATGAGTCAATAATGTTTCCAGCAAATCAAGACAATGAATAAAATTACGGACTTCTATCAAGTCGCTGACTTGAATATATAACTCAGGATGATCATTTTTTACGATTAATTCTTCAATATCTGAAGAAATTAAACTTATCTCATCAAGAAGAGATGAATTAATATTTGATGTTAACATATACTAAATTCCTTGGCGCTATTACGCATAAAGTTCTTGCCGTATTTGTGGTTTTCACCGTAGCGACAGCGGAGGTGAAAATGTGGCGAAACCCAAGCGAACGCAGTGAGCGCATCGCATGATGCCGTGTTAGACGTAGTGACGTTATTTTTCACAATAATCTATATTACACATCTGACTTGAAATTTATTTCAAATAATGCCAAAAAATTACCCAATTCGTGATCATTCTTATACCAGAAATATTTGATTTTGGGAATTTCAATTTTAAGTGTTGATTCAGTGATTCATAATCAATATCATTAAATTCAGATGTTTCTGATTTAGATTTATCATTTCTTTTATAGAAGTTATTTAAACTATTAATACATTCCAAAAAGACTTTTTCATATTTTTGAAAATATTTCTGAATCTTTTCACTTCCTTCTTCCGGATGAAGTTTTAAAATCGCTTTTATTGCTAACTTTTCATTTTTATTATAACTATTATATTCAATATAATTTCTGAGGACACGAATTGTTGTTTCGAGTAATTTTTCTTTTTTAACAATTTTATTCTTACTTTTTCTGTTTTTCATTCATTATACTCAATATCTCAATAATTATATTGTCATTACGCCTAACGAATCGCGGGTTTGCGAAATCGGCGGAACGTAGCAACATACAGCTAGTTATATTAAGGAACGCCATTTACCACGCCTTTAAAAAGAAAATATATATTATTACAATAATTAAGTATGATAATGTATTTGTGAATGTTGAAATAATGAATGATTTCAAGTCACTGCTGTCCCATTGTTTTAGCTCCATATACATCCTTGAATTTCACAATTCAATTCCTTGTCTGATAAGGGTCGATGCTTAACCGGGCAAATAAG
>JAEWVM010000232.1 GCA_023396615.1 Spirochaetota bacterium | reverse complement strand
AGTGATTCTGTTGCGTTGGTTTTAGGGGACAATATTTTTTACGGTCACGGTCTATCAAACATGCTGCAGACTGCTGCTAAAACAGATGATGGAGCAGTTGTATTCGGTTATTATGTAAATGATCCCGAACGCTATGGAGTTGTCGAGTTTGATAAAAACGGAAAGGTTGTTTCACTTGAAGAAAAACCTGAAAAGCCTAAATCTCATTATGCCGTAGTAGGGCTTTACTTTTATGATAACTCTGTTGTTTCAATAGCAGAAAATATAAAACCATCACCGAGAGGCGAGCTCGAAATTACCGATGTAAATAAAGAATATCTAAAACGCGGAAAACTTTCTGTGCAGAGTATGGGACGCGGTTACGCATGGCTTGACACAGGAACTCATGATTCACTTGCAGAAGCTGGAGCTTTTATAAAAGCGATTGAAGACCGTCAGGGACTCAAGGTGGCATGTCTTGAAGAAATTGCATTCAGAATGAAATATATAGATATCGAAGGCTTAAAAAAAGTTTCCGAGAAAACTAAAAAATCAACCTACGGAGAGTATCTTTCACGCATAATTTGTGAAGCGGAAAGTAAACCCGTCTGTAAATAGACATGGAGGATGAATGCCTTTTATATTTGAAAAAACACCGATTGAAGGATTGACTGTTATAAAACCGCGAGTGTTTCCGGACGGACGCGGTTTTTTTGTGGAGACATATAAAGAGTCTGAATTTATTTCTGCCGGAATAACCGAGAAATTTGTTCAGGATAATCATTCATCTTCTGCCAAAGGTGTTCTCCGCGGACTTCATTATCAGAAGAATCCTTTTGCTCAGGGCAAGCTTGTCCGTGTTACGCGCGGTTGTGTATGGGATGTTGCGGTTGATCTGCGTGAGAAATCATCGACTTTCGGAAAATGGTTCGGTATTAAACTTGATGATGTTGAGAGAACGATGTTTTATCTTCCGCCTGGATTCGCTCATGGTTTTGTTACGCTGAGTGATACGGCAGAATTTCAGTATAAATGCACTGCTGAATATAATAAAGAAAGTGAAGGCGGAATTGTCTGGAATGATTCAGATCTTAAAATTGAATGGCCGTGTGATGATGTGATTGTATCAGATAAAGATAAAATTCTTCCGGGACTTTCTTCATCAAGGGGGCTCTTCTGATGATATGGATTATCGGCTGTAATGGAATGCTCGGACGTGAAGTCGCGGAATTCTTTCAAAAGAACAAGATTCCGTTCGTCGGTACGGATATAGAATGCGATATCACAGATATTTCCGCTTTGACCGGTTTCGCGCAAAATAAAAATATTACATGGATCATTAATTGTTCCGCATATACTAATGTCGACAAGAGTGAAGAAGAAGAACCGAAGGCGTATTTAATAAATGCTGCAGGTGCGGCAAATATTGCACAGACGGCGGCATCTATCGGTGCAAAGCTGATTCATATGTCTACTGATTATGTTTTCAACGGAAAAGGCTCTTCTCCATATAAGGAAAATGATGTAAAACAGCCGCTTGGTGCTTACGGCAGAACGAAGTCGGCAGGTGAGGATTTAGTTGCGGAAAATGCTGCTAATCATTTTATCATAAGAACAGCATGGCTATACGGAAAACATGGAAATAATTTTGTTCATACAATGCTCCGTCTTTTTGCAGAAAAAGATTCTCTGAATGTTGTATCTGATCAGCGCGGAACTCCGACATGGGCGGGTACTCTTGCTTTATTGATAAATACAATCATTCAGGTTGATTCCGATAAATACGGCATATATCATTGCACCGATGAAGGTGAAACTACGTGGTATGATTTCGCGTGCGCTATACAGAATTATGCATCTAATGCCGGCTTGATTAGTAAAAAAATTCCTATTCATCCGGTTCCAAGCAGTGAATACCCGACTAAAACGGAACGTCCGAAGTATTCCGTACTTTCAAAAGAAAAAATTAAAACTCAATTCTCTTTTATTCCGCAGAACTGGGACGCAGTTTTGAATGATTACATAAAGGACCGTTCAAAAGGAGTTTAATTTTTTCTGGATATTGAGAGCCCCGCATGATAAAATCATAAGGGGAGTTTCTTCTCAATGGGAAAAGCCGGACTTAAATCAATGTGGACTTCACGGCTTCTGTGGGTAAAATTCACGCAGATGGTTCTGCCTGCTTTGTTTCTATTGATAATTTTTATTATAACACTATTCTTTTTTATTATTCCTAAAGCTCGATCTCAGTATATTTCACAGCGCGAAATTCAGATTAAAAATCTTTCTGAAGTTGCAATAAGCGTAATCGACGTACAGAAAAAGCTTGTTGATGAAGGAAAAAGAGACCTTATAACTGCGCAGAAGACTGCTCTTGAGAGAATAAGACAAATCAAGTACGGTACGGAAAGTACGGGCTATTTCTGGGTTCAGAATGATAAATCAATCGTAATTTCACATCCGATAACGGCTTTAGAAAACAAGACACCTGATGATGTAGATTCCCGGTATTCAGATGCCTTACGGAAGGTCATGGAAATGACTGACGGCATAGTCAGTCATAAAAAAAATAAGTCCATCATTTATGAATGGTATAATGATACAACAGCTTCTTACGGAAACAAGATGAGCTATCTGTATTATTATGAACCATGG
>JAEWVM010000241.1 GCA_023396615.1 Spirochaetota bacterium | reverse complement strand
TATAGTCAAGTAATTATTCATAAACTATGGATGCAATGATTTACATCCACGTTTTCATTCTTGATAATGATGTTGGTTATTTGATTACTATAATAGTAAAAATTTAGTTCTTTCTAATTATCGCATGCTTGCGTCTAAATACATCCACAATTTGTAAAACATCCCGATTTGGAATGATATACGCAATTCATTCAGCCAGTTCTTTTTCTTAACTCCATTTCGGCGAATTTGAGAATACCTCAGCAATTATCACCTGCGAACTGCATAAAACACATTACTAAAAGATAACTAAAATCTTTATGGAAAATCTTTTTGATAATGTCAAATCCAAAAAAAGTGCCTGCCGCAGAGAAAATTACATGCGCCATCATCCAGCCTTCGGCTTGCCCTCAACCAGAATGAAGCACAAATTGGCAAAGCCAAAAAAGCTTTTCTTGGGAGAGGGCTTTCTGGCATAATTTAACTTCTCCAGAAAAAGACGAATGAACTGAAAAAGAATTTAAAACGTCTGTCGCAGACAGACTCAACTCGCGCGTCCGCAGCATCCGGCAAAGCCGGTGCGAGGAATACGCGCGACAAGCCCCGCGCAGCGGTGCCCTTTTCTTTCGTCCATTTCTTTTGGGCGACGCAAAAGAAATGGACAAACGGATTTAAAAGGTGCGGAGCACCTTTTGTGTTTTGCATGACACCATGCGAAAACCAGGTAAAGGGCGTGGAACGCCCTTTGATATTATTGCATGATCCATGCAAATGACGGATGCCAAAGGCGAAGCCTTTGGAGGTCTGCCCGCATCGCGGGCGAAAAAATATCTTGACCCTCAACCTCACCGTGAAAATCTCATATAATGACAGAATTCATGAAAGAAATCAGCATCGATGACATTTTCTCTGAAGACGGAGTGCTGTCTAGCGAAGTCGATGGTTTTGAGCCGCGCGAACAGCAACTTAAACTTGCGCGTTTCATGGATGATTTTTTTGCCGAAGGAGGAAGTGCTCTTGCCGAGGCAGGAACCGGTACAGGTAAGACTCTCGCTTATCTCATTCCTCTTGCGAAATACTGCATCGAAAACGGAGAACGCGCGGCAGTTTCCACCGAGACGAAATCGCTTCAGCTTCAATTGATTGATAAAGAAATTCCTCTAATAAAAAAAATATTCCGTGAGAACTTCGGCGCCGAGCTGAAGGTTTCGCTTTGTCTCGGTTCGTCAAATTATCTCTGCAAGCGCAGATACGCCGAGATGATAAATACGGGTCTTGTTCCTCTTACAGCTTCCGAAAAAGATCTTCAGACGATTGAGTCATTCGCTAAAAAAAACCGCGTCACTACAATGTTCGACGCAGATGTGTCAAAAGATCTTTGGAACAGCGTGTGCCGCAAAAGCGAATTCTGCTTTGCCGCCAAGTGCTCAAGATTTTCTTCGTGCGCCTTTACTCTTGCGCGCGAAGAATGGAAGGAAGCGCATATTCTCATAATGAATCATTATCTTTATTTTTCAAATATAGCACTCGGCAAAAACTATCTTCCGAAGTTTGAAGTGTCGGTGCTTGACGAGGCGCATTCGGCAGAGCAGATCGCGAGCGAACAGCTCGGTTTCGGTTTCTCGGTCAACACGCTTTCGTCGGCTGTTTATTTTATGCACTCGAAAGAACGCAAGCAGGTTCTTGGTGTAATCGGCGACTCCGCTAAAAGAAAAAATCTTGAAGAAAGTTTCAACGAACTTGATGTTGAAAACAGAAAGTTTTTCATGAGTCTTGCTCAGAAGGATATGTTTGCCGGAAGACGCACTTTCAGCCTGAAAGAAAATCTCGACTGCGGTGATGATCTGATCGAAGCGATGACCCGCGTGCTCAAGGCTTACGAAGAATGCAAGGATTCGGCAAACACGGAAGCCCAAGAGTACATGATTCTTTCATCCGCGAAGAACGCGGTGTTTGAAGCTAAGCAGTCTTTGATGATGCTCTGTGTGCGTTTTGAAAATGACTGGGGTTATTGGGCGGAACTCGATGACCGCAAGGAAATCAGCCTGTACGGTATTCCTCTTGATGTTTCATCATATATGCGAAGCGAAATCTACGAGGCGTCTCATGCCACAGCTTTCGTCTCGGCGACACTAAGCGTCAACGGAGATTTTTCATTTATCAAGCACTCGCTCGGCGCGCAGGATTCTTCCGAAATTGCTCTGGGTTCGCCGTTTGATTATTCGAGCAACATGGGAATTTTTATCCCTGAGTCATTCCCTCAAAGCGGAAGCCGCGAGATCGCGGAAAACACAGCGAAGATTATTCACGAAATCGCGGAGCTTACAGATGGAAATACGATGGCTCTTTTTACTTCATACGACTCTTTGAATATGGTTTGCGAAGAGCTTGAAGAAATCACCGACCGCAAAGTTTATTCGCAGGCAGACCTTGACGCTTTCCGCGCGGCGAAATATTATATTGAAAACCCGGGTTCGATTTTACTCGGCACGCATTCTTTCTGGCAGGGTATAGATCTAAAAGGCGATCTTCTCAAGTCGCTTGTTATAACCAAGCTTCCTTTTCTGCCGCCTGAAAGACCCGACGTAGAAGCGAAATCGAAATATATCGAAAAGTGCGGCGGAAATTCTTTTTCCGGTTATCAGCTTCCTGCTGCCGTTATTAAATTCAAGCAGGGCATTGGAAGGCTCATCAGAAGCAGCGGTGACTGCGGCATTCTCGCGCTTCTTGACACTAGAATCGTGACAAAGAGCTACGGCCGTGTTTTTCTTTCATCGCTTCCGCATAAAAAAATAAAGACGAAGCTTTCTCTTTTCGAAAATTTTGCCGAGAGATCTTTCCGCAAAACCGATAATATAGATGAAGCCTAAAATGTTATTGACTGCTGTGAAAAACAAGTTCTATTAAAAGCATTACTATTTCGGGGGATTTCAGATGAGAAAAAACTGTTTAATATTTCTTGTACCGCTTTTATTTTTTGCGGTGTCATGCGGTTTTGAGCTTCCCCTGAATGACATGGTTTCCGCCAAGGTTTCTATATCAAAAGCGAAATCGGTTGATGCCGAAAAATTCGCTTCAGACGAATATAAAGCTGCGTCTGATTTTCTGATGAAGTCTCATGAGGCTATCAGAGATGAGAAGGCTGAAGAAGCCAAAGCTAGTGCTGTAAAGGCTAAAGCTTCTGCCGATCAGGCATATGAGAAAGCTCTTCCTCTTTGGTCTGAAAGCTATCTTTCTGAAGCCAAAAAAAGTGTCGATGAAATGAAATCCGCCGGGTCGGAGAAATTCGCACCTCAGGAAAATGACTCTGCGATAAAGCTTCTTGCCGATGCGGAGAAAGATTATTCTAGCAAAAAATACTACGAATCAAAAGATAAAAGTGTTCAGGCAAAGGCTCTTGCGGACAAGGCTAAATTTGCCGCTTCTGCCGCGATCAATTCTAAAAGAGGTTCCTTAAAGAACCGCCTCAATGCTCTCAAAGCTTCTCTTTCTGATCTTGAGAATGACGGAGCATCGAGACTTTTCCCCGAAAAGACTGAATCTGCTAATGCAAAAATAACTTCAGCAGACTCTAATATAAACGAGACTAAATTTGATGATGCAGACAAAGACCTTTCTGCAGCGGAAGCTATAGTTAACGAACTTAAACTTTCTCTCGGCGGCAAAAAAAAGACTGCATCGGATAAAATCGCATCGGTTGAAAATGAACTCGCGGAAATGAAGAAATCGGCGGATAAGGACGTTTCAAAGCCTGAATCACTTCTTGCGGATGCGAAAAAGTTCAATACCGAAAAGGATTATGATTCAGCCGTTGTTAAGTGCGATGAAGCTCTTGCGGAAATTGACAGATTGAAAACTGAGACTGCAAAAGTTGAAGTTGAAGAAAAAGCGGTAGAAGAAGCCGTTGCGGAAAAAGTCAAGGACGACGACGGATTTCCGAAAGAATATGTAGTTAAATACGATAGAAAGAAACGGGATTGCCTGTGGCGCATTGCCGGCAATTATTATGACAAACAATACGACATGTGGCCTTTGATTTACATGGCAAACAGAGACAAGATTAAAGATCCCGATCTTATTTTCCCTGGCCAAAAGCTCATAATTCCTTCTCCGAGTCTTTATTATAAAAAGAAAGAAGATGAAGCGATGAAGGCTGATGCAGTTTCATCCGATATCGAAAATAAAAATTCCTCCGGTGTTGAAAACAAAGACTCCGGAACAGTTGAAACTAAAGATTCTGTCGGAACTGAATCTGCAGCTGATGAGTCAGCTGAGATTGATAAAACGAAAACTGAAACCGATGAACAGAAGAATCCGGATTCATCAAAAAATGAATCCGTAGAATCAGAAAAATCTGCTTCTGTCTCAAATGAAACGGATATCAATGATTCTGACGGTAAAAAAAAAGCCGTTAAGTCCGAAATAAAAACGAAATCATCACAGACTGACAAAGTGAAAACGGATGCGGCAAAAGCAAAGACTGCAGCAAATGAAAATGCTTCTGTGAAAAAACAAACTGAGAATAAAGATTCAAAGAGCGCCGTATTGGAAAGTAAAAAGTCCGGAAAGACAGAAAACGTTTCAAGTCAGATTAAAAAAGCTTCCTCTGACTTGAAGAAAAGTGACAAAACTTCTAAAACTGAACCGGCAAAGACTTCAGCCGGTGATTCTGCAAAAGATAAAAAGAAAACCGTTTCTGCTTCCAGTGACAAAAAAATATCTGAAAAGAATAATGCCGCTTCTGCTGACGCGAAAAGTGCAGATAAAAGTGCTGAAACGAAATCTGTAAGCGAAGATTCCGATGAAGCCCTTTTTAATGCGATTAATAAATTTGAAAAAGATCCTGTTGAGAAAAATAAAACTACAGAAAAAACTGACAAGTCTTCCGAGGAAGACAAACAACTTAAAAAGCCCGACAGCACTTTTGATATCATTACAGAGCATTCCGGAAAATGAAGTTTGTTCTGCTATGCCTCTTTCTTTTTTCATTTATTTCCGCGCGTGAAATAAATCCCGACAGCATTTATTTCAGGCAGAATTCCAAATCATTTCTGAGCCTGACCAATGCCAAGCTTGATCTCTATAGGTTTGCAGGTGCGTTTGAAGCTGACAGCGATGTCGCGTTTTTCGGATGGCTTTCGCCTTCAAAATTATTTTACGTAAAGGAATTCGAAAACCCTCTTTTCTTTGTGTGCATCGAATATGATGTTTCCAAACGTTCAAAAAGAGAGTTGTTCCGCTATAACGGAATCGTTCAGTCGGCAAAGGCTTCACAGGACGGAAGATTCATCGCCGTTAAGAGGATGATACGTGAAGGCTACCGCAAGTTTTCAACTGAAATTATTATAAGAGATATCAAGTCTAATGTTTCTGATATTCTTTATCCGAAGAATCCCTTCAGCGAATTTTCTTTCGATAATTCATCAAATCTCATTTATGAAAAAAATGGAATAGCCGAATACAATCCTTTTATGCGCAAAGAACGTATTATTCTTAAGGAAGAAAAATATTCAGCCGGGCAAAACGGAAGTGTTTCGGCATATCTTTCTCCTTCGGCTTCCTTTCTCTTCCTTCTTGCGGGCGGAGGCGGAAGTTATAAGGCGTCCATCTATAAGAACGGATCACTTTATGCGGAAGTTGACGGGGTTACATCCGCATCCGAAGCGGGATGGCTTAATGAGAATGAAGTTTTTTTCAGAAGGGGCGGAATCGGCAATTATTCTCTGTGCGCATTTTCGCATTCGTCAAAGATTTACAGAAATATTTCTCCGTCGTCATATAATACCGCATCTGTTTTTTCGCGTGAGCGGGTTTCGTTTTCCGTTAACGGTTCGGCAGGATATTTTGATTCGTTAAGTTCGGCTGTGCGCATGCTTCCTCTTGAAGGCGAGGAGCTTTCTTTTTCGCATGATAAAAACAGATTCGGCGTTCTTTTTGCAAAGCGTCTTTTTATCGCGGAAATCTCCGATGTTTCAACTTCGGAATACCGCCTCAAAAAAATGATGATGGAAATTTCGGGCATTTATAAAAAAACGCTTGAGGCTGAAAGCGATTGGGAAAATTCTTACGCTTCAGATTACATTAAGAAAAAAATAGAAATTTATAATACTTACAACCGGGAAAACAAATGAAAAGCTTAGTCGAATTATTTCATAAATATTCATCGGAACCCGCTGTGGTTTTTGCAGTCGGGGCGTTATCAGCACTGCTTCTTCTTCTGATAATAACAAAAGTGAAAAAGTATTTTGCCTTCATACTTACTGTTGTAATTGTCATCGCGCTTGCATATTATCTCAGCGGGCGGAAATTTTCCGATATCAAAAATATCGGAAAGGAAGATGTTAAGAAAATCAGTGAAGAAGCAAAAACCAAGGTCAAAGAAGATTTTTCCAAAGGTCTTCCCGGGCTTGCCAAGTGATTAAGACAAAAAACATTCTCATCGACGGGTTTAATCTCATCTACAAGTTTCCTCATCTTGAAGAAATGATGTATGAAAAAAACCTGATCGGTGCGATGCATGGCCTTGTTGATTTGATTGCAGAGTATTCTGTTAAAGCTAAAAAGAAGCCTATTATTATTTTTGACGGAAAAAGAAAAGAAGGCGATAATACGGAAAAGGAAAAAGTGAAAGGCGTCCAGCTTGTTTATTCGCATGATCTTTCTGCCGATTATCTGATAATGCAGTCGATCAAGTATGACAAACAGCCTAAAATGACTACAGTCATTACGTCCGACAAGGCGATAATAGGTTACCTTAGGAAGTTCGGAACGCCGGTTGTTAAAAGCGAGGATTTTGCTCCCCTTGTGACAATGGTTCTGGGTGAAACGGAAAAAACTGAAGAGAAGCCTTCGGATGTGAATTTAAGCGATGAGGAGCTTTCTTTCTGGGAAAAGCTTTTTGCCGGAAAGAAATGATTTTTAAATTGTTGCATATCAGGTGATGACAAAACAGTCAAAATATGTTATATTGGTTACGGGTGAAAAATGAATAAGATATTTGTTTATTTTATCTTCCTTTTTTCAGCTTTTAGTCTTCAATCCCGTCCTTATTATTTCGTCGGTTTTGAAAGGGAGAAGAGTGCATTTGTTGTAAATAATTTTGTTCATCAATTCGGGTTTATAACTTTTCCGATTCTTGGTGATAATATTGAATTTGAAAGAACACCCTCTTATAAAAGGTTTTTCATAGAGCCTCAGATCGGACTTTTCGGTTTTTCAAGGTTGAATCCTGTTTTTGACGCTTCATACATAAAGATTCTTTATAAAGACGATAAGATGAAGACGCTGGTGCTTGGCGGATCTCTTGAATTTTTTAAAAAACCGCTGGGAATTCCCCTGGTTCCTTATTACAGATACGTGAATTCTTTTAGAGAATATAAGTCGCATGAAGCGGGATTGATGATGACAATTCCTTTTAGTGTTATTGGAAAATAGTGCTAAAGTTTATTTAAGTGTGTGCCGATATTATTTTGCACAAGTTTCGGAGTAATCCGGAGGAGGAAATATGGAAGGTGTTAACTCGGTTGTTTCCGGCATAGCGGATATGGGAAGTCTTTTGAAAGACATTACATCAAAATCGATGAGCCTTGAGGAAAAAATGATGCAGCAGAATGTCATTGAAAAGGTTTCTAACGCGAGTATCGGTCAGAATATTGATATAACAGCATAAATGCCGGATATCTCCGGCATTTATAGCGATCTTATTCCTTGATTATTTTTGATCTGCTGAGAATTTTTACATATTTTCCGTTTTTGCAGTTCACATTGTAAATGTATCCTTCTTCAACAGGGGTTCTTTTTTTGTCCCACTGTTTGCTGTTTACCACTTCCTGAATGTTGTCCTGGTCATAAATATTTCCGTATTGGTCGAAATAATAATTGATTGTTTTTTTGATTATTAGCTGTCCTTTACCATGCTTAAGTCCATCTGAGTAGTTTCCTCTGAAAATATTGCCGTCTTTGGTGATAAATTCTCCTTTGCCATTTGCGAATCCGTTTGAAAAAGTCCCTTTGAATACTACTCCGGATGAATATGTGATTGTGCATTCTCCATCAAGGCTGGATTGTTTCCAGTTTCCTTCATATTTGTCGCCGTTAGGAAGATAAAATACTCCGCTATTGTTTTCGGTATCACCGCTGATTGTTTTTCCGTCATACTTGGTTAAGAAAAGATTTTTCATCGCGTCTTCAAATGTTTCTAAGTATAACGCATTTAACGCGCTGGATTTATCTTTATATTTTCTATTCTGCGGAACCGCATCGGGTATCATCGGGATTTTCGCGTAGCCTGAAGAAGCAATACCGATTAAGTCTCCGATTGCAGCAGCTGTTTTCCCTTTTTTGGAGTTTTTGCTGAGACTTTCCTGAAGCTCTCTTTCTTCTTCTTCCGCTCTTGCTTTTCGCGCGCGGTTTTCGATTTGTCTTATACGGTTTTCCTGAATAATCTGTTTCCTTCTGGATGAAAAAGTTTCATCTGAATCATAAAAGTCAATAATCTGTCCGTTATGGGAAATTGTCAAAGAACCTTTCTCTTTATCCGCGTTAACGATTTTAAGTTTTACTGAGACGGAAGTATCCATTTTCATTCTTGTCTGATAAAACTGAGGCCAGTCAGGAAGTTTCTCTTCGAGCGGCTGAAGTTCCTCTTTGTCGGAATATTCTTCATTGTAAAAAAATGGTGCTATTATGTATTTTATTCCTGATTTTTCGGCAATGATTCGTTCAGAATCACTTTCTTCAGAGTAATTATCAGTAGCTTTATACTTGTTGATAAGTTGTTTCACCGGCTGAAAAGCCTTAACTAAAAAGCTGCTGTTTTCGGATAAGATATTGAAATTATAAATGTTTACATTTTTTAAAATGGATTCAATAGAACTCCAATTATTATTTTCTATCAGCTTATCTTTCGAATTTGAAAGAAGAATAACGGCAAACTTTGAATCTTTATCCTTTGCTGCATCTTTTTGCGGATCATGGCTGAAGAATAATGAATCCTGATCGGAAAAAGAAATCGGGTTAGAACCCGCATCCAAAATTGCGAAGTTAAAAAGCATGATTGCAGTAATAAAAAATAATTTGATTTTCATGATGCTCCTCTTATTGCTTATGTTCTCATGAGATATGTTTTATGCATTTATGTTTCAAAAAAAAATTTATAAAAAATATTTTATTTGATGAATACTCTCGGAACTCTTTTCGATATATTGCAGGTAACTTCGTACGGGATAGTGTTTATTGAAGAGGCGATAGTCTGGGCGGTTATTGTTTCTTTTCCGAACAAAATGACTTCTTCGCCGGCATCGTAAACATCATCGAAAGTATTGATTAGGATCTGATCCATGCAG
>JAEWVM010000210.1 GCA_023396615.1 Spirochaetota bacterium | reverse complement strand
GACAGCAAGGGAATTTCCGAATTTTTTATTAGCGGACAATATACAGGCTCACGGATAGAAATCGTTTTCATAAAAGACAACTATACTCCCGTGAGAGGATATTATATCGAAAGCAATGATATAGCATCAATTTCTGAACTTGTACGCACAATTGAACTTAATCCGATTGCCCCTGAATCCGGAAAAGGAAAAGACAGCGGATCGATAATCGCGGATAAGGACGGAGACGGAATCGCTGATGAGAACGACGAGTTTCCGGCCGACAAATCAATTGCGAAAGTTGAGAAGCACTCCTACATAATCGCGTTTGAAGACCGCTATCCAGGAATCGGTGATGCGGATTTCAACGATGCTGTCATCAAGTATGATATAAATGAATTCATTTCATCAGAAAACACAGTGCCGAAAATCGTAATCCGCTCGCAGGTTCTCGCAGCCGGAACGAACAAGAGCGCCGTATTCGCAGTCAACGTCTCCGGCAAGAGTTATACACTTATAGAAAATCTTAAAGCGGATATAGCTAACGGCTGGAACACCCGGTTAAGCGACAAGTACCTTCCGGGCAAAGTCAACGAAATGGCAATCGAGTTCAGCAAGCCGCTTGAAAGAAAAACAATCGGCGCTATTCCGTACGATCCTTATCTGATTGCAAACGGTGCGCACCATGCCAAAAAAGGAAAGATCAGGTCAGCAAACGAGATACACCTTAGTTTTGTAAAAACACCGTATAAGAAAACCCGTTTTGCAAAAAACGGGCTAACCTACGCGCTCCTTCTTCCTTCTGACTGGGTATGGCCGGCAGAAAAAGTGGGCGGCATTTTCAGAGCGTATCCTGATTTTGTGAAATGGTACAAATCAGGCGGAAAAACAAATACCGACTGGTATAGAAGTTATGATTCAGACCGGATTTTCGAACAAGCCGCATCGGCATCATCTATCGCAGGATATATTATGGAAAACAAGCTGATGAGTACATCAGCACTCATCCTCCTCATTGTCATGTTTGCCGGAATGATAGGTCTCGTTAGACATTATAGGCTGAAGCGCAACTAGAAAGAAAGTAATTCAATTAGCTGAAACAAAAGCACCCCGCACGGGTGCTTTTGTTTTACTTACAATAAACAATTATGATCACTCTTCCAAAAATGTGTTGAGTTTTCTTCAAGTTCCGTAATATTTATTCATATATTATGAATATCGGAAATATATTAAAAATCATTCTCTCTGCCGTTCCCGCAGCACTATTCCTTTATCTCTACTGCAGAAGAATCGGCGAAAAAAAACATTTTCCGATATACGCGGAGTCTTTCCTTCATGGTGTATTCGTATCATTAATTGTGCTTCTTTTCAACAGTTTCACTCACGAAATAACCGTTTCGGCGCCTCTAATTGTCCGCAGTTTCGCACTTGCCGCTTTCATTGAAAAAATCACCGCACTTATTTCGATTTACATACTCATACGCGGCAGCCGCAATCTGTCAATAAAACAGGGCGTCTGTATTGGAATCATATTCGGTGCTGCATTCGGTTTCGTCGAGAACATTCAGTATTCGGTCGCATACAGCGCAGATATACTTTTCCAGCGTATGTTTTTTTCCGTTCCCATGCACATCATCACATGCGGCATCATCGGATATTTTCTTTCACTGAGACGCATTTACTCAAAGCGCCGGAACAGACTCAAACTGCTTACAGCGGCGGTACTCATTCCGGTATTTCTTCACGGTTTATTCGACTACGTGCTCTTTTCGGGTCTCCATGAAGAAATAACAACTCCTCTCATGATTACCGCGATGATCATTATTCTCGAATGGATGATATCAATGGCGGTAACAATTCCATCGGCGAATAATCTCGCGGAGAAAAACCTTGCATTCGAAGAATGGTCAGTAATAACGCGGCATCAAAGGCATGAAAAATGGATAACCCGCACAATGGGAAAATCAGATGACAGTTATACCGGATTTCTCAGATTCGGAAGCGGAATATCCGATGTCATCATCGCCATAGTCCTGATAGCATCAGCAGCAGTATTCATGGTGAAAGCGGACAGAATAACAGTGATCTCTTCATTACGTCTCGATCCCCGCGTTGTCATTATGCTCTTCGTTTCGTTTCCTCTAATGATAGCACTCGCATTCCTTATCAAGGGAATCATCAATCCCAAGTACTTTACCGACGGTTTACTTCGAATACCTGTAATCGCTAACGCGGTCATATATCCTTACAGCGATGACGAAGAAACTTTTATTACATATGACATTACCCATGATCTTGTATTTCTCAAAACATACGATTTTCCTGAAACTGAAGTATTCGACATGATGTTCGAAGCCGCCCATACTCTTTCTCCGATCATCACCGTAAAAAAACGTTGGGAGAACCGTTCAAATCCATCCTACCCTTTCGGGTTACTTGTAACACCCATGTCGGGGACTGAATCCGCCCGAATGAAGTTATTCATACGCAGATATCTGCGCATAAAATACATCAACGGCATTCTATACGGACTCGGCGTTCCGGGCCGTGAGAAAATAAAGAGGCATTTCATTCGAACAGACTCAGTCATGAAACAGAGAATCTGTTTTGAAAAGGGATCTTTTATTTATCAAAAAGGAGATACGGCAAAGTATTTCTACTGTATTCAAAGCGGAAAAGTTAAAATCAGTTTTGAATCCGGTGAACGCGATATCCATTATATATTAAAACGCGGAGAATATTTCGGGGAATCTGATGTAATCGGCGAGAGAATCCGCAGACATACTGCAATCGCCGAGAGTGATTGTGAACTCCTCGCGGCGGATTTGTCGGAAATCAAAACGCTCGTCGAAAACGATCCTCATTTTTCATACCTTGTAATCCTTTCTCTATCACGCATAATTAAACTCTTCGAGAACGATAAACAATAAGTGCTTAAGAAATAGGACGATATACGCGAATCCGGCTGGACGGTTCTTTTTATTACATTATTTCAAATAATCATTCATACGAAAATTAGTTTGACTTTTTTTATAAAAAAAGTAACTCTCTTGATGTTTGGTTTACTAATCAAATAACCATAAAGGTTAATTTCAGGAGGAAAAATGAAAAAAATATCATTTTCAGCACTAGCTTTGGTTTTCACTCTAAGCGTTTTCGCTGCATGTGGTCCAAGACAGGGCGGTCAGGTTAAAGGTGATTCTTACGTAAGCGAAGGATGGGTTAACGACAACACTTTCCGTGTAATCGCTACAGGAACTCCTAAAGCCACTCTTACAAACAAAATTCAGAGAAGAGGAACTGCGAAAGAAACTGCTATAATTATGGCAGAAAAAAGAGTAATCGAAAAATTCGTAGGTGCACGTGTTGAAGGTGCTGCCGGCGCTGCTGATTACGCTTCTACAGGCGTTGCAGTTTCTAAAGAATTCAAAGGTCTTGTTAAAGGCGGAACTATCGTAAAAGAAACTTATGATGACGACGACAACTGCGAAATCATCTATCAGGTAGAAAAGAAAGGACTTAAAAAAGAAGTTATGGGCGGAGCTACTGCCGTAGTAGATTAATTTCTGATTAAATAAAAAAGGCTGTCCTCGGGCAGCCTTTTTTATTTTCATTTTGCACAGTCTCGCATCCGAAAAAATATAAAGCCAGGTTTTCCATGGGTGATTATACAGAAAAACCGGTTCTTGACACTAAATCAGTTTTAGACCGCATCAGAGGCGATGAACTCCGCCTCAAACAGTTATATTCGTTTTCTATTCACGAAATACGCACATGGAATGATAAAATATCCGAGAGTCTCAAATCGTTAAATTATGATGAAATAAGAAAAACGGTTCACGGAATTAAAGGCTCATCTGCAACTATCGGAGCCGAAAGATGCCGCAGTCTTTTTGCAGAAGCCGAGATTCTCATTTTAAACAATCAAAAAGAAGAAGCTTTAGAATTGCTCAAAAAAAGTTACGCCGAAATAACAAACCTCATTAAAGAAATCACCGGTTATTAGACGATATCAAGCAGCTTGTCTTTATAAAGTGCCATGATTTTATTCTGCCCGCAGAGAATCTTAGGAAAATCCGGGCTTCTCGGAGAAAAAAATAAAAACTTCGAATATTCTTTCGGAGCAATTCCTTCCAGGCAAGCCAAATCGGCAGAGTTCGACTTCAGAATCCCAAGGCATTTATGTTTAAGTGTTTCATATTCCGGAAATAAAAACACCGGATACGCACCTGACATTTTCGATGTCACGAAATCATAGCAGAGATAATCAGAAAGAAGCTGAACATCTAATAATTTATGCCGGGAATAATTTAACAGAAAAAAAGAAAGATCCTTCCAGTTCTTTGTTTTTATGTCGAATCCCGATTCTGCCGCATAGCCCAATAAAGATTCAAGCAGATCAAAAAGTGTTTCTTTTGAAGAAAGATAATCAATAGTATTCCGGAAATTAGAAGAATTATAAACAGAATCAAGTATTGAATCGATTTCATGCAGTTTGGACAATTCGGCGAATGAAATATCATTCGTTTCGATTACTTCGTACGGAGGAGAATTAAAATGCTTTATTCCGAAAATATTTTTTTGTGATTGAATTTTTGTACCCGGAAGTATTTTAAGAAAACCAAGCTGAATATTGTCGGGTCCGGCAGATGCAAGAAGATTAAATGTTTTCTTAAACGATTCATAATTTTCATAAGGAAGCCCTGCAATCAAATCGGCATGAACATGAAACTTATTCAAATCCGCAATGCGCTTGATCTTATCAGCGGATTTTTCCGCGTTTTGATATCTGTTAACAGCAGCAAGAGCTTCAGCATTGGCGCTTTGAAATCCTATCTCAAACCTGAGCCTTTCTGACGGAACACCTTTGAGAACTTCAAGAAATTCATCGCTGATAAATTCGGGATGAAGCTCAAGGTGAAACACCGTTTCAGTTTCAAGAAGCGAGATATGCCGGATTATTTCAACCGCTCTTTTATTGTCATAATTAAATGTCCGATCAACAAATTTAACTACTGCACAACCGCATGATGCAAGACGTGATATTTCGCCTTTCACACGTTCGATATTTCTCAGATCTATTCCTGAAGAATATGACGACGAAAGACAGTACGAACACGAGAAAGCACAACCGCGCGACGATTCGTAATATAGTATTTTGTTTTCAGCCGATGATAATTCTTCATCCGTATACGGAAACGGTATCTCGTCAAACGGCGGATTCGGCTCAGATATTATTTTCTCTTCATTCGTACAGTTTGAATCAATAATTTTTCTGACGGATTCTTCTCCGGCATGAGCAATGATTGTTATCCCCGGAAAACTGTGAATCCACTCCTCAGCATTAAAACTGACTTCCGGTCCGCCGAGATAAATTCTGCATTTCATCAAAGAGGATATTTCGCGCACTAATATTTTTACTAAAGACGAGTTCCATATATAAACTGAAATAAAAAGTGCGTCAGGCGAATGTTCATAGATCGTTCTAACAATTTCACGCAAGGGAGTGCTTATGCTGAGTTCTTCAAGAACAACTTCAACATCAGTTTTTTTCAAGTATTGCCTTAGATAGCGGAGAGCCAGGTTTGAATGATAGTATCTGGCATTTAAAGCCAGGAACAGAACTTTCATTTTTTTAACGCTTTTCCGTTATCGAACAATTGACGGAAACAATTTCAGAAATCAGCGATATTACATGATTATGAATATTTCGCATTGAACATTTCTTCATTCATTATCGTGTAAGAATATCCTTGTTCTGTCAGAAAAAGCTGACGGTTATGCGCGAATTTTTCTTCGGCACTCTGGGTCGTTATAACCGTATAAAAATGCGCAATGTTCTCGTCTTTCTTCGGACGCAAAACGCGCCCGAGCCGCTGGGCTTCTTCCTGTCTTGAACCGAATGTGCCGGAAATCTGAATGGCGACATTCGCGTCTGGAAGATCGATCGAAAAATTCGCTACTTTCGAAACTATCAGAGCTTTAATTTCTCCCGATCTGAAACGGGCATAAAGCTGTTCTCTTTCCGGTGTCGGCGTGCTTCCCGTAATCAATGGAAGCTTAAACTTTCTCGCCATCTCCGTAAGCTGGGAAATATACTGACCAATAATCAAAACGCTCGAATATGAATGATATTGAAGAAGTTTATAAACTATATCCGTTTTCTTATCATTCTCTGAGGCTATACGGAATTTCTCTCTTTCTTTTGCAACAGAATACATATATCGTGTGCTGTCTGGAAGAGTAATTCTGATTTCAATACACTCGGCCTTGGCAATCCATTTTGTTTTTTCAAGAATTTTCCACGGAATATCAAACTTTTTCGGTCCGATAAGCGAAAAAACATCAGTCTCCATCCCGTCTTCGCGTACAAGAGTAGCTGTAAGACCGAGTCGGCGTTTTGATTGAATTTCTGAAGTCATTCTGAACACAGGTGCAGGCAGAAGATGAACTTCATCATATATAATGAGTCCCCAATTTTTAGAACCGAAAATTCCAAAATGGGTAAATCCAGTTTCTTTTTTCTT
>JAEWVM010000190.1 GCA_023396615.1 Spirochaetota bacterium | reverse complement strand
TTGTGCTTTCATATATCAAATTAATGATATTTTCTCTTAATAGTCAAACCAAATTAAATCTATTATGACTTGACATCAGCTCTTTTGCTATTACTAAAGAATCATGAAAAACATAGTATTTATTTTAATCAGCGCCATGCTCCTTTTTTCGGCTGCAGCATGCTCGGATACCGCTGTCGGCAATGATTTGTGGGACAATGTTACTTCTTCAAAGGTTACATCAAATAAGCAGATTACTTCCTTTACCATAAACGGATACAAGGCAAGAATAAGCGGCACTACAGTAAAATCAGTTCTTCCAAAAGATACACCTGTTACGTCACTTGCACCAGTTATTAATCATAATGGTGCCGCAATTTCTCCCGAATCCGGAACAGTTCAGGATTTCTCCAATCCTGTAACATACACTGTAACCGCAACAGACGGAACAATAGAAAAGCATACGGTTACTGTTAAAGTTCTTAATGACGAAGAAATGGCAAATGCAAATCTCTCCGTTCTCAAAGTTAAAAAAGGGAAACTCCAGCCTGCACTAAATGACTCTATAAAGGATTACCTTGACGCTCCGATTCCTTTTTCCGATTCGGCAAATCCGGCTTATAATGCAAAACAATCCAATTCGATTAAAGCAGACCCCGAAATTCTGATAGCAACAATGACAATTAACGGAGTTGCTGTCGAGAATGCAGAAGAATATTTAATATCTAATCTTGCCGTCGGGCCGAATAATGTAGAAATTAAGGTAACCTCTGCCGACAAAACAACAACCAATACTTACTCTGTTACAATGTACCGTGCCATACCTATTTTCAAAACCGGTGCGGGATATTATTCCGGCATAAATCCGCTTGAAGACGGCGCGACACAAAGAGGCGTCAGCTGGCCTAATCCGAGGTTTAAAGATAATGGAAACGGAACAGTAACAGATATAATGACAGGATTGACATGGCTTAAGAATGCAAAACAATTATCTTTAAAGAAATATGTAGATGCTGTATCAACAGCGAAATCATTGAGCGGTTCTTACGGTTATGAGGACTGGGCTCTACCAAATATAAACGAAATTCGCAGTCTTATCAATTTCAACGAATCTCCTCATGTATATCTAAACAAATTTTTACAAAATTTTAGCAATACAGAATATTGGTGGACATCAACAACTTATATTAATGAATCTGAGAAAGTATATAGTTTGATAGTAAATAATGGTGTTTTTTCGATAGACGGAACCAACGAAACTCTATATGCTTGGGCTGTTTCGGGTGAATCAAAAAATTTACCCAAAACAGGGCAAATTGAATCTTATAATCTTACCCCTGGATTTGGAGATGATGGTGATTTAGAAAAAGGAATTACTTGGCCGATTCCACGTTTTCATTCTAATATAGAAGGGACAGTTATCGACAATATGACGTCTCTAATGTGGGTCAATAATCAGATATACGCTAAGAAAGGATGGATTCCAACTCTTGAATATATTAACGAAAATATGAACACAGGTATTATCGACAATTACGGATTTGATGACTGGACTGTTCCGAATGCAAAGGAAATCGAAACATTAAGTAATTTCGGAAAAGCGGACATTACATGGCTTAACGAATCCGGTTTATTCGTAGTGGCGTCTGGTAAATGGATATGGACATCTAATCATTCAACATCTTCATCCAGTCAGGCAAGATTTTATAATACAGTTGCCCAAGCTGTTTTACATAATTCAAAAGATTCTGATCTATGGGTTCTCCCCGTTCGTCAGGCAAAAATAATCAATTACTAACACATTACTTTAAAACTTCTAATTTATCAAAAAGCCGTTAGATTTAACGGCTTTTTCTATTTATAAAGGGCTCCATATTATTCAGTCAAAATTGAAAAGCCCCAAGTTTTATGCTTGCGTCTCATTCGCGTTAAACTATCATTGACGTGGGGTTTAGCGTCCAAAAGACAGTCATGTTAAAATTGATATTAATTCTCAGCATCTCTCTTTCTTTTTTATCCTGTTCGGAAAAAAAAGAAATTAACAAGGTCGATCTGAATAATATTAATTCGGACGGGTCTTTTGATTACCGCAGAATCCTCGAAAAAGAAATAAAAACAGAAAGAGAAAGAGCTTACGTTCCTGAAGATGATTATTTTAAAAAGTGAGAGGGGTAGATGATAACTTTTTTTAACAAAAACGTACTTATTGCCGGCGCTACCGGTCTATCGAGAAATTTCGCTCTCGATGTCGCAAAAGACAGAGCAAATGTCGGAATTTTTCATTCTGACAAAAACGAACTTATAGAGCTTGAAAGAGAACTCGGCAATTTAAGAATCAGAAATTACGGCTACAAATGCGACCTTTCTTCCAAAGAAGAAATCGCTCATGCAGTCCTTCTTTACAAAAAACAATTTGAAATGGCAGATTATATTCTGATAAATATCGATCTCCATGACGGAAAAGATATAATCGACATGTCATTTGATGAAGTCGAAAAAGAAATATCATCATCGGTTGACGGAACAATCTGCCTCGTTAAATATTTTATTCCGGAAATAGTAAAAAAACAGAACGGAGGATTCATCTTCGCCGTTAATGCAAAATCCGTATCTCCTGTCGGAGCGGCTGCTCTCGGGGCTATCGAAAAATTCAGCGCTTACCTCAATTCTTTTTTTCACTCAAACGGACTGAAAGATGTTTTCTCTACAGTTGCCTATGTATCAGGAACTAAACCTAATGCTTCAGAACTGCTTAAAAAAGCAGTCATGAGCGGAAAGAAAATAGCGAGAGTTTGACTTATGATGAAGAGTAAAAAGACTTTTATTTCGATAGCGGCTTTTGTCGGAATTTTGTCTGCGAATTACTTTTGCTGCGCACAGAGCAATGATCAAAACGCATTTGGAATAACAAACGGAGATTCACCTATAAAGAGCGATTCTGATGTTGTAAAAATGTCGGAAATGCAGGATGTTTTCCGTAAGATATACGAGCTTTATGAAAGCAGAGTAGTTTCAATTTATACCGAACAGACTGTCCGCATTCCCCGAGACATGTGGAGTGAATTTTTCAACATTCCTACCGAACAGAAACGAACCGGTCTGGGAACCGGATTCATCATTTCTGAAGACGGATTCATCTGCACGAATTTCCATGTCATTTCTCCGGACGGAAGACAGGTGGTCGACAAGATTACTGCTGTAATAGAAGACAAGGAATATTCTGCCGAAGTCAAAGGCTACGACGAACACAAGGATCTTGCGATTCTCAAAGTTAATGCTTCCAAAAAATTTAAACCGGTTTTCTTTTCAGATTCTTCTACTGTTAAAGTCGGAGACTGGGCAATCGCGATCGGAAATCCCTACGGATTATCAAAGAGTTTCACAGTCGGAAACATCAGCGCGGTCGGACGAACAAACATCGACGAAGAAGGAATTCCTTATCTTCAGACCGATGCGTCGATTAACCGCGGAAATTCAGGCGGCCCTCTGATAAACATCAGAGGAGAAGTTATCGGAATTAACCGCATGATTTTCTCTCAAAGCGGAGGCTCTGTAGGGCTGGGTTTTGCAATTCCGGTAAACATATTAAAAGAAAATCTCGAATCACTGAAAAAACAGAGAAGCTATCAGAAAGGCTTTATCGGAATATCTCTGGCGCCTCTAACAAAAGAAGTTGCAGTTCAAAACAGATGGAATTACAATTACGGAGTTGTCGTAGACAGCGTTGTTGACGGCGGTCCGGCTCAGAACGCCGGACTTATGAGAGGAGACATTGTTTTCGGTGTTAACGGCAAGAAAATTACCAGCGCAAATCTTTTAGTCAGTGAAATAGAACGTGCAGGTGCCGGAGCTAAAATAGAACTTGATGTCTGGCGTCGAGGCGTAAAAATGAAATTTTATCTCACAGCAAAAGCGAAATAGAGGGTTAAAATGAAATTTAAAAATATTCTCACTCTCACCGGACTTGCTGTTCTGGTTTATGTACTTTTGAAATACATAATTCCGGCAATTTTTTCAATAGCTATAACACTTTTTTGGATAGTTATTTATGCTGCAGCAATTATCATAGTTTTCGGAATTCTTTTCTATATTTTCGGAAAAGTATCACGCAAAAGAAGATAACTCAGCATTTTAAACGGCTAACTTAATATTTACAGGATTTTCAAATGGAACAGCACTTTTCAAAACCGGAGAAAAAGATTTACTCTTTTCTCTGTCTCATTACTATTTTAGGCGGAGTTTTTTTCGGATACATTGTTTCTGAAGTTAAGAATTTTTCGGGACTTCAGAACCTTAAAAAATTTCAGCCGTCGGTTCCCACCAGAGTATATGATGTAAACGGTGAACTGATAGCCGAAATATTCAAAGAACAGCGCGATATTGTCGACTTTGACGACGTACCGAAAGCAGCTGTAAACGCATTTCTCGCAACCGAAGACCAGGAATTCTATGAACACTTCGGAATAAATCCTCTTGCAATAACCCGCGCGATGGCAAAAAATGTTCTCGCCGGCCGTATAAAACAGGGCGGATCTACAATTACGCAGCAGCTTGCAAAGAGACTCTTCACACAGGGAGAAAAGAAGTTCTCAAGAAAAATACTTGAAGCAATACTCACCCTTCAAATTGAAAAATATTTTTCAAAAAACGAAATTCTTGAAATGTATTTTAACCAGATTTATCTCGGGCACGGGTGTTACGGACTTAACGCCGCATCAAAACTATTCTTCAACAAAGAAGCAAAATATCTTACGGCAGCAGAAGCTTCAGTTCTCGCAGCGCTTCCGTCTGCTCCCGGCAGATATTCACCGCTTGATAATCCGCACAATGCTTACGACAAGAATCCTGACATATTAGGAAGAATGGTCAGCGAAGGATATCTCACAAGAGAATATGCCGATAAGATTTATGAAGAATTCTGGCCGAAATACATAGATTCTATTTTGATGGAATTTCCGACAAAAACGGCTTACACAAAGATTCAAAATAACGCTCCTCATTTTGTTGATTATGTCAGACAGATTCTTGAAAGCAGATTCGGCAGAGAAGCAGTTTACGAAGACGGTCTCATCGTTTATACTACTCTTGATCTGAAAAAACAATTCGCGGCACAAAAATATCTTGAAGAAGGTGTTGAACGCCAGGATATAATTTCATCCAGAGCAAACAGCTATTCCAACGGCGGTGTTGACAGGGGTCTTTTCGGAACCTATTATACACTGAGAACAATTTTCAGTCTTCCGACTGTACTTATTAAAAATGATATAGAGACTATTCTCCGTAAAAAAATCATAGATGATGAAATCGATGAAATGGATATACTTACCTTTTTCAGCGATTCTGCAAACCTCAATAAGACAGCAGAAATATTCCGTACCGGAACAGCTTTGAGTATTTCATCTTCATTGAAGGTACAGGGAGCTCTTGTTTCACTTGATCCGTCAACAGGTTACATTATTTCGATGGTCGGAGGCTCTGATTTTTCAGTCGACAATCAGTTTAACCGTGCGGTTCAGGCCCGCCGTCAGCCGGGCTCTTCGTTCAAACCGTTTATTTACGGAGCAGGAATTGAGTCCCGTGTTATAAATCCCGGGACAGGTATATCAGACGCCCCTCTTCTGAATATTGCAGCAGACGGAGAAACATGGTCACCGGATAACTATTCAGGTGATTTCTCAGGAATGGTACGTGTAAGAAGAGCATTAGCCGCTTCGATAAATACTGTTTCAGTACGAATTTATGACATGGTTGGTCCTGAAAGAATAATCGATTACGCTGCTAAAATGCTCAAAATTCCGCCTTCGCGATTGGGGGCAAATCCTTCTCTTGCTTTGGGTACGGCGGAAATAACACCTTTCGAAATGGCTCAGGGATATGCTATTTATGCAAACGAAGGCAGAGACGTCATTCCATTTGCAATACGATACGTTCTTGACCGGGACGAAAACGAAATTGCAAATATTGAAGAGGAAGTTGCTAATATTCTTGCAATTAAAGAAAAAGAGAATACAATACAGATAATTGGAAAAGATGTAGCTTATGTAATGCGTTCTTTGATGCAAAGTGTTGTTGACGCAGGAACCGCTGCATCAACCATAAGAGGAGATTGCGACTTTCATGAACCTGCCGCTGGTAAAACCGGATCAACTACAAGTTTCGCAGATGCTTGGTTTTGCGGATTCACTCCGGCAGTTGTTACTGTCGTATGGGTTGGATACGATAAACCTTTCATGACGCTCGGTCGAGGTCAGGCCGGATCAAATGTTGCAGCTCCGATCTGGGGAATGTACATGAAAGATATTTATAACGGAATGCCTAGCAGACAATTTCCGCCTGAACCGGATGGAATTGTCAAAATCGGATTCTGCGCCTATACTGGAAAAATCCCGGGACCTAACTGCAAAGAGCTTTCAGGCGATATCAGTGTAAAAGGCGGCGGACCTAAAGAATGGTGTGACGGCAGTCATGGAAAAATGAAATCAATACTCGAGAAATATCTCGAGAAAGAAGGTCTTTCGGGCGGAAATAGACGCTCGGGAGCATTATCAGATTAATATCAGGAGAATGTTGATGTATAAACAGGGCGATAAACTGGTTTACCCTATGCACGGTGTCGGAATAATCGAGGCAATTGAGAAAAAAGAAGTCTTAGGACAAAAACTTGAATTTTACATAATGACCATTATAAATAACGGCATGAAAGTTATGATTCCTGTTAAAAATGCCGATCAGGTTGGACTTCGTCCGATTATTTCAAAAAATGAAGTTAAAAAAGTTCTCACAATTATTTCTCAAGGCGAAACAGAAAGAGAAGACGACTGGAAACTTCGCTACCAGAACAACATAGACAAGATTAAAAGCGGATCAATCTATGAAGTTTCTAAAGTAGCAAGAGATCTTTACCGCCGCGGAAGAGAAAAAGAACTTTCAATTATGGAAAGAAAGCTTTATGAGAACGCTTACAATCTTCTTATCCACGAAATAGCTCTCGCAAAAAGTATTGATATTGAAGAAGCCGGGAACGTTGTATCAGAAGCACTGAGCCCGAATTGAAAGGAGTTGGAATGATTAAGTTATACAGATTTCTTTTCGTAGTAATAGGAATGTCTTTCGCGTATTTGTTTTTTTCTGTCTATTCGCCGTTTTATGCGGCAATAGCTTCAGGAATCGGCGGTATTATTTCATTAGTTTTTCTTATTGTAATTGAATATGTTTCGCATTCTTTTTCTGCCCGTATTCTTTTTTCTTCTGCAGTTGGACTGCTATGCGGATTAATTGCCGGATTGGTAGTGTCTGTTTCTCTTTCAGCTGTAGAACTTCCTCTTAGCGGCAGAGTTATCGGCATTCTCAGATTTTATATAGTCTATATCTTCGGTTTTGCCTCTATGATTTTTATGGCTGTCAAGAATGAAGATTTTGCCCTTTTTGACAGAATCATTCCTTCAAAAGAAGGCGGAAGTGACGGAACTATTTCTTATAAGATTCTTGATACATCCGTTATAATTGACGGACGAATAGCCGACATATGCGATACCGGTTTCGTTGAAGGAGTTCTTGTAATTCCTAATTTTGTTTTGAATGAACTTCAGATGATTGCAGATTCCGCGGACTCAATCAAAAGAAACAGAGGCCGTAGAGGTCTGGATATTCTTAACAAAATGCAGAAAGATCAGTCAATAAAAGTAAAAATTTCGGATATGGATTTTCCGGATATTCCTGAAGTTGATTCAAAACTTGTTAAACTGGCAAAAGTCATGAATGCAAAAGTAGTGACAAATGACTTTAACCTCAATAAAGTAGCGGAATTCCACGGTGTTCACGTTCTCAACATTAATCTGCTGGCAAATTCTCTCAAACCGGTTGTTCTTCCCGGTGAAGAAATGAAAGTCAGCCTTGTTAAAGAAGGAAAAGATCAGAACCAGGCGATAGGATACCTTGAAGACGGAACAATGGTTGTAGTTGAGAATGGACGAAAAAAAATGCATTCAGAGGTTGAAGTAACAGTTACTTCAGTCCTGCAGACAACAGCCGGCAGAATGATTTTTGGACGCATCAAAGATTAAACTTCTTTCTATATACTCCAGCCCGAGAGAGGATTCTCTTTCGGGCTATGCTCACAAACTTTTAGTTAATAAATATTTTCCAAATATCAAAGCAGACGAAATATTTCTTTCCAAAATATCTCCAAGTCCTTGTTCTGCTTGTTCTTTTTGCTCTAAAACTGCTGAATGCTCAATTGACGACATTATGAAAGAATATTATAATCTAATCAGGGAAGCCGATGTTATAACCGTTTCTTTTCCTCTTTACTTTTCAACAGTTCCCGCTCAATTAAAATTATTTATAGACCGTTCTCAGCTTTTCTGGGAAATGCAAAAACGTAATGAGTTTATAAAAAACAAGACCGGTATAATTATCGCTACCGCCGGAAATAATTATAATGACATGTTTACCTGTGCCGAAAAAACCATGAGACATTTTTTCAAAACGGTTAACGCAAAATACAATAAAGATTATTCAGTTTTTCTTTCATCGACAGATGATTATTCAGCAGAAGAAAACAGATTACGTGCCGAAAATAATATCAAAAAATCATCACTCGAATGAAAAAACATTGATATCATTTCTTTTTTTCCATCCTGATTTTTCCCAAAAATTATTTCCGGATTCATTGTTTTTAAATACAAATATATGACATTTCTCAATTCCTTTTATCCTGAGCGCTTCAATAGATAATGATACTAATTTAACGCCGATTTTCATTCTCCGGTATTCCTTTTCTACGGCAAGATGATAAATATAGCCTCTTCTTCCGTCTGTTCCGCATAAAACGGTTCCTATCAACTGATCCTCGATAAAAGCACCATAACTAAGCCCGCGGTTCAATTTTATAAATGAATCGAATTCTTCCAAAGTATCCGCTCTTGTGATACTCATTCCTTCAGTTTTTTGCCAGAGGGAAAATGACGCATCATAGTCTGATTTAAGTAATTCTTTATATCTAATTTTCATTATGATTTATAATTGCATTAAGCCAAACAAAATTCAATCGTCAATACAAAATGAAAAAGTAATTGACACGCAACACATGTTGCGCAACATGTGTTGCGTATTATGTTTTTCGGTGTGTAGGGAGAAAATATGCCGCCAAAACCCAAATTTACAAAGGAAGAGATAATACAAACGGCAGTACGAATAGCTGAAGAAAAAGGATTATCTGCTATAACCGCGAGAGAATTAGCTGACAGGCTTTCTGTTTCAAGCCGTCCGATATATTCGTATTTTGAATCCGTTGATGAATTAAAAAAAGAAGTTATCAAGACAATTATGAAGATATTTACAGATGAATTATATAAAAAAAGACCCGATGCTAATCAGTTTCTAAGCATAGGACTCAATTTAATTTCTTTTGTAAGAAATAATAAAGAATATTATAACATAATAAAGCATGAAGGTGCGAAGTTTGTAAATCTGAAAGAAGTTGATGCTTTTGCGGATATTGCCGTAGAGAAAGTTTCACATTCCGAAGAGTATTCAGGATATTCTAAAAAGAAAATAAAAGATGCTTATCTTAAAATGGCCATTTTCTCGCATGGACTGGCAGATTTCGTATTTAACGGGCATATAGACGGATCAGAAGAATTTGTCCGCAGATTACTGGAGGAAACCGGGAAAGCGATAATGAAGGATTCTAATTAAGAAGTATTTAATATTGCTTTTATAATATTAATCTAAACTTTTATCAGATTTCTTCTTTTATAAAAAATAAATGAAACAAACAATATATTATTGAATCATAATTGTATCAGTTCAAAGGAGATTTTTATGAAGACAGCGTTGGTTTTAGTAGATATTCAAAAAGATTTTTTTCCAGGCGGAAAAAAAGAATTATTCGGCTCAGAAGAAGCTTCCTCAAATGCATCAAAGCTTCTTTCGGCCGCCAGAAAAAACAACATGAAAGTCATTCATGTTAAACAACTATCAAAAGATTCCGGATTTTCTTTCTGTCTTCCGGATTCTGCAGGAGCGGAAATACATCCTTCCGTTGCACCGCTTGAAGGAGAAGAAATACTAATTAAAAATTCTTCAAATGCATTTAAAGGAACAGATTTTGATGAAATATTATATTCAAATGATATTTCTAAACTAATTTTTTGCGGAATGATGAGTCATCTTTCAATAGACTCTACCATTAGAGCGGCAAAAGATTACGGTTATGAATGCGTTCTTGCATATGATGCTTGTGCCGCCTGTGATCTTAAGTTCGGCGAAACCAGTATTCCCGCTTCAGCAGTTAATGCCTCATTTGCCGCTTCTTTACACGAAGCTTTTGCCGAAATTTGTGAAACAGAAAAACTTTTAAACATTATTTAAGCCCCCTCTGCTCTTCCCGTCGTTTATTTCGCGGGAAGAGCTTTTTCTGCAATTTATTATGAAACTGCTTAATCTTCTTTCTTGTTTATTTAAAACACCTGCGAATATTCAATAATTACGAACTGTCTTAATTGTTCTATTCTTTCAACATACAAATTTTGTGTTTTAAAATCTTTATTACTGCTTTTTTTTATTTATTATATGCTTGTCAAATAATCCCTTTCAATTTCCAGTGACATCAAATATTTCGGAGGTGAATTCACCATGATAAGAATTGAAGAATGGGCAAACAAACTTATTGCCAGCAAAATCGACCCGGATCTATACTCGCGGTATAACGTCAAACGCGGTCTCCGAAATTCCGACGGAAGCGGTGTTCTTGTAGGTTTAACAGGGGTCGGAGATGTTCATGGTTATGTAGTCGACGAAGGTGAAGCTTCTCCGGTTGAAGGCCGTCTCCGTTACAGAGGAATAGATGTAAAAGATCTTACTGTAGGATTTCAGAATGAAAAGCGTTTCGGCTTTGAAGAAACTGCTTTTTTATTGATGTTTGGTTATCTTCCCGAAAAAGATGAACTCAAAGATTTTTCAGACTCAATCGCTAAGAATAGAGAACTTCCGGAAGGATTCAAAGAAAACATGATATTCCGAGCTCCAAGCAAAGACATCATGAACAAAATTGCACGCTCCGTTCTTACATTGTATTCATATGACGAGAATCCCGAAGACCGTTCAATTAAAAACGTTCTCAGACAGTGCATAGAACTGATTGCCCGCTTTCCCGTTCTTGTGGCATACGGCTTTCAGGCAAAACAGCACTACTTTGAAGGAACCTCTCTTTATATTCATAATCAGCAGGAAAATCTATCTACCGCCGAAAACTTCCTGAGCATAGTAAGACCCAACAAGGAATATTCGCGTACAGAAGCAGAAATTCTTGACCTAGCTCTTGTTCTTCATGCAGAACACGGAGGAGGGAATAATTCTACTTTTACAGTTCATGTTGTCGCGTCTACAGATACGGATACTTATTCATCAATTGGGGCCGCTGTCGGTTCTTTGAAAGGACCTAAACACGGTGGAGCAAATCACTCTGTATCCATGATGATGCAGGACATAATGACAAATGTTAAAGAAGTCTCTAACGAATCCGCATTAAAGGAATACATCAGAAAGATTTTCCGCAAAGAAGCTTTCGATAGAACCGGTTTAATTTACGGAATGGGTCATGCTGTGTATTCTCTTTCCGATCCGAGAGCAATTCTTCTCAAAGCAAAAGCTAAAGAACTCGCAAAAGAGAAAGGAAGAGAAGAGGAATTTACACTTTATGAAGAAGTTGAAAGACTCGGAAAAATAGTATTCGAAGAAGAAAAAGGATCAAAGGTCATCTGTGCAAACATTGATTTTTATTCAGGTTTTGTATATGATATGCTAGGAATTCACCCTGATCTTCATACTCCGATTTTTGCTATGGCTCGCATAGCTGGATGGGCTTCGCATCTGATAGAAGAAATTGTAAGCGGCGGAAGAATTATGAGACCAGCTTATAAATATGTTCTCCCGCCTCAAAAATATATTCCATTGAATGAAAGATAAAAAACCGGCTATGCCGGTTTTTTTTATCCATTAATATTATTGACACTCTTTAAAATATTTTTATGCTTCTTATAGAGGTGAAGAAATGAAAAAATATATATTAGCCTTTATAATGCTCACAATGATGCTCAATCTTTCAGCTGAGGATAAATCAGTTGTTGACGGAAAAATTGGAACTTCTCATGCCAAAGATCCCGGAAGATTCGGTCTTCAGCTAAACTTTTCTTATTATTTGGAATTAGATCCCTTTTTTGCTCTTGGAATTGATCCGTCTTTTTACTGGATACGCTGGAGACAAAGACTGGATGGTATTACTACCGAATCAGGAATAGACGGATCGAAAGTTAAAGATACCGATGCATATATGTTTCCAATTTTGGGAAGCGCTCAGATAAGACTATTTAACCTAAAAGAAAAATTACATGGAGTTATGCCTTATTTCAACATAGGTCTTGGATATTCTCCAATGCTTCTGACTTATGAAAATTCTTCCGGCAAAAGCAAAGCAGATTTTTTCGGCGGCTTTACATGGCAGCTTGCAATAGGCGCTTCTTTTTCTCCTGCAAAAGAATCGAAAATACAATTCCTTGCTGAAACCGGCTATCGTTCTGCAAAACTAAAAAATTCTGATGACATAGAAATAGACATGTCAGGTTTCATTTTCAATGCAGGGATACGTTATCCATTCTGATTACAGAATGGTTTTTACCGAATCTCTGACTTTTCTTGCCTTTTCCCGCGCTTGCTCTATCGAATCTCCGAGTGCAAGCGCAACTCCCATTCTTCTATGTCCGTTAACTTCAGGTTTTCCGAATAACTTCAGAGAAGTATCGGGAAAAGACAATGCCGAATCAATATTTTCAAATGTCACATTTTTTGAATCGCCGTAAACCAACAAAGCAGCCGATGCGGCAGGCCCGTATTGACGGATATTAGGGATTGGCAAACCTAATACAGCCCGAAGATGAAGCTCAAACTCTGACATGTTTTGAGAAATCATTGTGACCATTCCTGTATCATGCGGACGAGGAGACACTTCGCTGAAATAAACATCATTTCCTTTTATAAACAATTCTACCCCGAAAATACCGAAACCCCCGATTTCATCAGTTATTGCTTTTGCAACAACTCTTGATTTTTCAAGAACTTCCGGTTCCATCGGTTGAGGCTGCCATGATTCTCGGTAATCGCCTTCAGTCTGCACATGTCCAATCGGCTCGAGAAAAGAAGTTCCGTCTTTATGTCGGACTGTTAATAGAGTTATTTCATAATCAAAATCAACAAACGCTTCAACAATAACCTTGCCGGCGCCTGAACGGCTTCCTGACTGAGAATAATCCCAGGCTTTTTGTATATCGTCTTCAGTTTTAATGACACTTTGTCCTTTTCCTGATGAACTCATTATCGGCTTTACAACACATGGAAGACCTATCTCTTTAACTGAGCTTATAAAAGAAGAGTAATTATCTGCAAAACGATAAGGAGAAGTTTTAAGATTAAGTTTTTCAGCGGCAAGACATCTGATACCTTCTCTGTTCATAGTTAACTTTGCCGCGTTCGCATTTGGAATAACACGGAAACCTTCTTTTTCAAGTTCAATAAGAGCATCAGTAGCAATTGCCTCAATCTCCGGCACAATAAAATCAGGTTTGATTTCATAAACTGTTTCTTTCAGGGCTTTCTCATCAAGCATATTGAATACTCTGAAATCATTTGCAATTTGCATCGCAGGAGCCTTTTCATATCTGTCGCAGGCTATCACATAAATCCCAAGACGCATGGCTTCAATTACAACTTCTTTTCCAAGCTCACCCGAACCCAGAAGAAGCATTTTTGTTGAACTTTTTCCAAAAGGCGAACCCAATCGAACCATATATCCTCCGTCTTTAATCAAATCCAAATTCATTCCGCCGAACTGTCAAGAAATCAATGCTGAAATAAACTAAAATCTGCCGATAAGTTAGAAAGGGTATTTTTATGGAAATTTCTTTTGATAAAGTAAAAGAGCAGATTGAAAAAGAAACCGCGTTTCTCGTTGAACACAAGGCCGCTTATCCGCCGAAAATTTCTTTCGAAAAAGGAGGAACAATTATATCTTTTTCTGTTCCGTCTTTAAGTGAGTCAAAGATTCTTTCAATTATAAGTCTTATGAAAACCCATCTTGAAAATATCCGGATACATTCTTTTGGTGACGGTTATTACGCATTCCAGGCAATGAATAAAAACATGTTCACTACAGAAAACATGTTAGATAATTATAAAATTGAGATTTCAGGTCTTTCCGCTTTCAAGATTGAGGTCAACAGAAAAGGAAATTTGTCACAGGAAGAAATAAATTTAACAATCGAGATATACCGCTTATTTTTCGCTTCTGCCCTTGATGCAGATCCTTCAGTCCTACTCACTAGACTTGGCGCTTCGGTATATAAAGACAATCAGGAAATCGGATGGAATTACATTGCCGGTTACGAAGAAGTTAAAAAGACAATACGCGAATCAATAATCATGCCTCTTAAAAACCCCGAGGTATATGACTCTATTTCAAAAATAACGCGCCGAACATTTGAGTCAAACAGACCAAGAGCTATACTTTTCGAGGGTCCTCCGGGAGTCGGAAAAACAACTATAGCCCGAGTCATAGCAGGAGATGTTAGAATTCCTCTGGTATATCTTCCGGTTGAATCTATAATGTCAAAATGGTACGGACAAAGTTCTCAAAATCTTTCCAAAATATTTGATTTATGCGAAGAGCTTGGCAGCTGTATTCTTTTTCTTGATGAAATAGACTCTTTGGCCGGAAGCCGCGATCAGAATATGTTTGAAGCAACTAGACGGATTTTATCAGTACTTTTAAGAAAGTTAGACGGAATTGAATCAGCATCAAACACAATCACAATCGGAGCAACAAACCGAAAACACGATCTCGACTCCGCACTAATCAGCAGATTTGATCAATCTGTTTTTTTTCCTCTTCCGAATTCAAAGGAACGTTCAGCAATTTTTGCTAATTATGCAGTTCATTTAAATGAAGAAGAACTGCATCTGCTGGGAGACAAAAGCGAAGGTCTTTCAGGCAGAAATATCAAAGATGTTTGCGAACATGCAGAAAGAAGATGGGCGAGAAAACTCATCATTAAAAATGAAGAGATTTCTCCGCCGCCGGTAGAATATTACAAACATGCAGTAAACATGAGAAACGCTTCTGATGAATAATTATTTTCTGATAACTTGTTTAGCTTCCATACGTACGCTTACTGGCAAAGGGTATTCTTCGACATAGCCGCTTCTTAATATAAACTGAATTTCTCCTTTTACCGGAAGAGCTTCTTTAAGACGTAATTTAAACTCATCCTCTTCAATCGGCTGAGTCATAGGATGCAAAACTATTTTTTCCTCAATGCCTGCAATTCCTATTTTTAAGAAATCAGCCCCCGCAGTCATTAAAATTGTCGGAGTTTCTTTCTTTGTTGTAATAATTATCCATGTGCCATATGAAGAAAGATGTTCTTTTACGGCTTTCATTGAAGATTCCCTGAATGATTCAGTAAGTGCATCTTCTCTTGAATAGAAATTTCTTACAAACAAATTAGCTAGCCCGCCGATCTCCATTCCAGAGGGAGTAAGTCCGTCTCTTTTATTTTTTATCTCTTCATCCGACCAGCGGATCCAATCCGCCAGCTCTTTTACAGCATCTTCTCTCTTCGTTTGAACCATGTTAGATTCAAGAACAGCTTTCTCAATAATCTTGCCCTCTTCACTTTCTCTATCGAAAAAATATACTTCTGAAGAAATATCCTGTTTTAACTTATCTTTATCTTCTGCACTCAACGGCTTAGACAAATGCCCCTTTCTGACAATTCTTCTTCTTTCAAGAAGTTTTGCATTTTTGTCACTCGCACCCGAGTTAGAAAAAGTAATTTCAGCAATCTCATTATCAAAATTACCTTTTGCAATTGTCTTTATTTCAGCTGTAAATCCGTATTTTTCAGAAGCAATTTTTACCGCCTCGCAAAAAGCACCAAGCGAAATAATCAGCTCCCTGTTTCCCGGATCAACAGCCGTAAGAGCTCTATTCTTATCCCATCCTATAATCCATTTATCTTCCGATACTATTCTTACTGTCCATGGTTGAGTATTGTGACCGCTCGGGGAAAGAGATGCAAGAGATAATATCTTTTCAGAAACACTTGCATCGGTGCTGTCTTTAAAATCCTCTCTTGTCAGTCCTCCGCACGAACATAGAATTAAAACCATAATCAAAATACTTGAAAATACCGCTTTATTTGTATTCATATCTTTCCTCATTTATAAATAAATGAATTCCGCCTTATCAGTCAATAACGAAAATGATTATAAAAATGCAGGTTTCATTATTCGCCAAAAAAGAGTTTCCAGAAAGGGTCTTCTTCCGGGCAAATAAGCTCAGACTCAATGTTTTTTTGTCTGAAAGTATTTCTTTTAAGAGATGAATCAAACCTTCCCAATATCCAGCTTTCTATTCCATTTGCTTTCAGTAATTCCATGACTTTTTTCTCTTTACCCGGTTTTACTGCAGCGAGAAGAGTTCCTTCGCTGATCGCTTCCCATGGATTAAAATTCAGCTCTTTTGAAATTGAAAAAATATCCTCAGGAATATCAACTCTGTCAAAATCCGCAAACACCGGAAGACCAGATGAACGTGCCATTTCCCATAGTCCGCCGACTACACCGCCTTCAGTCGCATCATGCATTGCACTGACTTCACCTGTTTCAAAAGCCAGAAGAGCATCCTTCACGACTGTTATCTCATTTGAACGTCCGATAAGCTTTTCAATATTTTCATCTGATATCCTTCCTCTTAGTATATCTTGCTTTAATATCGCAAGCAGTGAAGAAGCTTCGATTGAAGGTCCTTTTGTCATCAGAATGCTGTCTCCGTCTTTTGCTCCGCCGGGAGAAATCCATTTATCCGAATCAGCAAACCCCCAGACACTTACACC